>DASZHK010000048.1:0-2895 GCA_035937905.1 Acidimicrobiales bacterium
CGTCGATGATCTTCATCACTTCGATGAAAGGGAAGATGAAGGTCAGACCCGGATTCTTGATGTCTTTGAACTCACCGAAGCGTGTCACCACACCTTCGAAGCCTTGTTGGACGATACGAACCGACTTCGAAATGGTCAAGATGACCAAAAGGACGATGATGGCGGCTACGACTGCGAGGACAATACCGAGACTCATGGTGCCCACCTCCCCAAAACGTCAGATCAGTTGCGGTAACTGACGCGTTTTGGCTGATAGTGGCAGTGTATCCGACACAAATTCCACGTTTTTGAGACGACCGTTACAGTCGCGCACGACCTTTGGACTCGTCGAGGACTCACGGCGCTTCACGGATTCACGACAACGTCGGGTGAGCAGAAACTCAAAGTTCCTGGTAAAACGGGAGGGCCTGCACAGAAGAGAGCCGCAAGAGCGGTGAGTTGAAGGGAGCGAATATGAACGTTGCGACGTTTGTTGCCACGGTCTTTAACAACGAACTTCCGTTTCGCGTCGAAGCGTACGACGGGAGTGTCGCGGAACCGACAGTCGAGTCGAGCGCGAACAGCATCACGCTAAAGATCATTCGACGCGACGCCTTGACGCGCGTGTTGACCCACCCCGGCGAGCTCGGTCTCGCGCGGGCGTACGTCGCCGGCGACATCGAAGTCGACGGGGACCTCGATCCCCTCTTCGAACTCAACATGCCCCCACTACGACAACTACTGAACGCCAACAACCTGCGCCTACTGCTGTCGGTGGTTGGCGCGTCCGCGCTGAAGCCACTCGCGCCGCCGGCAATTGAAGCGAAGCAACGCGGCGTCATTCACTCAAGGGCGCGCGACCGTCAAGCGATCTCGCACCACTACGACGTGTCGAATCGTTTCTACGAGATGGTGCTCGGTCCTTCAATGACGTATTCGTGCGCCGTGTTCTCGAACCCCGAGGACACCCTTGAAGCGGCGCAGGCCCGAAAGGTCGACCTCGTCGCGCGAAAGCTCGACCTCCAGCCCGGCTCGCGACTCCTCGACGTGGGCAGCGGCTGGGGTGCAATGGGCATCCACGCGGCGCGCCACTTCGGTGCCACCGTCGTTGGCGTCACCCTTTCTGAGCAACAACAGAAGTACGCCACCGAACAAGCACGTCTCGCGGGCGTCAGTGATCTCGTGGAGTTTCGCCTTCAGGACTTCCGCGACGTCAACGACGGACCCTTCGACGCCATCAGCTCGATCGGCATGTCCGAACACGTAGGTCGGCGTTCGTTGGAGAACTACACCCACACGATGTGGGAACTCCTGAAGCCCGGTGGCCGCTTCCTCAATCACGCCATAGGCCGTCCGCTCTCGTTCGACGACGATCCCCAACCCTCAAAGCTCGCGGCGTTCAATCGTCAGATGCAGTTCGCACTGGGTCTTCGAGGACCGTCCAAGACGGGCAGTCAGTTCATCGATCGTTACGTCTTTCCCGACGGCGAATTGCACGAAGTCGGCACCATGGTCACGATGTTCCAGGCGCACGGCTTCGAAGTGCGCCACCTCGAGAGTCTGCGCGAGCACTACGCGATCACCCTGCGACGCTGGGTCGACAATCTCACCAAGCGATTCGACGAAGCGATCGAAGAAGTGGGTATCGAGCGAGCACGCGTCTGGCGACTCTACATGGCCGGTTCGGCCGTAGCCTTTGAGCGTCACCACCTCGAGATCCATCAAGTCTTGAACGTTCGTCCGTTCGAAGGTCAGAGCGAGATGCCACTGCGTCTCAGCTTCGAGCCACCTTTCTAGGTCCTCCTCGTTGGTGCGACCGTGTGCCACGCTTGACGAGTGACAAACAAACCGTGGCAGACCCACTGGCACAAGCATCCCGCAGTACGAACGGGCGACGACCTCTCTCGCGGTGAGCGCGCGGCCGACCGCATGCGCAACATCATGGGCTCGTGGGGCTTCGTCTTCGGCTTCTTCGCGGTGATGATCGCGTGGGCGCTCGTCAACACGGTCTTCTTCGAGCACGTGCTGCACCACAAGGCCTTCGACCCCTACCCGTACATCCTGCTCAACCTGTTCCTGTCGATGATGGCCGGTGTCCAGGCCGCGGCGTTGCTCATCGCCGCGAAGCGCGCCGACTCCATTTCATCCGAGGTCGCGCTGCACACGGCGAACAACACCGACGACATCAAGAAGCTCATCCAAGAGAACACCGAGCTAACCGAAGCCGTAAAGAAAGCCACCGATCTACTCGACGAGATTCACTTGCACGTCTCCAACATCGGTAAAACAATCGGTGCTGAGATGGGTCACTTCGCGCCGGGCGCGACGCCTCCTCCCCGCGACGCCTAGGCGAGGTTGAGCCTCAGACCTTTGTAGGCAAGAACTTCTGCGGATCGCGACCCGCTCCGACGACGGCCTTCACGTCACGAGACGACACGGGCTCGCCGCACTCGTCACAGATCATTTCCACGTGCGTGGTCTTGCCGCACCAGGTGTGGGTCAACTCGATCGGAGGACCCGACGGGGCGGCGTACTTGTCACCCCACTGGCGCATGGTGGTCAAGATCGGCCACAAGTCACGACCCTTCTGCGTGAGCTTGTAGTCGTCGCGCGGCGGATGCGCTGAGTAGGGCACGCGCACAAGTACGCCCGCGTTGACCAGCGAGTTCAGGCGGTCGCGCAAGATGTTGCGAGAGATGCCGAGACGTCGTTGAAAGTCTTCGAATCGCGTGACGCCCATGAAGGTGTCACGGATGATGAGCATGCTCCACCACTCACCCACCACCTCGAGGCACTGGGCGACCGAGCAGTTCATGTCCCGGAAGCTGGTTCGCTGCACAGCACCCATGGTACTGGGTTGCGTCATAGGATGCACTCCGGGCGGCGCACGGCGACCGTCGACGGACTGAGCGAGTG
>DASZHK010000049.1:0-1730 GCA_035937905.1 Acidimicrobiales bacterium
AGGTGGCCTTCGCCGGTAGTCGCCGGACGCGCGTGCGCGGTCCGGGACCGAGCACGTCGTCACTCATTGACGGATCTCACCACTGAGGAACGTCCGTGCGAGACCCGCGACTTCCACGTTCTTCTCGAAGAGTCGCGCGTACATGACGCCCCCGCGCGAACTGGCTTGGCGAACGGTGATGGTGGGTGATCCGACCTTCTCGACCCACCAGGGCGCGACCGCGCACATCGCGCTGCCCGTGACAGGATCTTCGGCGAGACCGAGTCGCGGCGCGAAGACCCGAATCGACACGTCCACGTCGGGACCGCCGTAACACGCGGCGATGACGATCGAACTCGGGACCAAGAAGAGACTCATGGGATCGACGAGGAGCCCGCAGAGGGTGTCGTAGTCCTCGACGACGGCGAGCATGGTCGACGGACCCGCGCTGTAGAGCTCGTGCACGACGCCCAGTGTGTCGTTCAAGACCGACGGATCGAGCGGTTCGAGGTAGGCGCGCGGCAGGTCGACGCCCAAGAGACCCTCACCCAGCTTCCGTCCCGAGAGGACGCCCGATCTCGTGGCGAAGTAGAACTCACCACCTGGCGCGTCCAATTCGTTGAGGAGTACGTGCAAGGTGGCGAGCGTCGCGTGGCCGCAGAGCTCCACCTCCACCGTCGGCGTGAACCAACGAAGGGACCACTGGTCGCCCACGCGTCGCACGAAGGCCGTCTCCGAGACGCCAAGCTCGAACGCCACTCGTTGGAGTTCCTCGTCGGCAAGTGGATGTTCCAACAGCACCACGACCGCGGGGTTCCCGCGCTCGTTGTCACCGATGAACGCGTCCACCCACCACAGACGATGTCCGAACGTTACGTCCACGGATTCCACCTTTAGAGACTGCCACATCACGCCACGAGCCTGGGTAGTGTTTGACGGTGCGTGTCGCGACGTTTAACCTTCACGCCGGTGTCGACGGCTGGGGTCGACCAACTCGAGTCTTCGAGGTCATCAAAGAACTCGACGCCGACGTACTCATTCTTCCGGAGCTCTGGCGGGCCGACGACGGACCCGATTTCTACGAAGACCTCAAGAGTTCGTTACAACTTAAAGGTACGTTCGCGCCACTAGCGCACGGCGAACGCGTGACGTCGGGCGTCGGGGGCCCGACGTGGCAGCCGCGCCTCGCGCACTTCTTTGGTGAGCGTGGACTCTTCTTCAGCGGACACCGGTCGCTCACGAAGGCTCAGCGCACGAGTCGAGCACGACTCCAACATCTAGAACCCGGCACCTGGGGCCTCGGACTCCTCACTCGCTTGGAGATCGAAGAGTTACGTGTCATCTCGCTCGGACGACTACCCCGTGAGCGGGTGCAACGTGCCCTCGTCGTGGCGCGGCTGAAAGAGAACGACCGTTCGTTCTACGTCCTCGCGATTCACGGCGCGCATCTCAGCCACGGTTCGCATCGCCAATACCAACGCGTCAGCGAATTCGTTGAGACCCTCGATCCAGCGGTGCCTTTACTCATTGGCGGCGACTTCAACAGTTGGCGCCCATTGCTGCGACTCCTGTTACCGGGATGGCACACGCTCGCGACGGGACGCACCTGGCCGGCGCCGCGTCCTCATTCACAGATCGATCACATCCTGGGTCGCGGACCCTGGAAGTCGATACGGAGCTTCACGCGCGACGGCGGCAGCGACCACCTGGCCCTCGTCGCCGACCTCGAACTTCGTTAGCTGAGGTCCATC
>DASZHK010000050.1:0-11052 GCA_035937905.1 Acidimicrobiales bacterium
CGCGTCCGCAGCGTCGGCCGGTTTCGGAATCTCACTCAGGCCGCAGAGCTTCGCAACCATGCCCTGGACTTGCGACTTGCTGGCCGCGCCGTACCCGGTGACCGCGAGTTTCACCTCTTGGGCGGTGAACTGACGAACGGCGACGTCGTCGTCGCCCGCGAGGGCGATCGCGACGCCGCTCGCCTGAGCGACCGGAATGGCGGTCTTGGCGTTTCGTTGGTAGAAGACGCGTTCGACGACCACGGCGTCGGGTGTCGTGTCCCTGATAAGTTCAGCGAGTTCCAGGTGAAGTTGGCGCAGCCGCCGTTCGACGGGGCTCTTCGGGTCCGTCTCGATGGTGCCGGCGCGCAACGCTCGAAACGACTCCACGCCCTCAAAGGAACCCTCGACGAGCCCGAACCCGCAGCGAGTCAGCCCAGGGTCGATTCCGAGTACGAACATACGTTCGATGCTATCCCGCTAAGAGCGCGATATGGAGGACTTAGCCTTCGTAACTGGCCAGGAGTTCGTCGGAGATATCGAAGTTGGCGTAAACGTTCTGGACGTCGTCGTGGTCGTCGATGGCGTCCATCAGACGCAGGATCTTCTTGGCTTCGGCTTCCTCGGTGACGGGGATGGTGTTCTGCGCGACGAGCGTGAGATCCGCGCTTTGAACCTTCAGTCCCTGCTTTTCGAGCGCGTCGCGCACGATGGCCACGTCGTGCGGTTCGGTGGTGACGGTGTAGTTCGTACCGTTCGCTTCGTAGTTCTCGGCTCCAGCTTCCATGATCCACTCGAGGAGTTGGTCTTCGTCGACTGGTCCGACGACTTCGAGGACACCCTTGCGATCGAACTGCCACGACACGGCGCCGGGCTCGGCGATCGCTCCCCCGTTCTTGCCGAAGAGGTGCTTGATCTCAGCGCTCGTACGATTTCGGTTGTCGCTCAATGTCTCCACGATGACGGCGACGCCGCTCGGGCCGTAGCCCTCGTAGCTGATGGCTTCGTAACGAACGCCCTCGAGTTCACCGGTGCCGCGTTTGATGGCCCGTTCGATCGTGTCGATTGGCACCGAGGCCTCGCGGGCCTTTTGGAACATGGTGCGTAACGCCGCGTTGGTGTTGGCGTCGCCGCCACCTTCACGTGCCGCAACTTCGACTTGACGGATGAGCTTGGCGAAGACCTTCGCGCGCGCGGAGTCTTTGGCGCCTTTGCGGTGTTTGGTCGTTGCCCACTTGGAGTGGCCTGACATAATGCCTCCTGCCTCGAAAGGCCTGATAATCGTATCGAGAATTACAGCGCGCTGAGAAAGAGTTGGTGTAGGCGCGTGTCGCCGGTCAACTCTGGGTGAAAGGACGCGCCCCAGACTTGGTTCTGGCGAACGAAGACGGGATGTTCGCCCGTCGCGTCGCCGTGATCGAGCGTGGCGAGGACCTCGACGTCGTCGCCGTACGACTCGATGCGCGGGGCTCGGATGAAGACACCCGGCACGCTCCCCACGCCCTTGACCTCAAGCGTCGACTCGAAGCTCGCGATCTGACGGCCGTAGCCATTCCTGCGTACCGAGAGGGTCAGAGCTCCGTAACTCCACTGGTCGCTCCGGCCGTCGAGCACGGTGGTGCTCAGCAAAATCAGTCCCGCGCACGTCCCAAAGACCGGGAGTCCTTCATCGATTTTGACGCCGAGCGCGTCCTTCAGACCGGACGTCTCGAGGAGGTGCGCGATCGTCGTTGATTCCCCACCGGGAAGCACGAGACCGTCGACGCCGTTGAGTTGCTCAACGGTTCGAACCTTGACGACTTCACTCTCCAACAATTCGAGCATGGCGACGTGCTCGCCCACGTCACCCTGAAGGGCGAGTACCCCAACGCGCTTCACTACCAACCGCGCTCGGCGAGACGCTGCTCGAGCGTCGCGGTCTCCCAACCCTTCATCGCGGAACCCAGTCCGGTCGAAACTTTCGCGACCACGCTCGGGTCTTCGAAGTGCGTGGTCGCTTCGACGATGGCCTGCGCCATGCGCGCGGGGTCTTCACTCTTGAAGATGCCTGATCCGACGAAGACGGCCTCGGCGCCGAGTTGGAGTACGAGCGCCGCGTCCGCGGGCGTTGAGATGCCCCCGGCGCAGAAGAGCGGCACGGGCAGTTTCCCGAGTGCGGCGACCTCTTGGACCAGGGCGAGCGGTGCTTGCAGATCCTTCGCGAGCGCGTAGAGCTCGTTGGCGTCGGCGCTGTGCAGTCGACGCATCTGGGCGTTGATCGTGCGAAGGTGTCGAACGGCTTCGACGACGTTGCCGGTGCCCGCTTCACCCTTCGAGCGGATCAGGCACGCGCCCTCGCTGATGCGACGAAGGGCCTCACCCAAGTTCGTCGCGCCACACACGAAGGGAACGGTGAAGGGCCACTTGTCGATGTGATTCTCTTCGTCGGCTGGCGTGAGCACTTCGGACTCGTCGATGTAATCGACGTCGAGGGCTTGGAGGATCTGTGCCTCCGCGGAGTGGCCAATGCGCGCCTTGGCCATGACGGGAATCGTGACCGTGGCCTGGATCTCTTGGATCATCAACGGGTCACTCATGCGAGCGACGCCGCCATCGCGGCGTATATCCGCGGGTACGCGCTCGAGGGCCATCACGGCGACGGCACCCGCGTCTTCGGCGATCTTCGCCTGTTCGGGGTTCACGACGTCCATGATCACGCCGCCGCGAAGCATGTCGGCGAGACCCCGCTTGACGAGTGCCGAGCCGGTGACCGAAGGGTTTGTGGAAGAAGTCATACGCACAGCCTAATGGCAGCGCTTTACCACTCTTCGAGTGCGCGCGCTCTCAGTTCGACGTCGTCGAGGTCGCCAAGGTTCCGCTCGCGCTGATCGCTCCACTGGTTGAAAAAGACCCAGCGCCACTGGGCGTAGGTGGGCGTGGTGAAGAACGAGTCGGCGGGGAGCTGTTGGCGGGCGCACTTTCGAAGAGCACCGGCCAGTCCCAGGGGGTAACGGATACTCGCCGCCGCCACTTCGTCGGCACGGTACGCCATGCCACTGCCCGCGAGCGTCCGGCGCGCTTCATCATTGAGATTGGAGACGGCCGCCAAGCTCTCGCGGTCCACCAGACCGAGACGTTGACGAGCGAGACAGTGCGCCACGACCCCTTCGAACTCGATCAACTCAAAATCTTGCATGAGGGCGCTCGTCACGAAGAGCGAGAACCTCGTGCCGTCGGGCACCAAGGCGGCGTTGTAACCGGGGTCTCGAATGATGAACGCGCTGACGTTGTCGACGCCGAAGGTCGCGGCCAATCGATCGAGCACCGTGACGAGCCTCGAGCGCTCCACGGCGTCGCCGCCGGCAGAGAACTGCGCAAGAAACTTCGCGCCCAGCGTTTGGCCGCGCTGGGCGGACGTCGCAACCACGCGACGCAGATCCCACGCGTAGGCGAGAGCGAGAACCACGCCCACGGCGGGCAGCCAGGGCGCGACCACGAAGCCAACGACGAGGGCCACCGCGACGACCCCCACGGCGATCGTCTGGGGAAGGCGTCGTCGAAAGGCGAAGCGTCGAAGGACGCGTTCGTTGTTGGCACGTTCTACGGTCGACGGCGTGTACGGGTTCTGCCACGTGGGATCGAGCACGGGCGCGACGTAGCGGGGCCCACGATCCCTCGAGTCATGAGGCCGATGAGAGCGCCGTCGTTGCTTGGTTGCCACGACCTAAGGCTACTTGGTCGCTTGAAATATCTTCTGCGCTCGTGCGTATCGTTCTTCGTACTCGTCCATCAACGCGTTCATCGACCACCGTTCGGCGTGTTGACGCGCCGCGGCGATCTTCTTGTCACTCTCACCTTCGAGCGCCCGAATGATGGCCCCTTCAAGTGAGGAGACGTTGCCGGGCGTGAAGATCGTCGCGAACTCCCCTCCCGCCGCGCGGTATCCCTCGATGTCGCTCGCCACGACGAGGGTCTCACTCGCCATACCTTCAAGAAGTACGAGTCCGAAACTCTCGCCACGGGTAGAGGGCGCGATCAGCGCGTCCGCGCGGCGCAGCCACGCGCGCTTCTCCTCGTCACTGATAGGCCCGATGAAGACGATGCGTTGTGAGCGCGCGGCGAGCGACTGAAGGCGAGCGCGTTCCGGTCCGTCGCCGGCGATGACGAGCAGCCACGGCCGTTCACTGCGAGCGTTGTGATGGTGAGCCGCTTCGACAGCGGTCGCGACGCTCTTACGTTGCTCGAGGCGACCGACGTAGAAGAGCACGGTCTCCGACGAGCGTTGCCGCGGCGTCGCGACGAAGCGTTCCATCTCGAATCCGTTGAAGAGCACGTCGCTCTTGAGCCCGCACGCGTCCTCGATCGTTCGCGCCGCGGCCTTACTCACCGACACGGCCACGTCAAGGCGCGTCGCGAGGCGCTCGAGCAGCGGTTTCGTCAGACGAAGCGCGGGGCCACTCCCGCTTCGGTGAAACGTCCCGACCGACGGGTGTTGGTGACGGTGCAACAGCGACCATCCGAGGAGTGGCGCGAAGGGTTCGTGAAAGTGCACGACGTCGGGGTTGAAGGCTTCGACCGCTTGCTTTGCGCGCCACGCCGCGATCGGTGAGATCGTGAGTGGTGCCTTGGAGCCGTTCGCGGGAAACGACGATCGCGGACCGAGTCGCACTAGCCGCGCGGGCGTGTCGTAGTCCGTGACGTCACTCGCGTCCGGCGCCACGATCAGGACTTCGCGACCGCGAGCGCTGAGGACGCGACTCATGGCGAGGACCTGTTCTTGGACCCCCCCGTACACGCTGAGCGCGTAGGGCGAGATGAGGGCGACGCGCTGGATCTTCACGAGGCGAATCTCGCTTCGAGTACGTGCCACTGTTCGGGCGCGCGCCGGATGAGTCCCTCGAGTTCTCGACTAATCGCTTGCGTGACTCGCGTCACGTCGTCACGAAGTCGGCCCAGGCGCTCTGCCGCTATGGGTGGCGTGATGACGGCGAAGTGATCGCGACCTGGTCCGGTGTAACACGCCGCCGCGACGAGCGTCGCGCCCGTACGCAACGCCAAAGTCGCCGGTCCGGCGGGCATCGTGACGAGCTCACCGAAGAACTCGACGGTCACGCCGTTGCCTTGGAGGTCGCGGTCGCAAAGGAGTCCCACAACCTCGCCACGGCGAAGTGTCGACAGCAACACCGCGCCGGCGTGGTCGTTGAGGGGCTCAATACGGATGCCGATCGACTCGCGCTTCTCCTTGAACCACTCGAAGAGAGCCGGCGGCTCGAGGACTTCGGCGACGGCCGTCATACCCAGTCCCAGGGAGTCGAGGTACGCACCCCCCCACTCCCACGAGCCCATGTGCGGTAACGCCAGGATGACGCCTCGGCCGCGCTCTTTGGCGTCGCGTAAATACTCCAAGCCTTCTGAAATGCAGAAGCGGTCGTCAATCACGGATTTCGAGAGTGCCGGAAGCTTCGCGCCTTCTGCCCAATACTGTCCGTAACTTCGAAAACCTCGCGTCACGAATTCGTCGAGGAGATCTGTCGAGGCGTGCGTGCCCTCTGAGGCGAGAACGTGGTCGATGTTGACGCGGAGGTTCTTCCGCCTCGTCGTGTCGCGTCGACCGAGCAGTGACGCGATGGAGCGCCCGAGCGAGACGTCCAACCGTTCGGGCAACGCCTCCATGACGGCGCCCAGCGTTTTAAACAGCGTGGCACGCGAAGGGGTCGCCACGACTAGTGACGCGAAGTGCGGCTAAGACCTCGGCGAAGACGTCGACTGTGCTGGCGGGCACGAAGGGTTGACGTCGTGGAAGGAGCCGGTCGGGCCGCGACCTGCCATACGCGCCAGAATCGCCCCCCGGCGGTCATCGCCGTGAGGACCAACATGATCCAGAGCACGGGAATGAAGATAGCGGTCGCAAGGAGACCGACGCCGAGCAAAATCATCCGCTCGGCGCGCTCCATCAGGCCACCCTTCGCCACGAGACCCAGACTCTCCGCCTTCGAGCGCTGGTAGGAGATCATGAAGGTTGTCGTGAGAATCGCGAAGGGAAGTAGCGCCAATTGACCGTGGTGATGGGCCGTCAAGTAGTAGGACGCGCCGCCGAGAATGATGGCGTCGGCGAACCGGTCCGAGACCGAATCGAAGAAGCTCCCGCGCTGACTGGCGCGATGCGAAGCCTTCGCGACGGGGCCGTCGAAGAGGTCGTGGAATCCGGTGAGCGTCAACAACACGACGGCCCAGTAATGAAGACCCACCGCGATGGTCCACGCCGTCGCGCAGGCGAAGACGAGTCCCGACGCCGTGAGGACGTCAGCGGAAAAACCTATTCGTACGAGCCAGCGACCAATCGGCGCGGTCGTCGCGTCTACCGACTGGCGAAACTTGCCGTCGAACATCGACCCTCTTGGCTCATGGAGGCGAGTCTAGTTGTACCGCCCGGTAACGCACGGCTTAAAGGCGCGCGTGAACCTTTCGCCACGTGGACTCGAGGGACTCGGGCAAAACGCGCGTCTCTCCGATGGTGGTCATGAAGTTGGTGTCGCCGAGCCAACGGGGCAAGGCGTGCGCGTGCAAGTGCTTCGGAATGCCCGCGCCTGCGGCGTGACCGAGATTCATGCCCACGTTCATTCCGTCAGCCCCGTACGCCTCGTTCAACGCGCGAATCGTGTCGCGGAGCACAAGGAAGAAGTCTTGGTACTCCTCGTCGCTGAGCGCCTCGAGCTCGCCCACGTGACGGATCGGCAGGACTAACAGGTGACCCGAACCATAGGGAAAGGCGTTGAGCGCGACGAAGGTCGACGCGGTCTTCTTCAACACGCCCGTCGACTCGTCGACGGGCTCTCTCGCCAACACGCAAAAGACGCACTCGCTGGCGTCCTTGTCGAGTTCCCCGGCGAACGCACTCGACACGTACGCTTCTCGCCACGCCGCCGAGAAACGCTCCAGCGGCACTAGGGCGCCTCGGGCGACGCGTGACGCTCGATCTCATCGACGAGACGATCACTGAAGACGCTGAGTGCCACCCCGCGCTCGGGATCGTTCGAGCCGCGCGCGTTGACGCCGAGTGTCCCCTTCGCGACGTCGTCGTCACCGACGACCACCACGTAGGGAATCTTCTCGAGCTTGGCCTTGCGGATGCGCGCGCCCAGCGGCTCGGCCGCGGCCTCCACGCTGACGCGTACGCCTCGACTGCGAAGATTCGCCGCCACGTCGTAGGCGTAGTCGTCGTGGTCGTCTCGAACACCGAGAACGCGCACCTGCTCGGGGCAGAGCCAGGTCGGCAGGTTCCCCGCGTAGTGCTCGATGAGTATGGCCATGAAGCGCTCCACGGACCCAAAGAGCGCGCGGTGAATCATGATCGGGCGCTCGCGGGCGTTGTCCGGTGAGACGTAGGTGGCGTCAAAGTTCGCGGGCGTCTGGAAGTCCAGTTGAATGGTCGACATCTGATGCGTACGACCAATGGCGTCGCGAGCCTGTACCGAGATCTTCGGGCCGTAGAACGCGCCACCGCCCGGATCGTGCACGAGATCGAGTCCGGCCGCGTTCGCGACGTTCGCCAACGTCGATTCGGCTTCAGCCCACTCTTCGTCACTGCCGACCGCTTTGCCAGGAGGACGCGTCGAGAGCTCCAAGTAGAACTCATTGAGTCCGAAGTCGCGCAACAGGTCGAGGACGAACGAGAGCAGACTCGCTAACTCGTCGGCCATCTGTTCGCGGGTGCAAAAGATGTGCGCGTCGTCCTGGGTCATGCCGCGCACGCGCGTGAGTCCCTGTACGACGCCTGACTTCTCGTAGCGATAGACGGAGCCGAATTCGAACATGCGAAGTGGCAGTTCGCGGTAGCTGCGCTGACGGGCCTTGAAGATCAAGACGTGAAACGGGCAGTTCATTGGTTTGAGGTAGTAGCGCTGTCCCTCGTCGAGGACCATGGGCGGGTACATGCTCTCGGCGAACCACGTGAGGTGACCGGACGTCTCGAAGAGGTCGGCCTTCGAGATGTGCGGCGAGTACACGAACTCGTAGCCCGAGACCTCGTGACGATGGCGCGAGTACTCCTCGAGCACCCGACGGATGATGCCACCTTTCGGGTGAAAGACCGCCAGGCCTGGTCCGATCTCACTCGGAAAGGAGAAGAGGTCGAGTTCGTGCCCGAGTCGACGGTGATCGCGCTTTTCGGCTTCGGCGAGTTGCGTGACGTGCGCGGCGAGCGCGTCCTTCGACTCCCAGGCGGTGCCGTAGATGCGCTGTAGCTGGGGCTTCGTCTCGTCGCCACGCCAGTACGCACCCGCGACGCGCGTGAGCTGGAAGTGTCCAAGTCGAGCGGTCGAAGGAACATGCGGTCCGCGACAGAGATCGACGAAGGCGGAAGTGTTCGAGTACGTGGACACCACGGTGGCACTGCCCGCCTCGGCGAGGTCTTCGTCACTGCCGCCGTGGGCGACCGCCTCGATGATCTCGATCTTGAACGGCTGGTCGCGAAAGACGGCGAGGCCCTCATCGACGGAGTATTCAGTGCGAACAAAGGGCTGTTCTTCCGCGATGATGGCGCGCATCTCCGCGTCCACCCGGACGAGGTCGTCGTCACTAAAGTGCGCACCACCAGGGAGTTCGAAGTCGTAGTAGAAGCCGTCCTTGATCGCCGGCCCAATCGCGTAGTGCGCCCCAGGCCAAAGGCGCGTCACGGCCTGGGCCATCACGTGCGCGCTCGAGTGGCGAAGCACTTCGCGTCCGTCGTCGCTCGCCGGCGTCACGATCGCCACCTTGTCGTGGTCCACGAGCGGCGTCGACAGGTCGGTGAGGACGCCGTTGACGCGCGCCGCGAGTGCGTCTTTCGCTAGGCGCGAGCCGATGGCTTTGGCGAGGTCGAGCGCGCTCGATCCTTCGCCGACGGTGCGAACGCTGCCGTCGGGTAGCTCTACGTTGAGGTCGGTCATGGTGGCCTTTCGCTGGCTACAGCGTAATGCCGAGTAACGACGCCGCCGAAGCGACGTTGGCCCCGGCGTGCGCTGCGGCGTCGATCGCGCGCAGGGCGGCGGGCGTGTTGAGATCGTCATCGAGGGCGTCACGCACGTCGTCGAGAACCAAGGACGCTCGACCGGTCGTCAGCGTGGAACGCCACGTCGCGAGCCGCGACTGCGCGTGCAACAACAACTCGTCGCGCCACTCCCAGTCGTCACGGTAGAACTGATCGAGCAACGAGAGTCGAACGGCCGCGGGCTCTGAGCGTGCGACGAGTTCGTGCACGAAGACCAAGTTGCCGAGCGACTTGCTCATCTTTATCCCGTCGAGGGCAACGATGCCCACGTGCATCCAGTGCTTCACGAAAGGTGCGCCCGTGACGGACTCGCTCTGGGCCGCTTCGCACTCGTGATGGGGAAAGGCCAGGTCACGGCCACCGCCGTGCACGTCCACCGTCTCGCCCAATTCGCGCAGCGCCAACGCCGAGCACTCGATGTGCCAACCTGGTCGACCCGCGCCCCAGCGTGACTCCCACGCCGGTTCGTCGTCGAGTGACGGCTGCCAGAGCACGAAGTCGAGGGGGTCGCGCTTGTTGGAATCGTCGGGACGTCCACCGTGAATCGCGGCGAGATCGAGCATCGACGCGCGGTCCTCGTGACTGACCTGACCGAAGCGCGGGAACTTCGACACTTCGAAGTACACCGAACCGTCTACTTCGTAGGCCAGCCCTTGATCGAAGGTTTTACCGATGAGCGTCAATATCTCGGGGATGGCACCCGTGGCGCGTGGTTCCGCGTACACGGCGAGCAGATTTATCAGTTTCATGTCGCGCTCGAAGGTGACCATCTCTTGCGCCGCGAGATCAAGGTAGTTCACGCCGAGTTCTCGCGCCTTTCGCAATATGTCGTCGTCCACGTCGGTGACGTTTCGAACACAGTGGACCTCGTGGCCAGCGTCGAGAAGGCGACGGGTTAAGACGTCAAAGGAGAGGTAGACGAACGCGTGCCCCAAGTGGGCCGAGTCGTAGGGGGTAATGCCACAGCTGTACAACGTTGCGATCGGTCCTACCTCGAGCGGAAAGACGCCGCGCCGCGCACTGTCGTAGAGCTGCATCAGTTCGAGAGTCCAGCGAGCTTCACGTAACTGTGGGCCTTGTGGCGAATGTTGATCGAAACGCACACGGCGGTGAAGGCCTCGATGGCGCTGGCGAGCGACATCGATCCGGCGATGACGGCACGCAGGCCCGGCATTTCATTCACCATTCCCGCGACGGTCTTTCGAGCGTCGTTGTCATCAGAGAAGATGACGACGTCGGCGTCGAGGTCGCTGTCGAGATTCTCCATTTCACTCGCGGGCAAGTGATGAAACGCGCCCACGATCGTGCTCGCGGGAAGGGCAAAGGCCAACTGCGCCGCCATCGATCCGCGCGGTGGGTACAGCGGCACGAGTTCTTTTCCTTCACGCGCGAGTGCGTTCACCATGGAGATCACGGTCTTGTTCGCGAGCGAGTCCTTGAGCGCGCTCACGGTCGCGACGGCTGAGTCCCAAGGCGTCGCGACGACGACGAAATCGCACGCGGCCGCGCTTTCGTTCGTCGCACCGCGCACGCTGCCGTCGCCACGGGCGCGCAACGTGCTCGCCGTTTCTTGCGCGCGAGCTTCGTCGCGCGATCCGATCACGACGTCGTAACCCGCGCTCGCGAGACGAATCGCGACGCCGCGTCCCGCCGGACCGGTACCTCCCAAGATGCCCACCGTCGTCATTGTCGTCCTCGTTGCTCGTAATGCCTAGAAGTACGCTAACAAGATGGCACTACTGAAAGATCACCGTATCTTGGTCACCGGGGTCTTGACCGACGACTCTCTCGCCTTCGGCATCGCCAAGCGCGCGCTTGAAGAGGGCGCGACGGTGGCCCTCTCGGGCGCCGGACGCGGCACGGCACTCACCCGACGCACCGCGAGGAAGTTGGGCGACGTCGGTGAGATCATCGAACTCGACGTCACGAGCCCCGAACAGGTCGCTGCGGCGGTACTCGAAGTCGAGTCTCGTTTCGGGCGCCTCGACGGACTGGTGCACGCCATCGCCTTCGCCCCGCAGTCCTGTCTCGGCAGTGGGATGTTCGTCGCGCCGTTCGAGGACGTA
>DASZHK010000051.1:0-12113 GCA_035937905.1 Acidimicrobiales bacterium
CCGCGACGTGTTCGGCTTCTTTGTGGAGGTAGCTTTCGGGGATGAAGAGCGGGAAGTAGGCGTTCTTCGCGCCGGTGGCCTTGATGCGGGCGTCCATCTCCGCCTGCATGCGCTCCCAGATCGCGTAGCCGTAGGGGCGAATGACCATGGTGCCGCGCACGGGCCCGTTGTCGGCCATTTCAGCCTTGGCGACTACGTCCTGATACCAGCGTGGAAAGTCCTCAGACTGAGGGGTGAGAACGCTCTGCGATGCCACGGTGCTCCTTTGTAAGTTTTTCAAGCCTACAGAGGGAGCTAGTGCTCGACGTGCCGGCGAATCTTCTCGATACGTTGTTGCGCGTTGTTGGCGTCCGCGCCGCGGTCGTCGAGCAACGCGGCCCGATCGGCCTCCGCTTCGGCTTCGGCGGACTTGTCGCGCGCGAGAAGACGTGCTTCGACACCCTCGGCGATGATCTTCTTCGCTTCTTCCACCAACGCGTCGACCATCTCGTCTTCGGGTACCACGCGAATGATCTGTCCTTGGATGAAGAGGTGACCGCGTTTCTTGCCGGCGGCGATGCCGAGGTCCGCGTGGCGCGCTTCACCAGGACCGTTCACGACGCAACCCATCACCGCGACCTGCAGTGGCACGTCGAGCGCGTTGAGAGCCGCTTGGGCTTCGGTCGCGACCTTGATCACGTCGACTTCGGCGCGTCCACAGCTCGGGCACGCAATGAGATCGAGGCCCTTGCGCTCACGAAGGCCCAGTGACTCGAGTAGTTGGCGTCCCGCGCGCGCCTCTTCCACCGGGTCAGCCGTCAGTGAGTAGCGAAGCGTGTCGCCGATGCCTTCGGCGAGCAAGGTCGCGATCCCGGCCGTGCCCTTCAAGAGTCCACCGGGCAGAGGACCGGCTTCGGTGACGCCGAGGTGCAAGGGGTGGTCGAACGTCGCCGACGCCAAACGGTACGCCGCGATCATCGTCGCCACCGACGACGCCTTCACCGAGATCTTTACGTCAGAGAAATCCACTTCTTCGAAGTAGGCCAATTCGATCCGCGCGGACTCGACGAGCGCTTCTGGCGTCGCGCCACCAAAGCGTTCGTAGATGTCCGGGTGAAGCGACCCCGCGTTCACGCCGATTCGAATCGGGACGCCACGGTCACGTGCTTCGCTCGCGACGAGTTTGATCTCTTCGGGTTTGCGCAAGTTCCCGGGATTGAGACGAAGTCCTTGCACGCCGGCTTCGAGCGCCGCGAGCGCCATCTCGACGTGAAAGTGGATGTCCGCGACGATGGGCACCGGTGAACGAGGCACGATCTGCGCGAGACCCTCGGCGGCGGCTTGGTCATTACACGTACAGCGAACGATGTCGGCACCGTTGGCGGCGAGCGCGTAGATCTGTTGGAGGGTCCCCTCGACGTCGGCGGTCTTGGTCGTCGTCATGGACTGGACCGACACGGGTGCGTCCCCACCGACTTTTACCGAGCCCACGGAGATCTGACGGGTAACGCGACGGGGTGTTAAGGAAGTGGCGGTGACGTCCATGTCTCTATTCTGCCGTGTCCGGAGCTGCCGCGAAGCGCCTAACCGAAAGGATTCGGTAGTGGATGGGCGATGTCCAAATAGAGCGTCGAGGCGAAGAGAAAGAGCAAGACGCCCACGAAGGCGTAAACGACGGGCGCGAGCTTATTGACGTCCGCGTGGTGGCGAATACCGCGCCGTGAGCGCAGGCGTTCGTAGATCGCGATGGCCACGTACCCGCCGTCCACGGGCAGGATTGGCAGCATGTTCAAGACCCCCACGAAGATGTTCACCTGAATCAGCACGTTGAGGAGCGGGCCTATTCCCGAATTGGCTCCTTGCACCGCGATTCTGACGACGCCCACGATCGAAGCGGGTCGGGTGTCCTGATTCTTCACGTTCGTCGCCGCCGACGGCGTGGTCACTTGGTGAAAGAGGCTCGAGAATTCGGCGGGTGAGAAAACGTGGACGATGTTGTGCCCCGCGAGCGCGAGTAGCGATCCCACGACGTGAAAGGAACCGGGGACGGCGCCGACGAGGGACTCGTGCACCGTGAGGTTATTGATGACGATGCCGATATAGCCACCAGCGCCGAGCGTGGTACCGCTTTCTTTGATCGTTGTCCCGCTTACTGGCGTCGCGTGCAACGTGAGATCTTTGCCGTGTCGATCGACGACCAACGTCAATCGCTTTCCCGCAGAACCATGGATGAGTTTGGAAAGTTCGCTGATGCTCGTGATCTTCGTTCCGTCGATGCTGACGATCTGATCGCCCACCTTGAGTCCAGCCAACTGCGCCACGTTCTCGGTGTGTCCTTGCCACGTGGAGAACGCTTGGATCCCGACCGCGCTGGATGAGGGTGCACCGATGAAGGTGAGCGCGGCCCACGCGAGAGCGAGCGCCATGAACGCGTGCATCAGCGAACCGGCCGACGCGAAGAGGACCTTGCGAGGAAAAGCAGCCGCACGATAGGTGCGGCTCTCAATTGCTGGATCGACGGGCACGCTCCAGGCCATTCCCGGCACCTTCACGTACCCACCCAGTAAGAGTGCGCGCACCCCGTAGCGGGTCTCGCCGCGCTGCGTCGACCAGAGCACCGGACCGAAACCGACGAAGAAGTCGGTGACCAACATGCCCGACCGCTTCGCGACGATGAAGTGACCGAACTCGTGGGCCATCACCATGGCGACGATGAGAAAGATCACGAGTGGGAGCGCCCATCCCACCAACCAGGTGAGCAGCGACACCAGCGCTACTACTCCCACAAGCAGCGCCACGGGTGACTGACGAAGAGACGACGAGTGTTCCATGGCTACCTTTCGAGGCTAGCGCGGGCCCATCGTCGTGCTACGTCGTCATTTTCATAAAGAGAGGATAAGGAATCAAGTGGATCGGCGACGTAGTGATCCATCGTCGACGTGACGATCGCGACAATGTCGCACCAGTTGATCTCGTCGGCGAGGAACGCAGCGACGGCGACTTCGTTCGCCGCACTCAGCCACGCGGGCGCGGCGCCCGCGACGCGCGCCGCCTCGTAGGCGAGTCCGAGGGCCGGAAACGCTTTCGCGTCCGGTGGTTCGAAACTAAGGGCCAACGGCTTCGTGAAGTCGAGTTCGCCGTAGGCGTGCGCCAATCGCTCGGGTAGTCCGAGACAGTACGCGATCGGTAGTCGCATGTCGGGACGCGAGAGCTGCGCGAGTACCGATCCGTCGACGTACTCCACCATCGAATGGACAATGGACTGAGGGTGCACGACGACGTCAATACGATCGACGTCAATGCCGAAGAGTGCTGAGGCCTCGAGCACTTCGAGACCCTTGTTCATCAACGTGGACGAGTCGATCGTGATCTTCGCGCCCATCGACCACGTTGGATGATGGAGCGCGTCCTCTTTGGTCGCGCCCTTCAACTGCTCCTCGCTCCAGCCCCGAAACGGGCCGCCCGACGCTGTCAGCACGATGCGTTTCACGTCCGGGTAACCCGGCGCACCGGGTGAACTGGCGAGACACTGGTGAACGGCGCAGTGCTCCGAGTCGATAGGGAGCAACGCTGCACCATGCGTGTGGCGAACTTTCGCGACGAGGGGCGCGGCCGCGATGAGTGACTCCTTGTTCGCGAGCGCGAGGCGCTTGCCGGCGCTCAGCGCGCCGAGCGTGACCGGCAAGCCCGCGAAACCCAACACCGCGTTCACGATGACGTCCGCACCTTGAGAGAGTTCGCCCAGTCCCTCGTCGCCCACCACGATCTCGACGTCGTGGGCGACGAGTTCGGCCAACGCCGAGCGGTGACGCTCGCTTTTCACCGCGACACTTTTCACGTTGAACTCGGAGGCGATCGCCGCGAGTTCACTCAGCTGTTCACCGCCGGCGATGGAGACGAGTTCGAACTGCTCTCGTTCGCGACGCAACACGTCGAGCGTCTGGACACCAATGGAGCCGGTCGCGCCGAGCAGCGCCACGCTTCGGCGCAGGGGCGACATCGCTAACTCAGTTTGAGCAGGTGAAGGAGGTAGTACATCGTCGGCAACGCGAACAAGAGTCCGTCGATGCGATCGAGGAGTCCCCCGTGTCCCGGCAGTAGTCGACCGAGGTCCTTCAGACCCAAGGTCCGCTTCACCATCGATTCGAAGAGGTCGCCGAGCGGCACGACGATCGCGAGGGCGACCGCGGCTTCGACGCCGTGCGTCCTCGTCCACGGGCTCATCAAGGGCAGCAAGATGGCTCCGGCGATCAGCGTGATGATCGTGCCGCCGATAGTGCCTTCGACGGTCTTGTTCGGTGAGAGCGCGGCGTTGAGCGGTCGACGTCCGAACCATCTACCAATAAAGAGCGCGCCCACGTCATTGCAGATCGTGAGCGCCAGTGCGCCAAACACGTACGCCATGCCGTGACGGTGGACGAAGGTGTGTGGCGAGAGCATGACGATGCCGTAGCTACCGAGGACGCCCACCCAGACGTAGACGAAGATCGTGGCGCCGAGACCGTCGAGCACGTCGATCTTTCGTTCCGCGCTCATGTACCAAATGAAGCCAAAGATCGTGAGCAAGACGGTGACCGCGCCGACCACGACGAGGCCCTTGTTGTACACGGCGACGCCGAGGGTCAGTACCGCGACGATGCCCAGGATCGTCGCCGGGTGGGCGCCGACCGAGCGGAAACCGGCGTAGGCCTCGGCAGAGGCGAAGGCCAGTGACGCGAGGATCAACACCGTGACGGCCAAGGGTCCGGCGAAGAAGACGCCAAAGACGACGATCGCGAGCAAGATGCCCGTCATCGTCGCGCTCGAGACGTTGCTGGAGGAACTCTGTCGCACCGCGCGTCCCGCGAGCGGGTTGGTCGTCGCGCGCTGGCGCGTGCGCTGGGTGCGCGTCGGCGACGGTCGTGGCGCCTCGACCCGGATGACTTCTTCGGCGATCTCTTCCTCTGGAAGCACGAACTCCCAGGGACGCGCGTCGTCGACCTTTTCGTCGCCCGCGAGAATTGACGCGTCGAACTGGTCTTCGTGGGCGACCCAGTCGGCTTCGCCTTCGCGCCAAGCCGGGGCGGGGACGGCCGACCACGGGTCGTCGCTTTGTGCCGCCTCACGCGCGACGACGATCGGCACTTGACCGGTCGGCGCGTCGGTCCAGTGCGGCAACAGTGTCGTCGGGTCAATCACCGGCGCGTCGTCGACGAAACTCGTCACCATCTCGGCACCCGTAATCGTGACGCGCGGGTCGTGGGGACTGGCCACCGGGAATTCGCCCGTGGGTTCGTCGAAACTTGAGCCGTCGTCGTCAGACTTCAAGAAGTTCCTGCTCCTTGTGCGCGAGTAGCGCGTCCACGACGGCTACTTCGTCCTGGGTCATCTTGTCGAGGACCTTTTCCAATCGTTCGATTTCGTCACTCGAAAGACCCTGTTCCTTCTCGAGTGACTCGAGCTCTTGACGGGCGTGGCGGCGGACCCCGCGTAGCGCGACGCGACCCTCTTCGGCCTTCGTCTTGACCATCTTCACGAAGGACTTGCGACGCTCTTCGGTGAGCGCGGGAAAGGCCAAACGGATGACCTGGCCGTCGTTCGACGGGGTGAGCCCAAGGTCGGCGTTGCCGATCGCCTTTTCGATGGCGGCCATCGAGCCCTTGTCGAAGGGTGAGACGACTAGAAGCCGTGGTTCGGGAACCGAGAAGTTCGCCAACTGCTTGAGCGGCGTCTCGGTGCCGTAGTAATCGATCATGAGCCCTTCGATGAGCGACGACGTCGCACGACCGGTTCGCACCGAACCAAACTCGTTCTTCACGTGCTCAATCGCGCGCACCATACGCTCGCGGGTGTCTTCCATCACGAGGTCTACGAGTTCGTTGTCCATTACTTCACCAGCGTACCGACGGGATGACCGTCGAGGGCTCTACCTAAGTTACCGTCAGCCATCAGGTCAAACACGCGAAGTGGCAAGTGGTTGTCCTTGCAGAACGTAATAGCGGTCATGTCCATCACGCGTAAGTCGCGCGCGATGACTTCGTCGAAAGAGATCTCGTCGAACTTCACGGCGTCGGGATTCACTCGCGGGTCCACGTTGTAGACGCCGTCGACGCCTCCGTGGGTTCCCTTCAAGACGATCTCGGCTTCGATTTCCGCGGCGCGCTGTGCCGCGGGCGTGTCGGTCGTGAAGTACGGGTTGCCCATACCGGCCGCGAAGATCACGACGCGGCCCTTCTCGAGGTGGCGTACGGCGCGTCGGCGAATGTACGGTTCGGCGACTTGGTCCATGTTGATCGCCGACATCACCCTCGTGGGTCGGCCGTGATTCTCGATGGCGTCTTGGAGGGCGAGGGCGTTGATGACGGTGCCGAGCATGCCCATGAGGTCAGAGTTGGCTCGGTTCATTCCCGCCATCGCGCCTGTGGCGCCGCGCCAGATGTTCCCGCCGCCGACGACGACGGCGAGTTCGAGTCCACCGCGCTCCATGGCGGCCGCGATCTCGCGGGCCAGGAAGTCCACCGTGGAGGCATCAATTGTTTCGTCGCTCGCGGCCGAGGCCAGCGCCTCACCCGACAGTTTTAAAACCACTCGACGCACGACGATGTCCTATCCTCCGATGACAACTTGAGCGTACGCGCTAATGGTCGCACCCTTCAAGAACTGTTGAATAGTTTCCTTCTCGTCTTTGACGTACGGCTGCTCGACGAGGACGCGCTCTTTGAACCAACCGTTGAGTCGTCCTTCGATGATCTTGGGCATCGCCGCTTCGGGCTTGCCCTCGTTACGCGTGATCTCTTCGACCGTGGCGCGCTCCTTGTCGATCTCACTCTGAGGCACGTCGTCGCGCGTGAGGTAACTCGGCTTCGCGAACGCAATGTGCACCGCGACTTCGTGCGCGACTTCTTGGGTCGCGCCCTTCAACACCACGGCAACGGCGTTCACGCCGCGACCGGACTGCGAGTGCCAGTAGGTGTCGACGACCTCGTCGGCACCGGCCTCGAGTCGGTACACACGACCAATGGAGATGTTCTCCTTCAAGGTGGTGAGCATCTGCTCGATGTTCTCCGTGAACTGGCTGACGGCGCCCTCGCCCTGCGCGGCGACGCGCGCGGCGATCTCGTCGGCCAGGCTCACGAACTCCTCGGACTTCGCGACGAAATCCGTCTCGCAGCGAAGCTCGACGATCGCGGCGACGTTGCCGTCACGAACGACGGCGACAGAGCCTTCGCCCGCCTCACGCTCGGCGCGCTTGGCGGCCGACGCGAGTCCCTGGACACGCAGCCACTGGGTCGCCGCTTCCTTGTCGCCGTTGTTGGCCTCGAGGGCCTTCTTCGCGTCCATCATGCCCACACCCGTTGCCTGGCGCAGTGCTTGTACGTCTTTCGCGGTGATGGTCACCTTGGTTCTCCTCTTTGTTTCTTGTGATGACTTAGGCGTTGGCCGTCGGGCTCACCGTGACGGCCGGACGATTCTGGCGGATGTAACGACCTTCGGTGACGGCGTCCGCGATCAAACGGCAGAGCAACGAGCCGGCGCGAATCGCGTCGTCGTTGCCGGGGATCACGTAGTCGATGACGTCGGGGTCACAGTTGGTGTCGACGACCGCCACGACGGGAAGCCCGAGCTTGCGCGCTTCGGTGACGGCGATGTGCTCTTTCTTCGTGTCGATGACGAAGATGGCGTCGGGCACGCGCTCGAGGTTCGCGATACCGCTCAAGTTGCGGTCGAGCTTCTCGAGTTCGCGACTGTGACGAAGTGCCTCACGCTTGGGCATGTTGTTGAAGTCGCCCGCGCGCTCCATGGCCCGAAGCTCGATCAAGCGCTTGACGCGCCCGGCGACGGTCGTGAAGTTGGTGAGCATCCCGCCCAACCAGCGCTGGTTGACGAAGGGCATGCCGCACGCTTGGGCGTAGTCGGCGATGGGACCTTGGGTCTGCTTCTTCGTGCCGACGAAGAGGATGACGCCGCCCCCGGCGACGAGGTCGCGCACGTAGGCGTAGCTCGTCTCGATGCCCGCGAGGGTCTTTCGAAGGTCGATGAGGTAGATGCCATTGCGCTCACCGAGGATGAAGCGGCGCATTTTGGGGTTCCAACGACGAGTCTGGTGCCCGAAGTGCACGCCCGAGTCGAGGAGTTCTTGCAGGGTGACGAGTGCCACGATCTAGTTTCCTTCCGTATGGTTGCTTCAACCCCGGGGAGCACCGCGAACGGCGACCGTACGAAACCACGGGGACAACTCACTAACTCGCCCACTCTGGGAGAGCCTGACCATGTTACTCGTTTCCGAGAACTAACCCCTCGGGTGGGTCTGGCGATGGACCTTTTGGAGCCGCGACTTCGAGACGTGCGTGTAGATCTGCGTGGTGGTGAGATTCTCGTGGCCGAGGAGCTCTTGGACGACCCGCAGGTCCGCTCCACCCTCGACGAGGTGCGTGGCGTAGGTGTGACGTAGCGCGTGGGGGTGCACGTGGCCACGCGCGACCCGGTGATCGAGTATCCGTCGTACGTCGCGCGGCCCGAGCCGGCGAGCCCGGCGATTCAAGAACAACGCCTCGGTCGGTGAGTCGGCGCGCGCCACGAAGGCTCGGCCGTCGTCAAGCCACAGGCGCACGGCCTCCAGTCCTTTTCGGTGCAGCGGCACGACGCGCTCCTTTCGGCCTTTACCCAACACCCGAAGGAGACCCTGTGCGAAGTCGACACTCACGAGATCGAGACCGCAGAGCTCGCTCACGCGCAGCCCCGCGCCGTAGAGCACCTCACAGACCGCGCGGTCGAGGGTGGCCCACTCGTCGTCGCCCCAGTCGTCGTCCAAGAGGTTGTCCAGCTGTTCTCGTACGACGATCTTGGGCAGTGGGTGCGACGGTTTTGGCGCGAGCAAGCGCGCCG
Organism: Acidimicrobiales bacterium; assembly: GCA_035937905.1. Lineage (GTDB taxonomy): Bacteria > Actinomycetota > Acidimicrobiia > Acidimicrobiales > RAAP-2 > RAAP-2. Next base: position 8,845 of record DASZHK010000051.1, read on the forward strand.
CGGGACTCGCCGCGAGGTGTCCCCGTTCGACGAGCCACGCGAAGTAGCTCCGCAACGACGCTCTGCGACGGACGATCGAGGTCCGCGCGTCACCGCGCTCGGTCATGTACACGAGGTAGTCGCGAAGATCCTTCTTCGTAATCCCGTCCGGGCCGCGCGTGTCGCGCTCTTTCGCCCACGCGACGAAGGCCTTCGCGTCACTGAGATACGCGCGCTGCGTGGCCTCGGCGCGGTCGGCGGCACGCAAGGTGTCCGCGTAACCCTCGAGGTACCACTTTGAGGTGGCTCGATCGTCATCGTGCACGGCCGACACGTGTCAAGGCTAGTGATATCACGGTTCTTGGCGGTGACTCAGTAGTCTTGGCGGAGATTCCAAAGGAGTTGGGATGCCCCGTATCTTGATCGTGGAAGACGACGACCACATTCGCACCGCGCTTCGACTCATGTTCGAAGGTGAGGGCTTCGCAGTTGATGACGCCTCGACGGGCGAACTTGGCGTCGCTCTCTTCTCGCGCATGGCCTCAGACGTGGCGATCGTCGACGTCATGTTGCCCGGCATGACGGGCTTTCAGTGCTGCCAGGCGCTTCGCACCGCGAGTGACCTCCCCATCGTCATCGTCTCGGCTCGCGACGAGACCGCCGACGTCATCCTCGGCCTCGAGTCGGGCGCCGACGACTACGTCACGAAACCCTTCGTGCCCGAAGAGTTGCTGGCGCGCGTTCGAGCGCACCTGCGTCGACGTCCCGACAAGAGCACCAACGCCTTTCAACTCGGTGAACTTCGCGTGATCCCCGACGAAGGAGTGGTGCGCCACCTCGACGGCACCGAACTGCACCTCACGTCGACGGAGTTTCGACTGCTCACCGACTTGGCGGCGGCGAACGGACGCGTGCTCTCGCGTGAGGACTTACTCGAGCACGTCTGGGGTTACGACTACTTCGGCGACAGCCGACTCGTCGACGTGCACATCCGTCGACTGCGCATGAAGATCGAACCCGATCCCGCTAGCCCCACCTACCTCGTCACCGTTCGAGGAACTGGCTACAAGCTGGTCCTGTAATGCGCCAACGGAGTCTTCGACTTCGTCTCTTGATCACGTTCGGACTGGGGGCGCTCCTGCTGAGCGGCCTCTTCGCGTCGCTGACGTACGAAGGTTTCCACCAGGTCCTCGTCAACGAGAGCGTGCAGACCGACTTGAAGCAGGCCTACGTCAACGCCGACCTCGTACGAAGCACGCTCTACACGGCGCCCCCGACGCTGAGCGCCATCCTCAACTCGATCGAGCACGCCACCAATTCGAGCGTCCTCGTCTATACCTACAACGAGTGGCTCTCACGCAGCGAGGGCGCCTCCACCAAGGACGTGTCGGCCGCCTTCCTCACCAACGTCCGTCAAGGTAAGCCGACGTCGCAGATCCTCAATATCCACGGCAACCTGGTCTTCGTCGTCGGCGTCCCGATTCCGGCGGTCGAAACCCAGTTCTTCGAGGTCTTCAAGCTCGGCTCACTCGAACACACCTTAAAGACCTTGATGCTGGTCCTCGGGGCGGGCGCACTCGTGACCTTCATTCTCGGCATCGCCGGCGGCCTTTGGGTCACGCGTCGCACGGTTCGTCCCCTCACCCGAGTCTCTCTCGCGGCGGCCGCGATCGCTGACGGCAACCTCACCACGCGCTTGCAGGTCACCCGCGCCGACCGAGAGGTTCAACAACTCACCGAGTCGTTCAACGACATGGTGGGCCAACTTGTGGAACGCCTCGAGCGCGACGCACGCTTCGCGAGTGACGTCAGCCACGAACTTCGCTCGCCTCTCACGACGCTCGCGACCACCGCGTCCGTGTTGCAACAACATCGCTACGAGCTGTCATCGGCCGGTCAAGAGAGTTTGGATCTGCTGACGGCGGATCTATCCATCTTCCAATCACTCGTCGAAGACCTCCTCGAGATGGCTCGAACTGACGCCGACGCGGTACCGCTCGTCATCGAGACGGTCACGGCCATCGAACTCGTCCACCAGTGCGTGCGCTCGGCGGCGCGTCGACACGGACTGTTGGAGCCGCCCATCGAGGTGGCGCCGGACCTGGACGATCCTCTCGTCTCGGTGGACCGCCGACGCTTCGAGCGCGTGATGACGAACCTCATCGACAACGCGCACCACTACGCCGGGGACGCGACGACGATTCGAATCAACTTCGAATTCGGCCAGATCGCCATCAACGTCGACGACGGTGGCTCGGGCGTACCCGCCGAGGAGCGTGAGGCGATCTTCGAACGGTTCTTCCGGGGTCGCGCCGCGCACGATCGACGCGTGGTCCGAGGCACGGGTCTCGGGCTCGCGCTCGTGCGGGACCACGTGCGCGCCATCGGCGGCACGATCCGGGTGCTTGACAGCCCCGAAGGCGGCGCCCGATTCCAGATCTTGTTGCCTCTCATCAACGCGGAGCCGTCGTGAAGCGGCTCCGCGCGATGGTGCTCATCATGCTGGGCGCGCTGGTGCTCGCCGGTTGTACGTTTGTGTCGCCCAACGCCAACCCCGTGCGCATTCCCGTGGCAAAGGATCCCTACGGACTCTTCGATCAGACCATTCCCGGGACCAACCACGCGCGCGTGCGCTTTAGGACCCAGACCGTGTACCTGGTGGACGCCACCGATCACCTCACGCCGTCGAGTCGCATCGTGCCGTCTCCGCCGACGCTGACGACCGTCATTGGCCAACTGCTCCTTGGTCCGACGCCCATCGAAACGGGGCTCGGGTACACGTCGGCGCTTCCGACGACCATGGTGCTGGTCTCAGCCACCATGCGAAACGAGATCGGTTACTTCAACATCGCGACGCCGCTCAGTTCGCTCTCACACGCGCAACAACTGCTCGCCGTCGGCCAACTCGTGCTCACCGCGTACGCCGCGGGCGCGGCGAGGGGCGTCGTCGTCAAAGTGGCCGGAGTGGTGCAGTCCTTGCTCATGCCGAACGGTGCGCACGCCATCTTCGTAACCCCGAAAAACTTCCAAAGTCTTTTGAACTAATGAGTGGTAAGAGGGCGAAGCACCGGCGCGGCGTTCCAGAGGTGTTCGAGGTCGTAGTACTCGCGCGCCGTTTCGTCAAAGACGTGCACGATGACGTCGCCGTAGTCGAGCGCCACCCACTCACCCTGCGTGAGTCCTTCTACGTGGATCGGCTTCACGTCCAGCGCGAGGTCGACGAGGCGTTCGATCTCTTCCGCTATCGCGCGCACTTGTCGATCGTTTCGCCCGGACGTCACGACGAGCGC
>DASZHK010000052.1:0-7753 GCA_035937905.1 Acidimicrobiales bacterium
AGTAACGACCGCCGAAGGAAACGTCGATTACGACGTACTGGTGAACGTGGCGGCCGACGTCGTCACGATGCGTGAAGAAGGTTGGTCCGTCGTCGTCGTGACCTCGGGCGCGATCACGGCCGGTTGGTCTGAAGTGGGCAACGCACGTCCACGACCTCGCGACGCGGCGACCCTGCAGGCGGTGTCGGCGGTCGGTCAACCGCTGTTGATGCACGCGTGGCGAAACGCCTTCGCCGAACACGGCGCGGCCGTGGGCCAAGTCCTTCTCGCGCCGCTCGACTTCTCCCATCGCGGTCAGTACCTGCACGCACGCGGCACGCTCGAAGCGCTCGCGACCTTGAACGTCGTCGCCATCGTGAACGAGAACGACGCCGTCGCCGACGAGGAGATCCGCTTCGGTGACAACGACCGTCTCGCGGCGTTGGTAGCCAACCTCGTTGGAGCGTCGCACCTCGTGCTCTTGACCGACACCGAAGGACTCCTCACCGCTGATCCTCGCCTCGACGCGTCGGCGACGTTGATCGAAGAGGTGACGGCCTTTGACGCGGATCTCCTCGAGGCCGCCGGGTCCAGTCGGTCGGGCGTCGGCAGTGGCGGAATGGCCTCGAAACTTGCGGCGGCGCACATGGCCACGTGGTCGGGCGTGACGACCGTCATCGCGCCTGCTCGAGCGCGCCACGCGCTTCGTCAAGCCCTCGAAGGCCACCCCGGCTTTGGCACGACGTTCTTCGCCCGTCCTGAACGACTTTCCGCGCGTAAGTCCTGGATCGCGTTCGCGGTGGCGAGCCAGGGGTCGCTCACCATCAACGAGGGCGCGCTGCGAGCACTCGAACACGACGGGCGCAGCCTCTTGCGCGTGGGCGTGGAGTCCTACACCGGCACGTTCGTCGACGGCGACGCCGTTGACGTGAAAGGCCCCGACGGCGACACGGTCGCGAAGGGTCTCGTACGCGTGTCCGCCGAGTCGTTCAAAGACGGTGAGGACGTCGTTGTCCATCGCGACGATCTGGTTCTCTTACGACGCCCGTAATGACGCCCATTACGCTTGGTCCATGACGAGGAGTGTCTTAGCGACCCAGGGCGCCGCGATGAAGCGCGCGGCCGCGGAACTAGCCCAGGCGTCGGACGAATCGCGCCAAGGTGTCCTTCGACACGTCGCCGATCGGCTGGAAGAGGTCAGTGACGAACTCCTGGCCGTCAATGCCCTCGAGGTGAGCGAGTACCAGGAGTCCGGTCCCGGACGCGACCGCCTAACGCTCACGAAGGAACGGATCCTTTCGATGTCGAACGCGCTTCGCGAGATCGCCGACGCGCCCGATCCACTTTTCGAGGTCCAAGACCAGAGCATCCGACCCAACGGACTTCGCGTCGAACGACTTCGCGTCCCACTCGGCGTCATCGGCGTCGTGTACGAGAATCGCCCGAACGTCACGAGTGACGTCGCGGGACTGTGCGTGCGCAGTGGCAACGCGGCGTTCCTACGAGGGTCGTCGACGGCGCAACGCACCAACACCTTCATCGTTGAACTCTGGCGGGAGGCACTGGAGAAAGAGGGCCTTTCGGGCGCCGGCGTGTCGCTCGTCGACGATCCCTCGCATGAAACGGTCACGGAGTTCATGCAGCTCACGGACGTGCTGGACTGTCTCATCCCGCGAGGGGGACCAAGCCTCATCGCCGCGATGCGCGAGCACGCGCGCGTCCCCTACGTACTCGACGGCGACGGCAACTGTCACGTGTTCGTCGATGAGTCAGCGACACTCGACCAGGCGGTCGCCATCGTGAAGAACGCCAAGACTTCGCGACCGGGCGTCTGCAACGCCGCCGAGACCGTCCTCGTGCACGAAGCGGTTGCGGCGTCGTTCTTGCCCGCACTCGCGGCCGCCATCCCCGACGTCGAACTGCGCGTCGACGAGCGCGCAAGAGCGATTCTTCCGAACGCGACGGTGGCGAGCGACGACGACTTCGCCCGCGAGTTCCTCGACCTGATCTTGGCCGTCAAAGTGGTGTCGGGACTCGACGAGGCGATCGCCCACGTCGCGACCTACGGGACGGGGCACAGTGAAGCCATCCTCACCGAGGACCTCGCGAACGCCGACGCGTGGATACGGCGCGTCGACGCCGCCGCGGTACTCGTGAACGCGTCGACGCGTTTCATTGACGGCGGCGAACTAGGACTCGGCGGCGAGGTCGGTATCTCGACGCAAAAATTACACGCGCGAGGTCCGATGGGACTGCGCGAACTGACGTGCCTGAAGTGGGTCGTACGAGGAGAGGGACAGATTCGATGAGTGCGTTAGACCCGAGAGAAGAGCTCGCCCAACGACTCGGCCTCGCGAGCGTGCCTCCGGTGCGCTTCGAGTCGCCCGACGAGGTGAAGAAACTCCTCGCGGAGAACGACTACCTCAGTGACGACGCGATCGCGTCGGTGATCTACCTGGCCGATCGCCTGGCCAAGCCCGTCCTCGTCGAAGGACCGGCCGGCACCGGCAAGACGGCGCTCGCGAAGGCCGTCGCGGACTCGATCGGCGCGCGTCTCATCCGACTCCAGTGCTACGAGGGTCTCGACGAGTCAAAGGCGCTCTACGAGTGGAACTACCGCAAACAACTCCTGCGTATCCAGGCCGGGCGTCCCGAGGGCGCCGGTAGCGAGGAGTGGCACGACCTCGAAGAGGACATCTTCGCCGAAGAGTTCATGCTGACGCGTCCGTTGCTCGAAGCGATCTCCGCCAGTGACCCGGTGGTCTTGCTCATCGACGAGGTCGACCGCGTGGAACTCGAGACCGAGGCGTTGATGTTGGAGATCCTTTCTGAGTACCAGGTCTCCATTCCCGAACTCGGGACCATACGGGCCAAGCAGATCCCCATGGTCTTCTTGACCTCGAACAACACCCGCGAGCTCTCCGAGGCCTTGAAGCGACGGTGTCTGTACCTCTACGTGGGCTACCCGAGCGTCGAGCGTGAGCGTGACATCATCCTCTCGCGCGTTCCGGGCATCTCGAGCGCGCTGGCTGAACAGATCGCCCAGGTCGTTCGATCACTTCGAACGATCGACCTGAAGAAGGCACCGTCAGTCTCTGAGACGTTGGACTGGGCGCGTACCCTCGTCGTCCTCGGTCGTAGCGAGATCGGCGACGAGGACGCGGCAGCGACGTTGCACATCTTGTTGAAGTACCAGTCCGACATCGAGCGCGCCACCAAGGAGCTGCTCGGCCGTTCGAGGCCCGTTGCTTAACATCCTCGGCGACTTCATTGGCGAACTTCGCGCGGCCGGGATCCCGGTGTCGATGAGTGAGCACGTGGACGCCGCCCGAGCGGTCGAGGTGATCGACCTCGGCGACCGATCGCTCCTTCGAGCGACACTCGGCGCGACGCTCGTGAAGGACGGTGATCACTTGCCGGTCTTCAATACCGCCTTCGACGTCTACTTCTCCATACGTTCTTGGGAGAGTGCCGAGGCCCTCCTCGATGACGAACTCGACGGGCGTGATCGAGACGGCGAAGGCGCGGCGGGTGCGACCGGGCCGGGGCCCTCGCGCGGCGAAGGTGGGGGATCGACGAGCATGAGCGCGCAAGAGCTCGCCGACCTGCTCTTTCGAGCACTGCGCGACGGTGACCCCGACGCCATGCGTTTCGGTGCCTCGGAAGCCGTGTCGCGCTACGCGGGCATGGAACCGGGACGACCGGTGGGCGGGACCTACTACCTGTATCGCACCCTTCGAAACTTGGAGCTCGACTCCCTCGAACAGCGTCTCCTTGCGGGGACGCTGGGCGATCACCCCGATCATCTCGGTGAGCGACTGGCGCACGACGAGGTGACGGCCCGGATCGAGCAGTTGAAGTCCGAGATCGAGCGCGAGATCCGCGAACGTCTCGTTGAAGACCGTGGATCGGAGGCGCTGGCTAAATCGGTGCGCAAACCGCTGCCCGAGGACCTCGACGTCATGCACGCCAATCGAGAAGAGATGGCGCAGCTCGAGCGCGCGCTTCGTCCCTTGAGTCGCAAACTCGCCGTGCGCCTCGCGCGAAAGCGCCGGCGCCGTCGTCGCGGACCGGTCGACTTACGTCACACGGTTCGTCGCAGCCTCTCGACCGGTGGCGTGCCGCTCGACCTTCGCTTTAAACCACCGCGTCCGGCGAAGCCCGAGATCTTCGTGATCGCCGACGTGTCGGGATCGGTGGCCTCCTTTGCGCGTTTCACCCTTCATCTGGTCCACGCCATCAGCTCGCAGTTCTCCAAGGTTCGAAGCTTCGTCTTCGTCGACGGACTCGACGAAGTGACCCGACTCTTCGAGGGCGTCGAAGACCCCGCTGACGCCGTGGCGCGCATCAACGCCGAGGCTGACGTCATCGCCTTCGACGGTCACTCGGACTACGGTCGAGCGCTGGTCACCTTTCACGACCGCTTCGCGAAAGACCTGACCAAGCGTTCGACGGTGTTGATCCTCGGTGACGCACGCAACAACTACCACCAAGCGCACGCGGAAGTGCTCGCGGACCTGCACTACCGCGCGAAAGCCGTGTACTGGTTGAACCCGGAACCGACGAGCTACTGGAACAGCGGCGACTCCATCGTCGCGCAGTACGCGCCGTACTGCGACCGCGTTATCGAATGTCGGACTTTGCGTCAGCTCGAAGCCTTCGTCGGAGAACTTGCGTGAGTCTCGCCGAGATGCTCCCGCCCGAAGGGTTCCGCCAGCGTGGCCCACTGCCGACGGGGACGCGACTCCTGATGATTCGCCACGGCGAAGCCGTCGCCAACGCGAAAGGCCTCGCCGGCGGGCCACTCGGCGACGGGGGGCTCACCGAGCACGGACGCTCTCAGGCGCGAGCCCTCGCGAGACGTCTCACGGTGACGCGCGAACTTGCTTCGGCGAGCGCCTTCTACACCTCGACGTTGCCGCGCGCGATCGAGACCGGCGCCATCGTGCGCCCCGCCATCAACGAGGACCTCATCGCCGTCGAAGACGAGGCGCTCTGTGAGCTCGGCGTCGGCGAGGCGGACGGGATGACTTGGTCGCAGATCGCCGAAACCTACAAGCTGCCCGACTGGGACCTCGATCCCTCGCAAATGAACGTGCCCGGTGGGGAGTCGCTCCTCGGATTCTTCCAACGCAGTGTCGACGCGATCGACCGGCTCGTGGCGCGACACCCAAATGAACTCGTCGTGCTGGTCGTGCACGGTGGCTTCATCGAACAGGCGATGAAGCTCTATCAAGGCTTGCCAGGTGGCACCAGACTTCGACCGCGCATCGAGCACTGTTCGATGACCGAGATCGAGTTCGACGGCGATCGACGCCGTCTCCTTCGCTACAACGACTTGTCACCGATCGGCGTCGAGTAACGCTGGAGGTACTCCGCCACGTGAAAGGCCATGTCGAGGGCCTGGGTGGCGTTGAGTCGGGGATCACAGATCGAGGTGTAGTTGTGCGACAGGTCGGCCTCGTCGAGGCGAGAACCACCACCAAGACACTCCGTCACGTCGTCACCCGTGAGTTCTATGTGCAGTCCTCCGGGCCACGTGCCGAGCGCCTGGTGGAGCAGGAAGAACTGCGAGGTCTCCGACAGCACGTCGTCGAAGCGGCGCGTCTTTTGACCGCCCGAGGCGACGAAGGTGTTGCCGTGCATCGGGTCGCAGGCCCACAGTTCGGTTCTTCCGTCGTCGCGTAGTCCTTCGACGAGGGGCGGCAGCAGTTCCGATATCCGTTCGTGTCCCATGCGCGAGATCAGCGTGAGTCGTCCGGGCACGTTCTTCGGGTTCAAGACGTCGATGAGTCGACGAAGTTCGTCGAGGTCCATGGTCGGACCGACCTTGAGACCGAGGGGGTTCGACACGCCGCGCAAGAAGTTGACGTGCGCGCCGTCGAGTTGACGAGTTCGGTCACCGATCCACAGGAGGTGCGCGGAGCAGTCGTACCAGTCACCGGTGAGTGAGTCCTGGCGCGTCAGCGCCTGTTCGTACGGCAGGATCAACGCCTCGTGACTGGTGTAGAAGTCGACGCTTTGCAGGGCACTGTCGTCGTGCAAGTCAATACCGCAGGCCTTCATGAACTGCAAGGCGCGCTCGATCTCGTCGGCGATGACTTCGTAGCGTTTGCCCTCGAGGGAGTTCGCCACGAACTCTTGGTTCCAGGCGTGCACGCGCGAGAGGTCGGCGAAGCCTCCCGTCGTGAAGGCGCGAAGCAAGTTGAGTGTCGAGACGCTCTGGTGGTACGCGTCGAGGAGACGCTCGGGGTCGGGGCGACGGGCCTCGGCGGTGAACTCGTCGGAGTTGACGATGTGCCCGCGGAACGCTTCGAGACGAACGCCGCCGCGCTCTTCGTAGTCGTCGGAGCGCGGTTTGGCGAACTGACCCGCGATGCGCCCCACCTTGATGACCGGGACGCCGGCGGCGTAGGTGAGCGCGACGGCCATCTGCAAGATGACCTTCAGTTTGTCGCGAATAGTGTCGGCCGAGCTCTCGTGAAAAGACTCCGCGCAGTCTCCGGCCTGGAGCAAGAAGGCCTTGCCGCTGGCGACGAGCGCCAAGTGCTCTTGGAGTCGTCGCGCCTCACCGGCGAAGACGAGGGGTGGCTTGTTGGCGAGACGTTGTTCGACGCGCGCGAGGTGTTCGAGGTCGGGCCAGGTCGGACTCTGCGTCACCGGGAAGTCACGCCACGAGCGTGGTGTCCATTCGAGTGGCGGCGTTTCCATCTACCAAGCGTAGGGGCTTCACGCGCGAGCGAGCAATCTCGGTAGGCTTCAATGGTGAAAGTTCGGCGACTTGGTCTCTTCGGTGGGACCTTCGACCCGCCACACTTTGGTCACGTCGCGGCGCTCGAGGCGGCCGCGCACTGTGGGCGATTCGATCGACTCTTGGTGACCGTCGCCGGTGATCCCTACTTGAAGAACACCGACGTCCGTCCCGCGTCGCTACGTCTCGCGATGGCCCACGCGGCCTTCGACGACCTCGCGCTCGTGGAGGTCTCGGACCTCGAGATTCGTCGCGAAGGACCCTCGTACACCATCGACACCGTGCGTGAACTCCTCAAGGACGTCGACACCGTTGACCTGATCGTGGGTGCCGACCTCGCGACGCAACTGAACGGCTGGCACGAGGCGCAAGCGCTGCGAGAACTGGTGGCTGTCGGCATCGTGCCGCGCCCAGGATCGGCGTCAGTGGCCCCTGAGGGCTGGCGCAGCTACGAGATTCCCATGGAGCCGGTGGACCTGTCGAGCACCTACATACGTGAGCTCTTCTCGGAGTACGCGAATCTTGGCGATTTCCTACCCGCGGGCGTCATTCCGCTTTTTGAAGGCGCACGAGGCTAGAGTCGTCCCAATGGCAGTTCGCATTTTCGACCTGACCGAACCGCAGTCTTCACGACTGAAGGTTTTGGAGGCGGCGCCCAGTCGTCGAGATCTACGACGCACGAAACATCGCTACGCGCTCGTTGGCGTGACCGTCCTCGCCGTTCCCTTTTTCGCCGCGCTGGTCGCCTTAGGAGTTGCCCGCTGAGTGAGACCGTGACGAGCGGCGAGCGAGCTCGCGGCCCTTATTCCACCTACGTCACCACGCTCGTGAACGCCGCCCTCGTCGCCGCCGAAGAGAAGATCGGCGTCGACACGGTGGTGCTCGACCTACGCGAACTCGTCGACTCGTTCGACGCGCTCGTCGTCACGTCCGGACGAAACGATCGCCAAGTGCGCGCGTTAGCCGAAGAGATCGAGCGTCTCGTCGGCCTCGCGCTCGACGTGAAGCCCATCCACGTGGAAG
>DASZHK010000053.1:0-6766 GCA_035937905.1 Acidimicrobiales bacterium
AGAAGAATCGTCCACCGGGGCTGGCGCGGCGGTGTCATCGAGATGCCGACGCGAACGTCCGCGTCGTCGCGGTAGCCCTCTGACGACAGTGGAGGCATCGGCGAGGCACCGACGACACCGGGCTTGCGCGCACCACACACGCCACAGAACTGTTGCCCTTCCTGTTCTTCAGCCCCACAGTTGGTGCAGTACGCCACGCAGTCTCCTTGAGCGGTTCAACTGCGCATACTTGCACATCGATGAGGTCGCCCGATGAATGGACCTACCCGACTGGCCGCGTCAACGACGTGAGCAAATGGTCATTCGTGAGCAATGATCTACGCGAAAAGAGACGACTCCCATGCCGGGGATGCCAAGTTCACCCAAGTAAAATTTGCGAGTGACGTCCGACAGGCCTAAGAAACGCGACAAAGGGAAGAAGTCATCACCTTCGTCGACGTCGAAGGATCGTAAAGAGAAGAAGAAAGCCAAACCAAGCGCGAAGCCGAAGGGAACGTCGAAGGATCCGACGGCGAAGTCAGGTCGCGACGAGCAGTTCGCGGCGCTCAAGGCCGTAGGGCAAAACTCCTTGGATCTGCTGCTCGTCATTGACGAACTAGGTAAGGTCACGTACGCCAATCCAATCTCATTGACGACGTTTGGCATCTCGCTCGAAGAAGGAATCGGTACCGACGCCTTCACCTACTTGCATCCGGACGACGTTGAACGTGTGTTCACGAAGTTCGTGGAGTTGATTCAAACGCCGAACGGCTCAATTCGCGACACCGTGAGAACCATTGGCGCCAATGGTGAGATCTTTGAGTTCGAATTGGTTTCGACGAACGCACTCGACAACGACGCCGTCGGTGGCATCATCGTGAACGGTCGCGACGTGAGTGAGCAGATCAAGTACGTCAAGCAGCTCCAGTCTCTCGAAGAGCGATTTCGTCTGGCGTTCGAAGACAACATGGCGCCGATGATCTTCACGGACCTCAATGATCGAGTGTTCGCGGCCAACGACGCGTTTTGCACGATGATCGGGTTCACTCGTGAAGAGGTGCTCGGTCAAAACTCGACCCCGTTCACGTATCCCGAAGATATCGGCATCACCGAAGAGTCTCACGGTCGTATTCTTCGCGGAGAAGTGGGTCAATCTCGCTACGTGAAACGCTACGTTCGCAAAGACGGTCGACTTATCTACGTAGAGGTCCTGCGCTCACCGGCACGAGACGAAGATGGCAACATTCTCTATAACGTCATCTCCGAGCGCGACATCACCGACGAACGCGCGTTGGCCGCGGAACTGTCGCACCAAGCGCTCCACGACACCCTCACGGGTCTTTCGAACCGCGCGCTGTTCAACGATCGACTCGAACAGGCCCACGCCAAGATCGCTCGAGACGGCAAGCTTTTCGCCGTTCTTCTATTGGATCTTGACGACTTCAAAGGAGTGAACGACTCGCTCGGCCACCTCGCCGGTGACCAGTTGCTGAAGTTGGTGGCTCGCCGATTGGAAAGGGTTACGAGGGCCACCGACACGCTGTGCCGATTCGGCGGAGACGAGTTCCTTTACTTAGCCGAAGGCCTTAGTTCGCCATGGGACGCCCAACTGACCGCGACCCGCTTGATGGAGGCACTCGTCGAACCCTTCTCGGTTGCGGGAACGCAAGTCGAACAGCACGTCAGTATTGGCATCACGGTCTCGGACGAAACGACGTCGGAAGCGACGGACTTCGTCCAAAACGCCGACGTGGCGCTGTACGAGGCGAAAGGTGAGGGCAAAGGTCGATTCGTCTTGTTCACGCCGAGCATGCACCAACAGGCCGTCGATCGTTTCGAACTCGTGCGAGAACTACGCCAAGCACTGAACGCTGGCGATCTCGCCATGCACTACCAACCCATCATCAATCTGGCGACGACCGAGACCGTCGGTTTCGAAGCACTTATGCGTTGGCACCACCCCGTTCGCGGGTGGGTGCCCCCGAACGTCTTCATTCCCGCCGCCGAGCAGAGTGACCTCATCTTGGAGCTGGGGTACTTCGCTCTTCGAGAGGCGATCGCGGCGGCGAGTTCGTGGGAGCAGTCAGGTGACGAGAGAAGGGATCTCTACGTCTCGGTCAATCTTTCGGCCCGTCAGTTTCATGATCCCGGTCTCGTGTCAATCATCGAGTCGGTTCTCGCGCAACATCAGCTCACCCGCGATCAATTGGTGATCGAGATCACGGAGAGCGTGACGCTGCTCAACGTCTCTGAGACCTTGAACGTCATGGAACAACTCAGTCGTCTAGGTATTTACTTCGCCCTCGACGACTTCGGTACGGGATTCTCCTCGCTCTCGTACCTCGCCCTCCTACAGCCAACGATCATCAAGGTCGACCAGTCGTTCGTTAGTCCCTCCTTCGAGAATCCACGTAACGACGCCCTCCTTGAAGCGATCATCTCGCTCGGTCACAAACTCAACATGACGATGCTCGCGGAGGGAATCGAAACGACGGGGCAACTCGAGCGCCTGCGCAGTTTCGGGTGTGAGCTGGGCCAGGGATTCCTCTGGTCGCCCGCCGTCCCGTCGGACGAAGTACCGGCGATGCTCAAACGTGGGTGGACGTAGACCAAAGAGCAGTTGCGCTCACGTTCGAACGCGCCTCGCGCCAGGACGCTCACTGAACGCGACGTACACGGTCATCGACGGCGCCGCCTTCGAGCACTACACTCCGCCTTTGAGGACGTTGGCGCGTCAACAGGCGGGGGCACACGATGGAGAATCCTGAAGCATTGGAGGGCCTCGCGCTTCAAGTGAAGCTCGCACTCGAATCAGCAGACCTCAGCGCCTACGCGGAACTGCTGGACCCTGACGTCCATTGGGGACCTCCGGGCGATCCCTCGCCACCGTGTCAAAATCGCGGCCAGGTGATGGCGTGGTACCAGCGAGGAAAGGCCGCGGGCACGAGGGCTTCGGTCACCGAGGTCACCGTCATTGGCGGCCGCCTCCTTGTCGGTCTCCTCGTCATGGGCGCCAAAGACGGAGGGCCGCGGTCTCGTCAAAGTTCTCGCTGGCAAGTGCTCTTCGTCAGCGACGGTCGGATCAATGACATCGTGGGTTTCGAGAGCCGCGAGGAAGCCGAGTCCTACGTCGCGGTCGGCGACTCGCCCCAATAGATCTTCCAACTTTTCAGTATTTTTTGTCTGTCGCGCTACACGAATTCAAGGCAGTGACTGACGTCGACGTTCGATGTTTGCGCGTCGGAAACTACTAGGTTGAACCGCCAGATCGGCTAGGAAACTGCCGGACGAGTGTAACGAAACTCCTGCTCAAGCGGTGAAACAAAGAGTGTACAAAAGCCACGTTTCTGCTGAACTGCGTCTTAAAATGGGTTCGCGTTGGCACCTTGTTGGGGGCACTTTGATGATGACTCGAAATACTAGTCAACATGTCGGAAAAGTTTTTTGTTGCGGATGAGACGACGTAACGGGGGGCAAAATGGCGCCAGTACCTGAGGAACGGCGCCACGGCGGCCGTCTGCGATTCGAAATTGGCTCGTCCGTCGGCCAAGTGCTGGACCCCTCAGCGGACGTGGTCATGCCGTCGGTTGATCCGGCGATGGACGCCGAAGAGCTCCGCCGCCAACAGACAAAGGTCCGCCTGGGCTACGTCGTTCTCGGCGTCCTCCTGGTCGCGTACTTCATCTCTCTCCTGATTCGTCGGTCGGATCAGCACTGGCTCTGGCTCGACGGCTGGTCGGTGGCTGGTTTTGAGTTCGTTGCCTCGTTGATCTGCATTTATAAGGGTCTCGCGCGACGACCGGGCCGCATCATCCCCTTGCTCCTCGGCTTCAGTCTGCTGTCGTGGTCACTCGGTGACGTCGTCTTAACGACCGAGTCCATAGGAGGCGCCTCGCCACCGACGCCCTCGGGCGCCGACGCTTTCTATCTGCTCTTCTACCCCCTCGCCTACGTCGCCACGGTCATCATTCTCCAGCGCGGCCTGGGCCGTCTCGCCCGTCCCAACTGGCTCGACGGCGTCGTCGCCGGCCTTGGTGCTTCAACGTTGTGTGCGGCCTTCGCCTTTCACTCAATTCAAAACGCCACTGGCGGAAGCTCACTACAGACGGCGACGAACCTTTCCTATCCGGTGGGCGACCTTTTATTACTCCTGCTCGTCATCGGTGGCACAGTCCTTCTCTCGGGAGGCGCGTCACGACAGTGGTACGTGCTCGCCACGGGGCTCAGCGCCATCGTCATTGGCGACACCTTCAATCTCTTTGATTCGTCGGGAGTGGCGTCGCGCTTTGGCAGTACTGCGAACGCGATCGCGTGGCCAATTGCGATCTACTTGATCTCGATGTCCGTGTGGCTGCCGGCACGCCACCTCGACCCCCTTCGACCCCAAAAGGTGTCCAGTTTCCTCTTTCCGGGCATTGCGGCAACGGGTGGACTCATCATCTTGATCATCGGCACGCTTCGCGAGATCAGTCGCGTCGCGTTGTGGTTGGCGGTCGCCACGCTCTTCACCGTGGGGATTCGTCTCGCGATCTCGGCCCGCAGCCTTCGTGTCCTCACCGAAGAACGCCATCGCCAAGCACACACCGACGAACTGACGGGACTGGGCAACCGACGCTTGCTCTCTCAGATGCTCGACCTCTTCTTCACTGATCAGGAGGGCTCTGCGGAACAAGCACGCGAGCTGGCCTTCCTCTTCGTGGACCTCAACCATTTCAAGGAGATCAACGACTCCTTCGGGCACCCTGCGGGCGACGAGCTGTTGCGCCAACTCGGACCTCGACTCACGAGCGCCGTGGGAAGTTCGGGCTCGGTGGTGCGCCTCGGTGGTGACGAACTCGCGGTCGTGCTCATGGACGCGGACGCCAATGACGCCGTCATGATTGCGAGAAAGATCATCGAAGGGATCGAAGAACCTTTCACGCTGAACCGCATCAAGGCGACCGTGGGCGCCAGCATCGGCATCGCACTCGTGCCCGCGAACGCCAACGACGGACCCGGGCTCATGTGGTGCGCCGACGTCGCGATGTACCGAGCAAAGCTCGGAAACACCCCGTTCGTCTTCTACGACCAAGAGCTTGACGGTGGCCAAGACCAACCCAACTTGCTCGACGAACTTCGCCAAGCCGTGAAGGAGGGCGACTTCGTCCTTCACTACCAACCGCAACTCGACCTGAAGACGGGCGAGATCTTGGCAGTGGAGGCACTCGTTCGTTGGCCCCACCCCAAACTCGGTTTGGTGCCCCCCATGAAGTTCTTGCCGCTCGCCGAAGAGTCTGGACTCATGTGGCCCTTGACCAAGTGGGTGCTCAACGAGGCCTTCACGCAGTGCGCCGAATGGCGCGCGGATGGTCGTTTCCTCGCGGTGTCCGTCAACGTCGCGACGTCCGACCTCTTGGAGCAGGGCTTCCTCGGGTTGATCAGAGAGCTGCTGGTGAAGCACGATTTACCGGGCGAGTCCGTGGTGATCGAGATCACCGAGACGACCATCATCACCGACTTCCTGCGGGCACAGGCGGTCATCTTGCAGCTTCGCGACATGGGCATCGTGGTCTCGATCGACGACTTCGGTGCGGGTTTCACGTCGCTCGCCTACCTCAGCAGTTTGGCCGTGGGCGAGTTGAAACTCGACCGTACGTTCATCACGACACTGAGCGCCGAGGGCAACGGTCGCGAGATGGAGTTGGTACGTGCCACCATCAACCTGGGTCACGACATGGGGCTTCGGGTCGTCGCGGAAGGGATCGAGGACGTGGAGACGTTGGACCTTCTCGGTGACCTCGGCTGTGACCTCGCGCAGGGTTACTACATCAGTCGACCGTCACCCGCGAACAAGTTGTCGTTCAAGGCCAACAACGTGAAGACGCTCGTCGCCCCGTCGGCCGACTGAACACGTCGATCTCGGGCGCTCATCGATCGGGGTTGAGCGACCAACATTCGCGTCGGCACGTTCACGGTGTGAACGACGGCGACACCAAACGACACTGACGAAGCTGTCGCGAAGGTCGCGGACCGAGACGCGAGCACTCGAGAGACCGCAACGTGAGCTCTTCAGTGACGCGGTGAACTCTCCATCGTCACAGTGTCGTAGTGAACAAGTTGTCCCCACTTTTGTCACAAAATAACCACAACAAGAGCCAAGAAAATGCACAGGTTCAACCTAAGTTGGTTCTGTAATGAGAAAAACGTTCCTCTTCCTCGGCGTGGCGACACTGTCCGTGGGGGTTTGGTTTCTCTTTCGAACAGCCCCCAGCAACGCCGCGTGCGGGGCGCTCTCGAGCCCGCTGACCGGAACGGGAGTGAGCCCCAAGTGTCAGAATCTGCTGTCGACCTACTTCATGGGCTATGGCCTCATGCTGAGTGGACTCATGGTCGTGTTGCTATCGCTGGTCTCGATGGCGAAGCACCAGCGTCGGCGCAACGACTACCGCCGCGACGCCGCACCGATCGCCCACCGGCGCATTCACGACGCCAACGAGTCACAGCGCCGCGCGGCGTAGTTTTAGTCGTCCGCGACCACGTTGAAGCAACCGATTACTCGGAGTACTTCTCTCAACTTCGGTCCGCAATCGTTTGACGTCGTCAGCACCTCGACGAGAAATAGGAGTCTCTCAGTGTTAAACCTCGCTCTCAACGAAGGACGAGAAGTAGGCGCTTGACTGATTTAATGGCGCCGAGCCCGAATCGCGGGCAAGCCAGTGGGAGCGGCAGCAACCGCCGCAGCTGTGACGGCAATAAACGCTCCGAAACCCCACCCAAAATTGTAGAGTCCAAAGTTGCTTGGCTTGAA
>DASZHK010000054.1:0-3555 GCA_035937905.1 Acidimicrobiales bacterium
CGTCGTGGGATCCGTCTCCATCGACGCCACTTTTGCGAGCGCCTCGACTGCTTCCTCACTTCGTCCCGCTGACTCCAGAGCTCGTCCGTAGTTCATAAGCGCGTAGGAGGGATTGAGGTCATCGTCACCGAGTGCGGCCTCGGCGAGCGCGAGGTTTCGCTCAGACTTGTGTCGTGCGTCAAAAACGTCCGCGGCGTAGCCGTGGTGAATAATGCGAGCGCCACTGAGGTACGCGACGCGAAGATTTCGACGGAGGTCGTCGGCGGCGACTATCTGTTCGTGCAAGCGGTGAATCCACGTACAGGACTTCCGTCGAAAGAGTCGAACCGCGGTGTGAACCGAGCGAGCGTTGCCAGCTCCATGGAGATTCTCGATAGCGACGAGGTACGCCTCGACGTTCGATTGCCGATCCTCGAGGAGCTTGCGCAGGGACTCGGCACCCGAGAGGAAGCGCTCATCGGCGTCAAGCGACAGCACCCAGTCGCCCCGAGCCTCGGCCAACACCGCGTTACGGGCACGAGCGAAGTTGTCGTCCCAGTAACCCTCAATCACTCTTGCCCCTGATGACGTGGCTATTTCTACCGTTCGGTCGGTTGACCCAGTGTCGTACACCACGACCTCGTCCGCCAGACCAACAACTGACTCCAAGCACGACGCCAGGAGCTCTTCCTCGTCTTTGACGATAAGGCACACGCTGAGGAGACAGGGCCGAGGCGATTGGATCGCTCCCCACTTTCGATTAAACCGTTGTTCGTTCTCACGCTGTTGAACCTCCCACGCGATTTGATTCGCGTCGAACGTCACGTGAGCGACGTGGTGTACGAACGAGCCGTGCGCGACGAGTAATCGAAGGTTTTGCGTCCGAAGTTTCATGCAGAGATCGTCGTCCTCGAAACCACCGATGGCGTACCCCTCGTCGAATCCGTCCACCGCGCGAAAGGCGCTGGTACGCACCGCCAAGCAGAATCCCACGAGTCGAACGCTCTCCGTCGTCACTTTCGCGTGCGCCCTCTGCCAAGACACGGCAAACTCCTTGATCGATTCCACGTCATCGTGGTGATAGGGAACACTCTCAATACGTTGCTCGCCCGACACGTTGTTCGATCGTGGGCCTACGGCACCAACGTCTCCCTCGGCAAAGGGCGCAAGGAGCGCGTCGAGCCATCCACCAGCGACGACGGTGTCGTTGTTGAGGAACACGAGCACCTCACCACGGGCAAGGGACGCCCCTTGGTTGCATCCGGGCGCGAATCCCACGTTCGTCGGGTTGCTCACCACCTCGATCCATGGATAATCAAGGAGTTCATTCGGCGTCGCGTCCATCGATCCGTTGTCGATGACGATGACTTGATCACCGACGCGCAACGTGGGACGAAGTGAGTCGAGACACCTCTTCGTGTGCTCCCACGCGTTCCACGCCAGGATCACTATCGTGGCTCTCGGGCCCTCGTTCGTCATCGTCACTCTTGGTAGTTACGGCCTCCGGTTCTCGTAAATTGACCGCCTTTTCACCCGCACGGCGCCAGACTCACGGGAGGCGTAATCTGCAATTTGTGACGGATTCGTTATCAGAAGTCGAAGAACTACTTCGTCGAACGCAACGTGCTGATGAAACCTCACCTCTCGAAGACCTTCGCCAATGGCGCAGCGAGCTCGTCCACGCCTCGGTCTACGTCTCCTACGCCCTGAGTGTCCTATCTCTCGATAACGAAATTCTCCACCAAGCCCTGTTGACTCCAGGAGAAACTGACCTGCAATCCCTGGTCGATAACCTGCCTCGTCTCCTTGCTTCCGGGTGGACTGGTGGTGGCTGGTCACTCTCGCCTGACGCCGTTGAGTCGGTGGTCGCTGCCGACGACCTCACCAGGGACTACGCCGCAGGATTGCTTGGCCTCCACGCGAAGATCGTTTCCAGTGACCTGCGCGATCCTCAGGTCATCGACGAGCTCCTAGAGCAGGTCGAGCCGGAAAAACTCACACTCTCGCAGTACCGAGATGAACTTGAGCGCCGTATTCGCGATATCCAAGCCGTGGTGCTGCACCACTACACGACCGGTGCCGCCTCCGTTGACGACTGGCTTAAATAATCGACTTCGCGCGGCGCTGGAAATGCCATCGTTGACGACGTTGCAGCTTTGACTCCCGCAATCGTGGAAACTAATGACGTGAGTAACGTGCGAAGAGAAGAACTTTCCTTTGTCGGCGCCATCGAAGCTGGTGGCACCAAAATCGTTTGCTCAGCAGGGAGAAAGTGGCAAACGATTCTTGACAGCGAGAAGTACGTCGTCGCGACGACCTCACCGGAAGAGACCGTAACGCAGGTTCTCGACTGGTTTTCCGTGCGACATGAGGAAGAGAACCTGCAGGCGTTTGGCATTGCCTCGTTCGGGCCGATTGATTTCGCTACTCAGAGCATCGCGGCAACCACGCCAAAGGAAGCCTGGCGCGGGTTCAATTGGCGCGACGCCGTTAACGAGCGATTCGGGAGATTCCCGATCGGCTTCGATACGGACACGAACGCCGCGGGCATTGCCGAGTGGCGTTGGGGAAACGCGCAAGGCCGAGGAGTTGCTGTCTACCTCACGGTGGGCACCGGCATTGGAGGCGCACTTATCGTCGACGGTGCCCCGATACACGGACTGCTTCACCCAGAGTTCGGCCACATGTTCGTACCCCGACAACAAGGTGACGGCTTCGTCGGCACGTGTCCGGTCCACGGAGACTGTCTTGAAGGACTCGCGTCTGGACCCGCGGTGAGCGGCCGGTGGGGTCGCGGCGACGGCCCGTTCCCGCCGAACCACCCTGCGTGGGAGCTGGAGAGCGACTATCTCTCGCTCGCGATGGTCAACATCATCACGATCACCTCTCCCGAGGTCATCGTTCTTGGTGGTGGAGTCATGGCCGTCGAAGGTCTGCTCGACAAGGTGCGCGAGAAAACGGTGAAAAGACTCGGGGGTTACCTTGCGAAGGACGAACTCGGGAGCAAGATCGGTGGGTACATCGTCTCGCCGGGATTGGGCAACGCGTCAGGGGTGGTCGGTGCGTACTCCCTCGGGCTGAACGCGTATGTCACCTCGAACCGAGTTGGAGAGTCCTAGGCGTCGAATCCTTCGCGAACTTTCCAGGTCAGCGCTTCAAGTCTTCACAAGTGCCAGGAGTTGCTCTTCGACGATGGTAAGTGGTTTGTCGCTGCCTTCGGCCCGACAGAGGATGAGAGCGCCCTCAACGCTGGCGACCGAAATGAGGGCGATACCTTGAGCCTTTCCTCTTGCGACGCCAACACTCTCGAGTTGCGAGTCCAGGAGCGTCACCCACGAATCGAACGCAGCTCTCGCCACCGCCAATAAATCGTCGTCGTCCGCGACGTCGATCGTCACGCCCGCGACGGCACATCCAGCGGTGCCCCCGGAAGCGATGACAACGTGGTGAAAAAGTGAAATGAAATGTTGCAACACTCCGCTAGCGGTGGTGGCCGTGTTTGCGCGGAGGTGCCCGAGAATCTGCTCCGACGTCAACTGCATCGCGCACACGGTGAGCTGTCGCTTTCCCTCCGGA
>DASZHK010000055.1:0-16499 GCA_035937905.1 Acidimicrobiales bacterium
TGACCTTCGACGCGCCGGCACGCCCGGACCAGAGGGTGCCGTGGCGAAGTTGGCGTTCGCCGAGGAGAATCAGCGAACGAGCGAACTCTGCGTCAATCTGATGGGCTCTGAAGGCATGCTCTACGGCTCGAACTATCCGCAGGTTCGACCCACCGAGTCGGCGATGACGGGCGGCGATATGCGCAAAGCCTTCATCCGGATGCGAGCGAACTCCATCGAAGGCGGGACGAGTGAGGTGATGCGCAACATCATTGGTGAACGCGTACTCGGTCTGCCGGGCGAACCACGCAACGACAAAGACGTCGCGTGGAAAGACGTGCCGCGAAGCTAACGAGCGACTACTTGTCCTTCAGCCACACGCCAAAGAAGTCGATCGTGCGACCAAAGGCATCGAGCGCCGCTTCCTCGTTGTAGCTGGCGGGACGCGCGTCACAGTGAAAGCCGTGACCAGCGTTGGCGTAGCGAACGACGTCGGTCGTGACGGGGGCGATCGCCGCAGCCTCGCGCAACACTTCGACGTCCTCAGCCGAAATCCCCGTGTCGAGATCGCCGAAGAGTCCGAGCCACGGAGCCTTGAGTTCCGTCGCGAGTTCACTCAGTGGAGGCAGTCCCATGCGTGGCGTTCGTACACCGCCGCCGTAGAAGGTGACCGCCGCCCCGACACCCGTGAGCGTGGCGGCGTACAGAGCGATCGAGCCACCCATGCAGAAGCCAACGACGCCGATGGAGGAGGAACCGTAGCCGAGTGAGCACAGAAAATCGGTCGTGGCGCTCAGGTCGTTGGTGAGGCCTTCGTACGTCATCTCGGCGATCAGGGACCTCGCGCGATCAATGTCGTCGTAGGGAACCTCGGGTGCCCCGCTTCGATGAAAGAGGTGCGGCGCCACGACGAAGAATCCCGCGTCGGCGAAGCGGTCGGCGACGTCGCGGATGTGGTCGTTGACGCCGAACGCCTCTTGGAGCACGATCAGCGCGCGCGGAGCCTCCGTCGAACCCGTGACGTACACGGGAAAGCGAGGCAGGCGCTCTGATTCGCTCACGCGAAGTTTGGCTCTTCAGTCCTGGAGCGCTTGAGTTCGTAGAAGCCCGGGGTGCTCGCGACGAGCAGGACGCCGTCGTAGAGCTTCCCGGCCGCCTCTCCCTTGGGTGCAGGCGTGACGACCGGACCGAAGAACGCAACGTCGCCGACGTGGATGACGGGCGTACCAACGTCGTAACCAACGGGGTCCATGCCCTTATGGTGACTGACACGAAGGGCTTCGTCGTATTCAGTGCTCGTCGCTGCGTCAGCGAGCGACGCTTCGAGACCGACGTCGTTGAGCGCTTCTGCGATGAACTTTTCGAAGTCCTTCTCGCCTTGCACGTGGTGGCGAGTGCCCATGGCGCTGTAGAGCGGCTCGACGACTTTGTTGCCGTGGATCTCTTCCGCCGCGATGAGTACTCGAACGGGACCCCAGGCTTTCGCGAGGAGGGCGACGTACTCGGGGGAGAGTTCGCGTCCTTCGTTCAACATCGCGAGGCTCATGACGTGAAAATTCACTTCGAACTCACGGACCTGAGCCGCTTCGAGGAGCCAACGCGAGGTCATCCAAGCCCAAGGGCAAAGGGGATCGACCCAAAGGTCAACGTTCTTGTTCATAGGGGGTCCTTACTTTGTGGCGTGCGCTGCTAACACAGTAATGACCGAGTTCGTGACGCCAACCGCCATGGGCAGATCGAGCATCTCGTCAATCGCGTGCGCGTTGGAGTGTGGACCACCGACACCGGTCGCCATGAACTGCACGCCTGGATAGCGCTTCGCGAGAGCGGCGAGAAAGGGAATCGACCCTCCTTCTCCGGTGAATCCCACGGAGCGACCGAAGGCGTCGAGTGAGGCTTCTTCGAGTGCGGGCTCGAGCCACGGCGCCAACGTTGGCGCGACCCATCCATCGCCCGATGAGTCGATCTTGACGGTAACTTTCGCGTTCGAGGGCGGGTCGACCGTGAGCATGCGTACCACGGCGGCTCCGGCGACGCCCGCGTCGATGCTCGGCGGCAGACGAAACGACAGGACCGCGGTCGTGAAGGGACGAAGCACATTGCCAGCGATGTCCGGTGAAGGTAGTCCCCCCATGCCGATCACCGAAAGCGTCGGGTACCACGTGCGACGAAGGAGTCGCTCCTCGGCACTCGAACCCATCAGCGTCACGCCCTCGACGAGGGGCAAATCGTCAGCGATGACGTCGCCGAACTCTTGGGCGATGTCGTGGGCCGACTTCGTGTCGGCGGCGGGGATGGTGGCCCACATCTCTTCGACGAGCACTTCGCCCGTCGTGGCGTCCTCGACGCGGTCGAGTAGTTGGCGCAGCACGCGAAACGACGAGGGCACGACGCCGCTCACCGAGCCACTGTGCTGTCCTTGCTCGAGGACTTGGACGGTGACCTCGACGTTGACCATGCCCCGTAGTGAGGTTGTGACCCAGAGTCGGTCGTAGGTGAGCGCGCCCGAATCGAGGCAGATGAGAAGTTCAACGTTCCCTAGATGATCGGCGAGATCGTCGAGATAGGCCGCGAGATCCGGACTCCCGCTCTCCTCGCTCGCTTCGATGAGTACGACGCATCGCCCGTGAGGAATGTTGTTCGCCTCCATTGCCTCGATGGCGCTGAGCGCCGAAAAGAGTGCGTAGCCGTCGTCCGAGACACCGCGCGCGTAGAGCCGGTCGCCGCGGCGAACGGGGATGAACGGATCAAGTCCCTCTGACCAGTCACCGAGTGGCGGCTGCTTGTCGAGATGACCGTAGAGAATGACGGTGGCTCCTTCACCGGCCGTCGAGTCGACGGTAACGACGAGCGTGGGCGTGCGACCTTCGAGGTGATGAATCGCCACGTCGAAACTGGCGAGCTTTCGAGCGCGCGCCCAGGTAGCGAGCAGTTCCGCGGCCGCTTCAAGATGACCGTGTTCGACCCAGTTGGCGTCGAACATCGGCGACAGCGATGGCACCGCGCCAAACGCTGTCAGCGCCTCGAGGGCGGTCTGTTCAAAATCGTGGAGGGTAAGTAGGGGCATCCCAGCGAGATTAGTTTGCGCGCTGGAGTCGAATGACGTGCCAGCAGTACCACGCGACGTCGGAACGGACACCCTCGAAGAGGTCACCCAACTTGTTGAGCTCCGCTTCGCTCACCATCTCGTCGAGGCCGTGGAGTTGCGACCAGCCGTTACGCACGCCGAAGTCACCCGCGGGCCATACGTCATGTCGCGCCAGGGTGTGCATGAGGTACATCTGTACGGTCCAGGGGCCAACGCCACGAACCGCGACGAGGTCACGGAGCACGTCGACGTCGGACATCCTGCCGTGCTGGGCGAGGAGAACCCGGCCGTCCAACGTTCGCTCGGCGAGGTCGAGCATGGCCGCGGCCTTCACGTTCGAGAGTCCGACGTTTCGCAAGTTTGCGTGACCCGCCCTTTGAATGGCCACAGCGCTGACGTCGCCGTCGCAGAGGTCGACGACGCGTTGATGAATGGTCGTCGCGGCTTTCGTCGCGAGAAGCTGACCGGTGATCGCGCGGGCCAACGTTGGGAATCGTTGCGCCACGGGAGAACTTCGTCGCGCGGGCGGGGGACCGACGTCGTCAATGAACCGTTTGAAGGATCGATCTCGCTCGCCGATGACGAAGGCGATCTCCTTTGGCGTAAGCGGGGCTGGCACGAGACGACTATTGCAGAGTTGTCGCGGGCAGGTACACGCCTTCGGGCACGTTGGTGGCGTGCGTGACGACGTCCACCAACAGGGCGTGGATGGCCCGAACCGGCGCGGCGGGAAAGCCGAAGCGGCGACTCGCCAGCACGACGCGACGCTTGGCGATGTTCTCGATGGGCAAGGCGACGAAGTTGGCTCGCAGGTGCGGGGACAGCATGGTCGCGGGAAGTATGGACGGACCGTGGCCGTCGAACGTCATCGACGCGATCGTGCGAAGCCCGTCGAGCTCGATGATCGCGTTCATCTCGACGCCCGCTTGGCGTGCGGCCTCGTCAATCTCTCGACGAATAGGGGTTCCGCGCATCGGTAGGAGGATGTCGAAGTTGATGAGCGTCGAAAAGGGGAGTGGACCCTTTATGGCGGCGAGGGGATGATCACGCGGCGCGATGACGACGAGGTCTTCGGTAAAGAGATCGACCTCGCTCAACTCGTCGGCCATCACCGGCCACGCCAATACCGCGAGGTCGAGTTGGCCGTTGACGAGACGCGGTTCGAGCGCGGAGTTCGTTCCCTCGCTGATACGGAGGTTGATCTTGGTGTAGCGAAGTCGGAGGTTCTCCAAGAGCAAGGGCACGATCCAACGTCCCGCGGTACCGATCATGCCAAGGGTGACTTGTCCGCGGATGTCGGCGTTGAGTTCGGAAACGTCAGAAGCGATGGCGCGAAGCTCGCGCAGTATTCTCCCGGCGCGTTCGACGACGATGACGCCCGATTCGGTGAGGTTTCCGGTCGCGCGGTTCACGAGTTCGGTACCCAAGTCGCTCTCGAGCCGTGCCACCCGATTCGAGATATTCGACTGGACAGTACCGAGCGCTTCGGCGGCTCGCGAGAAGGTTCCGTTCTCGGCGATGCTGACCAGGGCTTCTAATTGGCGGATCTCCATGTATCCAGTATAGAGATGGGAGGTATCTCATCCATTCGCTTGCGAGATACTCACCGTGGCGCCATACTCGTATCAACCTGTTTTACTCAAACCCCCCCTTGAGTAGTCAGAATGCTTTGCAAAAGGACCAACCACCCCCCCGGTTGGTCCTTTTGCGTTTTCTGGGTTGTTGTTAGCGTTGGCCCAATGCCACGTGAGACCAACTTTCGCGATGACGTCGCGAAAGTTGCCGTTCGAGCCGTCAATATCCTTTCGCGCGTCGCTTCTCGTGGCTCGGGCACCGTCATCGGGGGGCGCGTCGGTCTCACGATCGCGCCCGATCTCCTCGAGAACCTCGCTCGCGGCCGCGACGTCGTGCTCGTCAGTGGCACCAACGGAAAGACGACGACGACCGCCATGATCGCCACTGGATGGGGCGGCCCGGTCGCGACCAACGACACGGGTTCGAACATGCGCGAAGGACTCGTCGCCGCCCTTGTCGCGTCGAAGAGCCGCTCGGTCGCGCTCGAAGTCGACGAAGCGTGGCTTAGTGACGTCGCTCGAGCCACGAGTCCGAAAGTCATCGCCTTGTTGAACCTCTCGCGCGATCAACTCGATCGTGCGAACGAAGTACGTCAGATCGCTGAGCGTTGGCGCGCGTTACTCGCTGACCTCACCGAGGTGATGGTGGTGGCGAACGCCAACGATCCACTTGTCGTGTACGCGGCAGAGCTTGCACCGAAGGTTTCGTGGTGCGACGTGCCGACGCCGTGGACGACCGACGCGGTCTCGTGTCCTCGCTGTACGAAACCGTTGAACTTCTCGGATGGTTCGTGGTCGAGTGAGTGTGGTTTCGCCAAACCTCAGGTGCTCGTGACGACCGACGGCGGTCCACTCGTCGTTCGAGGAACGCAACTCGATCTCGACTTGCAGCTTCCCGGCGCCTTCAATGAAGCCAACGCGGCGATGGCCCTGACCGCTCTCTCCTTCGTCGACGTTGACCTTCAGAGCGCGCTCGAGCGCGTGAACGCTCTTTCGAGTGTCGCTGGACGATTTAGTCTACGAAAGTGGCGTGGCCATCGACTTCGCTTGCTGCTGGCGAAGAACCCGGCGGGTTTCTCGTCCATGCTGTTGACGCTGAAGAGTGACGGCGCCGACGTGTGGGTGGCCATCAACGCGCGCGTCGCGGACGGTCGCGATCCGTCGTGGCTCTACGACGTGCCCTTCGATCTGCTGCGCGGACACCGCGTGTACTGCTTCGGTGACCGACGTCTCGACTTAGCAACTCGACTCGACTACGCGGACGTTGAGTACGTCGTCGTGACCGACGAGTCGACGCTGCCCGTGTCGAATGACGTGGTCAACGTGTTGGCGAACTACACGGCGTTTCAAGAGTGGCGAGCGAGGACGAAGCCGTGCTGACGATCGCGTTGATCTATCCCGAACTCCTCGGCACCTACGGTGACGGTGGAAACGCCCTGGTGCTCGCTGAGCGCGCCCGCCGACGTGGCTTCGACGCAGAGGTGGTCAACGTGGGCATCGATGACGACGTGCCCGACGCCGCGATCTATCTCTTAGGTGGCGGAGAAGACGGACCGCAACGTCTTGGCGCCGACCTGCTGCGCGCGTCGTCCTTCGCCGCTCGCGTGCGCGACGGAAACTTCGTGTTCGCCGTGTGCGCCGGACTTCAACTCCTCGGCACGAGCTTCTGCGTGGAAGGCGATGACGAGTACGAGGGCCTCGGTCTCGTCGACGCTTCGACCGCTCGGGGCGAGACGCGTTCGGTCGGTGAGATCGTCTTGCGCGTCGACGGTCGCGCGCTCGTGGGCTTTGAGAACCACGGAGGTCGAACGACGTTAGGCGACGACGTCGAGGCGCTCGGGGCGGTTGAAGTCGGAAAAGGTAATGACGGCACCGTTGACGGATTTCGCACGCCCGACGTGTGGGCGACCTACGCGCACGGACCAGTGCTCGCGATGAACCCGTGGTTCGCGGACAAGGTGCTCGCGAGAGCCTTGGGGCGCGAACTCGAGCCTCTCGTGACGATCGCTGACCAGCTCTACGACGAGCGCGTCGCGTCGCTTTCTCGCTAGGCGTCCGCGTCCGGCTCGGTGTGGCCGTAGTTCGGGTCGCCGGTGACGTCACGTCCGAGCTCTATGACCGCGCTTTCGATCCGTGCTCCGAAACGACGCATGTTCTCACCCTCGTCACATCGCAGAGGTTTACCAAAGGCCACGATGACGTGATGTCGACGTTCGTTCGGGGCGTCCACGTAGACCGGAGCCTTCGCGTACTTGGGACCCTTCAGCATTCCCGATTCGTGGATGTACGTCGGGATGACCGTGGCTTTCGATCGCTCGGCGAGGTACGCGGCGCCGCCCTTGAACTCCTGGAGACGGCCGTCGGGAGTTCGCCCGCCCTCGGGATAGATCACGAGATTCCATTTATCCTCGACGAGTTCCAGCGCCAGCTGGGCACTACGGCGGTTGACCTTCAATCGATCGACGGGGATTGCGTTGAAGATCAACACCGTCTTGAAGGCTTGGCGTGCGTCCATGAAGAAACTGTCCATGGCCGCCGCGACGATCGTGCGCTTACGTTCTCGAGCGGGAATGGCCGAGAGGAGAATGATGGTGTCGACGTGGCTCGAGTGGTTCGCGACGAAGATGAAGGGTCGCTCGCCTTCGATATTCTCGACTCCTCGCACTTCGAGCGAGGAGAGATAGCGGACGTAGGGTCCCATGAGGTAACTCTGAATGATGTTGCGCGCGAAACGCGCGGTGTAGCCACGACCCCACTTTGTTGGATAGTCCATGCCGAGTTTGGTCATGAGTTAGCGACGACGGCGCGGAGGCTTCTTCGGGGTGTAACGCTTCGACGCCGCAGGCGCGCTGACGGCTCTCTGCGTCGTGTCCTTCGCGTTCGCGCCCGTGCTCGACGTGCTCTTCGTCACTCGTCCTTCACGTCTCGCCCGGCCCCTCTCCTTCGCCACGCGGTTGGAGCTTGCGAATCCAGCCTCACCGAATCTCTGAAGCCGATACGCACGAAGGATCAGCCACGATCCGAACAGGACGAAGATGAGTCCGGCACCGTAGACCGGTCCGAAGCCCAGGAAGATGGCGAAGCACGCCACACCCGCGCGCTTGCGTCGAACGGTGAAGTACAAAATGCACAGTGCGACGACAACGATGAACAGAAGTCGGATTTCCCAGGCACCAGCGGTTGAGGTAACCACCTCTTTGCAAAGCGTCCCCGCGCGATGGAATCCGGTTGGACAGGTGTTGGTGCTTGACAGCTTCGCCGTGTTGGTGGTCTTCGCGTTGCGAGCCCATTCGATAACGGTGACCAGTGCCAAGAGGAATGCAGCGCCAACTGAAATGAAGCTGACGCGGCGCTCTAAGTGGTCAAGTCCTAAGACAACTTCACGCGGAGCGAGGGAGGGACGACGTGCTCGACGCGTCTTCATTGATGAAGACGACGTCGAGTCTGCTTTATCTGGCACGGATGAAGGCTACAACGCCGCACCAAGGAAATGATCTGGTGAAGCAAGTAGCATTGTTGCCTCGGGCGCTTAGCTCAGTTGGTTAGAGCGCAGCCTTCACACGGCTGAGGTCGCAGGTTCGAGTCCTGCAGCGCCCACGAGATTTTCTCGCCCGTTTACATCCTCGCGACACGCTTTAGCGTCGCCCCTCTGTTGCCGAGTAGACCAAGAAGAACGTCGTCGTCGCGATGTTCTTGCAGTCGGGAGAGTCCACTCGTTTCCGGTGGCGGAAGTACGCGACCGGCGGTTAGTTCGGCCCAGGCCCAGTTCCCGCTGCGTTGCAGCTCCGTGGGTCGTACGGCGCGAGCGCGGCCGAGACAGCGCTGGGGGCGGTGAACTTGCTGTTGCCCTTGATGCCCGGCGGGACGTACGCCGTCGTCGTCGTGACGGAGGACTTCGAAGTTGAAGTGGTCGTCGTGTGTGTCGTAGTCTTCGTCTTCTTCACGGCGGTGCGCGGCGCGACGGTGAGACCCGTGCCCGTCTCTACGGTGGCAATCGCACCAGGTGTCACGTTCTTCGGGTTGTACCCGAGGATGGCCGGACCTTGCAGTTGCGCCAACACGGCCTGCGCCGCGGCGAGACCGGGGCTCGTCCAGTTGCCGTGCTTGGGCGGCGGTGGGCCGCCGTACCAAACGACCGACTCACTGACAGGTCCGGGCGAGGTGACGTTGCTGGTAGAGACGATGTCGAAGCCTTTGGCGCGAAGCGGGTTGGCGATCGAGGCCGCTTGATTGGCGACGCCCGTGCCGTTCTCCACGGAGATCTTCAGACTCGAAGGCGCCGGCAACGCCGTCCCCGTGAAGGAGTTCATTCCCGTCGTGACGTCAAAGATCTTGTTGACCGCCGCGAGGCCGTTTGGTTGCACGGGGAAGACGACGTCGCCGTAGTAGTAGCCCTGGTACAGGAGCGATCCCGTCTCAACGTTGGTGACAGGAAAGGTGAATTGAGGGACGTTCGTGATATGCGTGTGCGCGAACGTGCGCGCCAAGCTCACCATCTCTCCCTCGGTGAAGCCATTGTCCACCGTCAAGTCCGGCAATACCGACGTCGCAATGCTCTGGTCGGTGAGGGGATTGCCCAAGCCCCTCGCGGCGACCTTGGTCGCGAGCACGCGCAAGAACTCGTGCGTTCGTCGAATGCGCGCAAGGTCCGAGAGTGGTTCCACCGACCATGAGCGGGGATCGTGATTGGAGGGATTGGGCTGGATCTGCAGGTGCCGAGCCCGCACGACTTGGAGCGCGTGGTAGCCGTCGAGGGTGTAGCAGCCTGACCGCTCGATGTTGAGGCCCGAATAGGCATCGAAGATCGGCGTGGGAAAGTACATCTTCACGCCACCGAGGGCGTTCACGACGTTCGCGAAGGTGTCAAAGTTCAAGACGACGAAGTGGTTGATGGGAATCGCGAAGTCCTCTTCAATGGCCGTGATGAGTTGACTCGGACCTTCGTAGAGCGCCGCGTCGATCTTGTTCGAACCGATGATTCGAGCGTTCGGAACGAAGAGGTCGCGAGGTATCGAGAGCAGCGATACGGATCCGGTACTCGGCACGAGGTGCAGAACCATGGTGATGTCACTGTTGACGCCGTTGACCCCCTGCGAGCACAGACCGTAGGCCGCGTTCTGCACTTTCAGCGCGCATCGACTCGTCGAACCAATGAGGAGGATGTTCTCGGAGCCGCCCGAGCTATTTTGCAGCGTGTTGACGTTCACTCGGTTGACCAACGACCCGAGGTAGTAGTAGTCAGCCGCGACGCCGCCGATGATCAGCACCACGATGAGACCCAGGGCAATGACGGAACGTCGCACCCAGCGCCTCTTTGAGCTTCGAGGTCGAGACGGGCGACCAGTGGCGCTCCGTCGATTCACTGCGTCACCCATGGCGATGAGCCGATCGTGATTCGCGATTTTCCTCGGCGACGTCTCGTGATTGCTGCTGTTGCTCTCGCCAGTCACCGGTCAATTCTACTGGACCAGGTATCCGCTATCGGGTTCCTGTGCGAGGTCCACAATCGGTCAGCGATGGTGGAAAGCGTTGGCTTTCGGTCATCGTTTCCATCGGCGACGAACAGCGTTGCTCGCTGGAAACGTCGAGTAACTCCGTCGCGACCCTTAGTTGCGCGTGACGGCTAGGGGCGACGTCAGGGAGTTCCCTCATAGACGTTTCGCCTACTGATCCTTACGATCATGAGATGAGTTCGCGACCCGACGTGATGGGACGTCCGAGGATGTCAAAACAGACGCGTCGTTGGCTCGTCCACGTTGCTCTCATCGCAACCGCCGCCGTCTCGCTCACGCTCGAGTTCGTCTTGATGGTCCACATCATCGTCGGACTTCTCTTCGTTGCGCTGGTCATCGTGCATCTGGTGCAGCGCAGACGAACCTCGAGTCGACTTCTCCGACGTCTGGCCCGCGTGAGATTGCTCGTCCAGCCCCAGGGCCGTCTGGCCGTGGCTGATCTAGTTCTCGCGTTGTTGACGCTCGGAATGCTCGGATCGGGACTGCTGGACTGGGCACTGGGTCACCCGACGCAAATTCGCTTTCACGCGCTCCTTGGCATCGGATTGGCGATTCTCTTGGTGACGCATTCAATCAATCGTTGGAAGCGACTTCGAACGTCTCGCGTGCGCTGAGAGATCGACGTGAGGGCACTGAGTGAATCGTCGCGAAGCACTAATTGAGGACGACGTCCTTCTGAACGGCTTCGACGTGAAGATACCGCGGTCCACCCTTGGCACACGCGGCGAAGGGAAAGGCGACGACCTTTGAGGTGGTCTGTCCCGGTGGGTACACGCGCAGACCGGCCGCGGAGATCTGGCGACACGTCAACGTCGGGTAGTTCCCGACTTCGGTGATCTGCAGGATCACGGTGGCGGTGTTGTGCGTCGTGGCGGAGAGCAGGCCCTTCGCGCTGAGCGCGCTGGTGAGCGTGATGACCGACGGCGCGATGGTACTGTCGCGAGCTGCGCTGCTACCCACCTGTTGATTGGACAACGAGACGCCCGAGACGCCCGGGTAGCCGATCAAGGTACACGCGTGCGCCGACAAGTTGGTGAAGTTCAAGTCGTAGTACGAACTACCGGCTGCACCGTTGCCGACGGTGTTCAACCACACGACGAGATTTGAGGTGGTGCACGCGTGCGCCGTCGTGGCGGACGCCACGGTCGTGGCAGCAGGCACGCCCCCTACGAGGAGTCCGACAGTCAAGGCGAAAGCACCGGTCCAGCCGACGACGCGACCCCGGAGACTCGTTCGATGGTGTGATGACTGACGACGCATGATCCTCCTCCTCGGTACGAACTGAGAGACCGTTCAGCAGAGAGGGCGGTCGAACGATTTCACTACACAAATCGTAGGTGCCAATACCGTCAAAACTCGACGGAACGACCAATGTGTCACGCAGTTGTAAAGAAGTCTTTCGTCGCCTGAGCGAACCAAGTCGCGGACGGTTTGAGGGTTCGGGCGAACGTGGCGCGATCAACCGCCACAATGCCGAACCGGGGGCGGTAACCCAAGGTCCATTCGAAATTATCCAACAACGACCATTGGAAGTACCCGCGAAGGTCGATACCGTCGTCGAGGACCGCTCGAACGCCCTTGAGCGCTTCACCGAGGTAGCGCACGCGTTGGGCGTCGTCCGCGGTGCCGATGCCGTTTTCCGTCATGATGATCGGCGCGTCTGTCATCGCCGCCGCGCGCCGGATCGTGTACTCGACGCTCTGTGGCCAAAAGAGATAGCCCATGTCGGTCACCTCCGCTCCGGGAACCTCGACGACACCGTCGGGTCCGAGAACGACCTTCGTGTAGCACTGCACGCCCACGAAGTCGTCGCCACGAAGTGCGCGTAAGTACTTGTCTTCCATCTCTTCTCGAAAGGAGTCCAGCCGAGCTTCGAATCCCGGCACGGCTTCGTACTCCTGCATCGACAGCGGCAGACCGATCGGGAAGTTCCCCGGCCCGGCTCTCAGTGCGTCGCGTACCGCGACGTGACACGCTCGCAGGGTTTCATTGACGGAGACGAAACGGTGCCAACTGGTGACCTGCGGCGGAAAGTTCCCGAGCAGGTAGCCCATCATCGCCACCACGTTGGGTTCGTTGATGGTGCAGGCGATGCCGATGAGGTCACCAAGGGCCGCCCCCACGCGTGTGGCGTAGTCGGCCATCCACTGCGCGACGTCGGGATGCTCGAAGCCACCTTCGTCCGCTACCCACAGTGGCAGCGTGAAGTGGTGCAAAGTGACGACCGGCACGATGCCGCGATCACGACAGGCCGTGAGGACCGCGCGGTAGTGGTCGAGTGCTTCGCTCGAGAACGTACCGTGCATTGGTTCAACGCGAGCCCACTCGATCGAGAGCCGAAAGGCGTTGAGTCCGAGCGAGGAGAGGATGTCGAGGTCCTCTTCGTACCTGTTCCACGAGTCGCAGGCGTCGCCACAGACTTCGATCGCGGTGGTGCCCTCTGAGCGCTCAAATCGCCACCAATCGGCGTTCGTGTTGCCACCTTCGATCTGGTAGGCCGACGTGGA
This sequence comes from Acidimicrobiales bacterium, assembly GCA_035937905.1. Classification (GTDB taxonomy): domain Bacteria; phylum Actinomycetota; class Acidimicrobiia; order Acidimicrobiales; family RAAP-2; genus RAAP-2. The sequence goes on from DASZHK010000055.1 coordinate 12,662, forward strand.
CGTGCCCCATGAGAACGAATCCGGGAACCGAACCTCGCGCGTGGACATTGCACCAAGTTACGTCGCGCGCGCCAATGGCGACGGTTTGCGAGGAGATGAAGTCCAGTAGTGGCCGACTAGCGTTGTTCCGACCATGATGCTCAGCCACAAGATCACTGACACACCGTGGCGAGCGAAAAGCACCTGGGGATTTCGGCCCCGCATGGCATTGCCGCTGGTGGTGGGTCTCTCACTCTTTGGTTTCGGCGAAGGCCTTCTCGTCCAAGCCCAGTGGGGCGCGACGCCCTGGACGGTGTTCGCCCAAGGCGTGTCTCGTCATACGCACTGGTCGCTCGGTTGGTCGACGGCGGCCATCAGTGTCGTGGTCTTGCTCGGGTGGTTTCCGTTGCGCGAACGACCGGGATTCGGCACGATCGCCAATTTGGTGATCATCGCCTACGTGCTCGACATCGTGTCCACCAATCTCGCGGTTCCCCACGCGGTGTGGTTAAAGATCGTCTACGTCGTTGGTGCTGTCCTCGTGATCGGGGTGGGCAGCGCCCTGTACCTCACGACGGGCCTCGGTCCAGGTCCGAGAGACGGACTGATGACGGGACTGCACCGTCGTCTCGGCGTCAGTGTTGTCTACGTTCGACTCACGCTCGAAGTGACGGTCCTCATCATCGGATGGTTGATGGGTGGGACCGTGGGGGTGGGCACCGCATTCTTCGCGGCCACCATTGGCTTCAGCATCGGCTTGAGTCTGCGAGTGACAGAACTACTCGTGCGAAGATTTTCGTCGTGATCAGCGGGGGACAGCTCGCCACCTTCTTAGTGGCCTCGATGGCGATCATCATCGTCCCGGGACCGAGCGTGCTCTTCACGCTCGCGCGCGGCGTCGCGTGGGGACGAAGCGTCGCCGTCCTCACGGTGCTCGGCAACAGCATCGGCACACTCGTTCTTTCGGTCGTCGTCGCCATTGGACTCGGACCGTTGCTCGCGCACTCGAAGGCATTCTCGGTTGTCTTGCAAATCGCCGGCGGTGCCTATCTCTTGTGGCTCGGTTACGACGCGCTGCGTCACCGACACGAGCACGCCGCGGCGATGGCGAAACGTGAATCACAGCGTCCGCGGCGATTCACGGTGGTTCGTCAGGGCTTCGTGGTCGGCATCTTGAATCCGAAGTCGCTGGTCTTTTTTGCGGCGGTGTTTCCGCACTTCGTCGAGCGATCGAAAGGCAACGTGACCTGGCAGTTGCTGATCTTCGGCGTGATCTTCTCCGTGATGGCGTTCTGTAGTGACTCCACCTGGGGCATCATCGCGGGAACCGCGCGTGAGTGGCTCTCCGACTCACCTCATCGACTGGTCGTCCTTCGATCCATCGGCGCGTGCGTCATGATGACCCTTGGCGTGATCATCACGGTGAGCGCTATTACCTCGTAGCGCTCGACGTGCGTCGACGTCGGAGCTCTCGTGGTGACCGTGCTCGCCTTCACGGACTCAGTTCCTACACTGCGTCTACGGAGGAGTTCACATGAGCATGCACGGGGGCGCCGCCGGCGTTCGAATTGGGATGCGGTCGTTGTCGCGCGACCGCAAAATCCTCCAACATCAACTCAAAAAAGGCACGTTGCCGCGAATACTGAAGTTCGCGAAGCACTACCGACCGGCACTCCTCATCTTCTTAACGGTCGTCATCATTGACGCCGTCATTTCCTCGGTGTCACCGCTGTTGTTGCGAGAGATCATCGACGTGGGCATTCGTCAGCGACGCGCGGACCTGGTCATCGGGCTCGCCGTCACGACCGCGGCACTGGCGCTCTTCGACGCCGGGTTGCAGTTAGTGGAGCGGAGGATCTCCTCCATCATTGGTGAAGGGCTCATCTTCGACCTGCGTGCAGAGGTATTTCGTCACATCCAAGAGATGCCGATCGCGTTCTTCTCGAGGACGCAGACGGGCGCGCTGATAAGTCGCCTTAACAACGACGTCGTCGGTGCCCAGCAGGCCTTTACCGACCTGTTCTCGAACGTGGTGGGCAACGTCGTGCTCGTGGTGATCATCCTCGTCGTCATGTTCACGTTGAGTGTGCCGATCACGCTGGTGGCTCTCGTCCTGCTCCCCGTCTTTCTCATCCCAGCGCGGCGTGTGGGCCGAAAACTCGGCACGCTGTTTCAGCGCGGCATGGAGTTGAACGCCGAGATGAACATGGTCATGAGCGAGCGGTTCAACGTCGCCGGCGCCATGCTCGTGAAACTCTTCGGTCGTCCTAACGAAGAGCGTGAGGCTTTCGAACAGCGCGCGGCGCAAGTGCGCGACATCGGCATCCACCAGGCGACCTATCAGCGCTTCTTCTTCGTCTCGCTCTCGCTCACTGCGTCGCTCGCGACGGCTTTCGCGTACGGGTTCGGTGGTGTCGAGGCGGTGCACGGCGTCTTGGCCGTTGGTACGGTCGTCGCGTTGACGGCGTACCTGGCGCGTCTCTACGGACCACTCACTCAGTTGTCGAATCTCAACATCGACTACATGTCCGCGATGGTGAGCTTCGAGAGACTCTTCGAAGTGCTCGACCTCGAGCCCATGATCAAGGAGAGTCCGGACGCCGTTTCTATTCCCGACGGACCGGCGCGACTGAGCTTCGAGCACGTCGACTTCTCCTACCCGGGCGCGGAAGACGTCTCGCTCGCCTCACTGGAAGCGGTCGCGCGACTCGACGACACGCCACGCACCGAAGTGCTCCACGACGTCACCTTCGACGTCGAACCCGGCACGATGACCGCGCTCGTAGGTCCAAGTGGCGCGGGCAAGACGACGATCTCGATGCTGGTCTCTCGTCTCTACGACGTGGACGCGGGATCGGTCACGATCAACGGCGTCGACCTTCGAGAGGCCACGACCGCGTCACTCAACGCGACCGTCGGCGTCGTGACCCAAGACGCGCACCTCTTTCACGACTCGCTGCGCGCGAATTTGCTCTTCGCCAAACCCGACGCCACCGACGACGAGATCGCCCGAGCGCTCAGCTCTGCACAGATCGCGGACTTGGTCGCGACCTTGCCACTGGGACTGTCGACGGTGGTGGGCGAACGTGGCTACCGTTTGTCCGGCGGAGAGAAGCAGCGCGTCGCGCTCGCGCGCCTGCTGTTGAAGGCACCGCACCTCGTCGTGCTCGACGAAGCAACGGCCCATCTCGACGCCGAGAGCGAAGCGGCCGTGCAGCGTGCCCTCGACGAGACAATGAAGGAGCGCACGTCACTGGTGATTGCTCACCGACTGTCGACGATCCGAAACGCGAATCAAATCCTCGTCGTCGATGAAGGAAGAATCGTCGAACGCGGGACCCACGCGGAATTACACGCGCGACCCGGCCTCTACCGTGACCTCTACGAAACGCAGTTCCGGGGTCAAGAGGACGACTAACCCATGGCGTGGGCGCCGCCGTCGACGTGGATGACCGAGGCGGTCGTGCCACGAAGAAGCGGTGACAACAGGGCGACGCCGGTGTCCGCGACGGCGCTGGAGTCGTTGACGTCCCAGCCAAGGGGCGCCCGTTCGCTCCAGGTGTCCTCGAAAAGAGAGAACCCGGGAATCGACTTGGCGGCGATAGTGCGAATCGGACCGGCGGCGAGCATGTTGACGCGGATCTGGTCGGATCCAACTTCGCGCGCGAGGTAGCGCCCGAGCGACTCGAGGGTGGACTTCATGACGCCCATCCAGTCGTACATGGGGTAGGCCCGGGTTCCGTCGAAGTCCAGTGCCACGACGGACGCTCCGCCGAGGGCCGTGCTCTTTTGCAAAAGGGGACGAAAAGCCCCCACGAGGGCGGCGAGTGAGTACGTGGAGATGTGCATCGCCGTCGCT
>DASZHK010000056.1:0-14509 GCA_035937905.1 Acidimicrobiales bacterium
CGCCTGATCCTGCCCTCCAAGTTTCGAGCCGAGTTCGAACGCGGGGGCCACCTCAGTCCGAACACCGAGGGTTGCGTGGCGCTCTGGACACCGGGCGAGTTCTCGCGTCAAATGGAAGAGCGCCTTCAACAGAGCCGCGTCGGCGGATCGTCCGAGCGCCAGCAGGTTCGTTACTGGTCCGCCAACTCGTCCGACGTTGACTTCGACAAGCAGGGTCGCTTCGCGTTGCCCACAGCGATCCGCGACTACGGACAGCTGGCGGGCGACGTCTTGGTGGTTGGCGCCATCGATCACGTTGAACTTTGGAATCCGGCGACCTACGCGGAGAAAGTCAACGCCGCCGAAGAGATGTTTAAGCAGGGCAGTGACTAGTGAACGGAGCACCACCGCAGTACCGGCCGCGGACCACGCGCAGCCTGGCAATCGCGACAGCGAAGCGGGATACCTCCTCCGCCCTCTCGCTCGTTGTCGCGATTGAAAGGCTACGGATGGCCCAGGACAGTTACCACGAACCAGTACTCGCGAGCGAGATCGTCGAGTTGTTTACCAGTTTGCCGGCTGGCGTGGTCGTGGACGCCACGCTGGGCGGCGGCGGTCACGCGGAAGCTCTTCTGTCGGTAGCGCCACAATTGCGCCTCCTCGGCATCGACCGCGACCCTGACGCTCGAAGCGAAGCGACGAAGCGCCTGGTGCCCTTCGAGTCGCGCGTGCGCGTCGTCGCGTCGACGTTTGCCGAACTGAGTGACGTTCTTCGCGACAACGGGGACTTCCTTCACGGAGACGACGTCGTAGGGGTGTTGATGGACCTCGGTGTCTCGTCGCATCAGCTCAATGAATCGTCGCGCGGTTTCTCCTTTCGTGGCGACGCGCCTCTCGACATGCGAATGGATCCGACGCAGGGCGAGACGGCGGCGGCGTTCCTTGCCCGGGTCGACCAGCACGAGCTGGCTCGACTATTGCGGGCCAACGGCGAAGCACGGTTCGCCGGGTCCATCGCCAAATCAGTCATCGAGCGTCAGCCGCAAACAACCTACGAACTCAACGAGGCCGTCGAGCGTGCGGTACCCATGGCGGCGCGTCGACGGGGCCATGTCGCGACGCGGGTCTTTCAGGCGCTTCGCGTCGCGGTCAATAACGAAGAGGAGCAGCTCCTCGAAGGGCTCGACGCGGCCCTCAACGCGCTCAGCGTGGGTGGCCAGATGGCCGTAATTTCGTACCACTCGGGCGAAGACCGCGTGGTCAAGTCGTTCTTCGCCGAGCAGCAAAGTGGCGGATGTCGTTGTTCTCTGGAACTTGGTTGCGTCTGTGGCGCGATTTCGCGCGTGAAGGTCGCCAAGGCCAGCGCGCAACTAGCCAGTCCCACCGAGATATCGCGTAACCCTCGAGCTCGCTCCGCCCGACTTCGCGTCGCTCGGAAGTTGGCGCCGTGAGCGTCATCAGCTTTCCCCGTCGCGTCGACACACGCCGACCCCCGACCCGTCGCGCTCCCGCCACCCGTCCCGCGTCGCACCGCGCTGACGCGCCGCGCCGCGGTGTCGCCACGAAGCGCTGGCGCACCACTTCGTCAACTCGAAAGTCCGCCATCGTCGTGGTGCTCGCGTTGATGCTGTCACTCGCGGGATCGATGTTCGAAGCCAATCGGCAGATCGAGATTCACGCCCTACAAAGCCAACTGTTGCAAGAACAGTCGACGTACGCCGTTCAGGTTGGATCACTGACCAACCTGTCGGCACCCAGTCAGATCGCTACACAGGCCGGGGCGCTGCACCTGGTGGACCCCACCTCGGTCACGCAAGTTCCTTCCACGTCACTTGATGCTCCTCTGCCTCTACCGAAGTTCTTGGGTTACGCACCGGCAACATCAAGGACGCTTCGGTGACCACGCACAACACGTCGACGCATAGTCGTACCCGGGTCCAACAGAACGTCGGCCGACGAAAGACTTCCGGACCGCGTCGTTTGCTACTGCTGCGCGCGGCGTTGGCGCTCGCGTTCTGCGGACTTGGGGTGCGTCTCGTCTTCATCCAGGTGATCGACCACGCGCACTACACGGCACTGTCGGTCGCCCAAGTAAGGGTCAAACTCACGACGACGGCCCTTCGTGGCGGCGTGTACGACCGTCACGGCGAGACACTGGCCGTGTCACGACCTACGTCACTCGTCATCGCGGACGACTTTCAGATCAAGAGTCCCGCCACGGAGGCGGCGGCCTTGTCGCCGTTGGTGCACGTGAGCGTCGCCAAGCTGACGACCCTCTTGTCGAAGAACAGTGGCTACGTCATCATCAACAACCAACTCGACCTGGTGGACGGTCGAAAGGTGTCGTCATTGTTGTTCCCGGGCATCGTGGTACAGAACTCGTCAGTACGGACGTATCCCGACGGGACCTTGGCGACGTCGCTCTTGGGCGGCGTGAACGCCGCGGGCGCGGGCTCGACGGGCGTCGAGTACGAGTACCAGAACCTCTTGGCCGGACAGACCGGCGTCACGCGCGAGTTCGTCTCCGCCTCAGGCGTCAACCTTCCGGCCTCGCATTCGATCGTGATCAAAAAGGCGAAGCCCGGGGTAGGACTCGAGCTCACGCTCGACTCGTCGTTGCAGTACGTGACCGAGCGTGCGTTGGCTCGTGATCTGACCACCTACGACGCGCTGACCGGTCTCGCGATCGTCATGGACGTGAAGACCGGTGAGATCCTGGCGGACGCGTCACTCGTCAACACCAAGACGAAAGCCGGTGCTCTCGGGCCGATTCCCACGTGGGGCCAGAACGTGGGCTACCCGGGCATTGAGCAGACGATCAACAACCTGCCCTTTTCGCAGGCGTACGAGCCGGGATCGGTCTTCAAGGTTGTCACGTTCTCCGCCGCGTTACAGGCCGGGCTCATCACACCGACGACGGTCTTTCCCGTTCCCAACTCCGTCGTCGTGGGCGGACGGCTTTTTCACGACGCGGAGAATCACGCTCTTGAGCACTTGACGGCGACGCAGGTATTGGCGCAATCGTCCAACATAGGGACGTACGAGATCGGCGCTCGCGTGGGCGAATCGGGGATTCTCGCCCAAGTACAACGCCTCGGCTTTGGTCAAACGACGGCGATCAACTTCCCGGACGAGACGCAGGGACTACTAGTCAACGCCGCCAACTGGTACGCCAGTGACCAAGTCGCCCTGCCAATTGGTCAGGTCGACGCGGTGCCGGCGATCCAGGTATTGGACGCCTACAACGCCATCGCGAACGGCGGCGTCTTCGTCGAACCCAAACTCGTTCGCGGCTACGTTTACGCGAACGGCATCTTGAAGGCGACGGCGCCCAGTGCGAAGCGCGTCGTCCTGACGCCGAGCGTTGACGTCACCATGGTGAAGATGCTCCAACAGGTGGTCCTCTCCGGTACGGGATCGAACGCCATCATCCCGGGCTACAGCGTCGCGGGTAAGACTGGGACGGCGACCATTCCTTTTCCAGGCAAAGACAAGTTGACGGGTAACTACAACGCGACCTTCGTAGGCTTCGCGCCCGCGAACGACCCCGTCTTGTCGATGATCGTGGTCATCGAGCGCCCGCTGAACAACATTTTCGGTGGAACCGTTGCCGCGCCCGTCTTCCAACAAGTCATGTCGTACGCGTTGCACCACTACGGCATCCCCTCGAACGGCACGTATCAGAAGCCCCTCAAGGGAGCCGCCGCCAGCATCTCGTCGGACGTGACGTGATGCAGCTCGGCGACATCCTGGACGACGTCTCGATCGACGTGGCGACCAGCAGTCTCGAGATCACGCGCGTCGAGAACGACTCGCGTGACTGTACTCCCGGGACGTTGTTCTTCGCGATGCCCGGAACCGCGCAACATGGTGCACGCTTCGCGCGTGACGCGGTCGAACGAGGCGCGAGCTGTGTCGTGGCCGACGAGAGTTTGAAGCTCGACGTGCCGGTCGTCGTCGTTCCCACCTCACAGTTACGCGCCCTCTTGGCGCACGCGAGCGCGACGGTCACCGGTCACCCCGAGACGAAGGCAAAGTTGGTCGGCGTGACGGGGACGAACGCGAAGACGAGCGTGACGTCCATCGTGGCGTCCTTGGGTCGAGCCCTGAGGTGGAATACGGCCAGCATCGGCACGCTGACCAACGAACGAACGACGCCCGCCGCGCCCGAGCTCTTTCGAACGTTCGCGTCGATCGTGGCGGGCTTCGATCCCTCGACCAACGACTCGCTCATCGCTCTCGAGGTCTCGAGTCACGCGCTCGACCAACACCGCGTGGACGGACTTCGATTTTGTGTGGCCGCCTTCACAAACCTCAGTCACGACCACCTCGATTATCACGGCACGATGGAGGAGTACTTCTTGACGAAGGCGACCCTCTTCACGAGTGAGTACGCGAAGCGTGCCGTTATCTGGACCGATGACCCGTACGGTGAGCGCCTGGCGGCGATGACCGAGCTTCCGGTGACGCGCGTGTCACGCGCCGACGCGGTCGACGTGAATACCTCCTTATTGGGGTCGACCTTTTTCTGGCGTGGTCATCTCGTGAACTCACCGCTCGTCGGGGACTACAACGTTGACAACGCGCTGCTCGCCATGGCCATCATGAGCACACTGGGCGCTGACGACGCGCAGATTGCCGCTTCGATGGGCGACGTCACGTCCGTACCCGGCCGATTTGACGTGGTCTACGGACACGACGTCACGGTCATCGTCGACTACGCGCACACGCCCGAGGGGCTTGAGCGTCTCCTCAGGGACGTGCGCTCCATACTGCCAATGGGACGAATCATCACGGTCTTTGGTGCCGGCGGTGACCGCGATCGATCGAAGCGTCCCGAAATGGGTCGCGTGGTCACAGAAGCGTCCGATCTCACGATCGTGACGTCGGATAACCCTCGTTCTGAGTCGCCAGATGCCATTATTGATGCGGTGGCGACGGGCTTCGCGCCGGGTGCGCAGGTCGTTCGCGAAAGCGATCGTCGTCGGGCCATCGAGCTGGCCCTCGAAAGTGCGACGGCGGGTGACGTCGTCGTGCTCGCCGGCAAAGGGCACGAGTCGACCTTGACGGCGGGCGACCTGGTGATGCCGTTTGACGACCGCATGGTAGCGAAGGAACTTTTGAAGTGAAGAACTCATGTTGAGCTTGATGGAGTCGGGCGGCGTCGGGTTCCTCTGCGCGCTGATTCTGACGCCCATATGGATCAAATTCCTGAGCGCCCGGTCCCTCGGGCAACAGATCCGTGAGGACGGTCCCTCCACCCATCATCACAAGGCAGGCACGCCCACTATGGGCGGGGTCATCATCGTGTTCTCCGCGGTGCTCGGCTACTGCATGGGTCACATCGGGACGTCGATCACTTTCACGCGCGCGGGTGAACTGGCCATTCTCGTGATCATCGCCTCGGGTCTTCTCGGTTTCGTCGACGACTACTTGGCCATTCGCAACGAACGAAACCTAGGGTTGAACAAGCGCGGCAAGCTGGCGGGCCAACTCGCCATCGCTGGCGTCTTCGCTGTGCTCGCCCTCACGTGGGTGCACACGTCAACGCAACTCTCCTTCACTCGCGTCACGTTGCCGGGCTGGAACCTCACCGCCGCTGGCTGGTTCTTTCTCGCGGCCTTCGTGATCGTCGCGACGTCCAACGCGGTGAATCTGACGGACGGACTCGACGGACTCGCCGCCGGATCGGCCACGTTCTGCTTTGGTGTCTTGTCCATCATTGGCTACTGGCAGTTTCGTCACTTCGCGATCTATCACCTGCATTCGTCACTGGATCTCGGTCTCGTGGCGGTCGGTCTGGTGGGCGCGTGTCTGGGCTTTTTGTGGTGGAACGCGGCACCCGCGCGCATCATCATGGGCGATACGGGATCGCTCGCCATTGGCACGGGACTCGGCGCGCTGTGCCTGTTGATGGACCTCGACCTGTTACTCGTGATCATCGGAGGACTCTTCGTCGCGGAAACTGCCTCGGTGATCCTGCAGGTCCTCAGTTTTCGACTTTTCGGACGACGGATCTTTCGCATGGCGCCGTTCCACCATCACTTCGAACTTCGAGGTTGGCCCGAGACCACGGTCATCATTCGTTTCTGGATCCTCGCCGGACTGTTGGCGATGTTGGGTCTCGGCATCTTCTACGGGGACTTCTTGAAGATCGGGAAGGTCGTGTGAGGGTGAAGACCCGCGAACGAGGTCGGGTGGCGACCGAGCGCGAACGCGTTCGCGCGAACAAGCCCGTACGTGTGGGTGGCTACCTGCACCCCTTACCCCGAGGGAACACGGCGGGTCGGGTCTTGTTGATGGTGACGACGGCGCTCGTCATCTTCGGCACGATCTTCGTCGCGTCCGCTAGTGAGGGCCAGTCCGCGGCCAACGGGGGTACGGCCTTTTCGACGATGGTCCACGACGTGGCGTACCTCATTCTCGGCGTCTTCGCTTTGTACGTCGGGGCCCGGGTGCGACTCGATCGACTCGTGAAGAGTGCACCGTTGCTCGTCGTTGGCGGACTCTTCCTCCTGCTCGCGGTGAAGGCCATTGGCGTCACGACGAACGGAGGCAAGCGCTGGCTGAACCTTCATTTGATCAACCTCCAACCTTCGGAGCTCTTCAAACTCTGCACCGTCTTGTTCATTGCGTGGTTGGTGCTGCACCACCACAATGAGCTCAACAACTGGAAGCAGCTGGCCGTGTGGACGTCGCCGGTATGGCTCGGCTGCGGATTGATCGTGCTCGAGCCGGACATTGGGACGTCCTCAGTGGTGTTGGTGATCGCCGTGTCGATCCTGGCCGTCGCGGGACTCTCTCGAGGTTTGCTCGTGTCCGTCGTAGGGCTGACGGGTCTCGCGGTGGCCGTGTACCTCTTCACGTCGCCGTACTCCGCGAAGCGCTTCTTCTCCTTCTTGCACCCGAACTCCGACCTCGCCGGTAGTGGGTACCAACTGCTGCAGTCTCGGATCGGCCTGGGTGCTGGCGGCGTGACTGGACTGGGACTCGGCCACAGTCGCGAGAAGTGGGGACTGTTGCCCAATCCCCATACCGACTTCATCTTCTCGGTCGTGGGCGAGGAGTTGGGGCTGATCGGGACGTTGGCGGTCATCGCGCTGTTCGTTGCGTTCCTCATGGTCTCGGTGCGCATCGCCCAGCAGTGTTCGAACCAGGTATATCGCCTCGTCGCGGTGGGTATCACGACGTGGATCGCGGTGGAGGCTCTCATCAATATCTCGTCCGTCGTGGGGTGGTGGGCCGTCACGGGCGTGCCCTTACCCTTCTTCTCGTACGGCGGGACCGCGCTCATCACCGAACTGTGTGCCGTGGGGTTGCTTTACAACATCGCGCACGATCGAAGTCGCACGGACGACCTCACCATTCGTGAGTACCGACTGACCAACTTTCGCCAATCCCTCGAACGGCCTCGCGCCCAACGACCGGCGCCACGCTCACATCCTCCTCGACGTGACCCTCGGGGCTACTAATGACCGGCCCCGTCGTTATCACCGGGGGCGGCACGGGTGGACACGTCTTTCCGATGCACGCAGTAGCCGACGCGCTGCGTGACGCGGGGCTTTCGTCGAACGAACTGCGCTTCGTGGGCAGTCGACGTGGCCAAGAACGTGAGTTGCTTTCGGACCGTGGCGTCGCTCTCACGCTGCTTCCCGGAAGGGGCCTTCGACGTTCGTGGCGTTCGAAGGACGTCCTCACCAACGTCGGGGCCGTCGTTGGCCTCGTCGGCGCGTTGGCGAGCGCGATAGTCCTCGTACGGCGATGGCGGCCTTCGGTGGTCGTGTCGGTAGGGGGCTACGCCTCCTTCGCGGTCTCCGTCGCGGCGATGTGTTGGCGCACGCCACTCGTACTCGTAGAACTTGACGCTACGCCCGGTCTCGCGCAACGAATCGTCGCCAACTACGCGCAAAAGCGATGCTGCGCGTTTCCCGCCACCGGTGAGAAGGTCGTGGTGACGGGCGCCCCGATTCGTGAGGTCATAGAGACCGTCGACCGGTCGAGGGTGGCGCGCGACGCGGCGAAAGCTGCGCTGGATCCTGCAATCGACGCGGATCGAATGGTCGTCGTCGTGATGACCGGGTCGCTCGGCGCGACGCGCGTGAACTACGCCGTCCGAGAACTCGCCGACGTTTGGCGTACGCGCACCGATCGGACGATCTTGCACGTCACCGGTCGCCGGGACTTCGACGACGTGTCGACGAGACGACCGCAGAGTGACGCACTCGACTATCGCGTGATCGCCTTTGGGGATATGGCCGAACTCTGGACGCTCTGTGACGTGGCCATCTGTCGCGCCGGCGCGGTGACGGTCGCTGAATTGACGTTGCTGTCGATTCCGTCGATCTTGGTACCGCTGCCCGGGGCACCCGGTGATCACCAGACGAAGAACGCCGAGACCGTGGTGGGCGTCGGGGGAGCGCAACTGCTGCGCGACCGCGACTGCACGGGCGCGGCGTTGGCGGGTCTGCTCGACACGATGATGGATCCCATGACGCTCGCTTCGATGACGCGCGGCGCCGGCACGCTCGCGAAGCGCGACGCCGCGCGCGCGATCGCCACGGTGGTCCTTGACGTTCGTGACAACCCGTGAGTGCGTTCACTCCAGGTCAGCGCGTCCACGTGGTGGGCGTGGGTGGGGCCGGGATGAGCGCGTTGGCGATGTTCCTCGCGGAGATGGGTGCCGAGGTCAGTGGCTGCGACGCCACGGACACCGCCATCCTCGAAGACGTACGTGCTCGCCGCGTGACGACGTTCGTGGGCCACAACGTGTCACACGTTGAAGGCGTTGACGTCGTGCTCTGGTCGCCGGCGGTAGCGAGCGACCACGTGGAGCTCGTTCGCGCGAGAGAGTCCGGCGCGCAGATGGTCTCTCGCGCCCACACTCTGTACGAGATCTCACTCATGAAGAGGGTCATCGGACTCACGGGAACGCACGGCAAGACCACGGCAACGTCGATGATGGTGCAAGTAGCGCTGGCCGCCGGTCGCGACGACGGCTGGCTCGTCGGCGCCCCGGTGCTCGGTGTCGGCGCGAACGGCCACTGGGGCACGGGTGACGTCATCGTCGAGGTCGACGAGAGCTACGGCACGTTCGGGGAACTGCGGCCCTACGCGCTCGGACTGCTCAACGTGGAAGCGGATCACCTCGATCACTACGGATCTCTCGAGACCCTCGAGCGAGCGTTCGTGGAACTCGTGGAACGAACGAGCGGACCCGTCGTCGCCTGGGGCGACGACGCCGGGGTGAAGCGTGTCCTCGACGCGGTCAAACGCCCGGCCGTGCTGGTGGGCACCGAGGCTGACGCGACGTGGCGCGTGACGGACGTCGAACTCGAGCGGCGTCGCGCGAACTTTCGACTTCGAGGGCCGCAGAGCACACTCGAGATAACGCTTCGCGTTACGGGCGCGCACAACGTCGCCAACGCCGCACTGGTAGCCGTCTTGGCGCACGAGTTGGGCGTGGGCGACGACGCCGTCACCCGAGGATTGTCGAACTTCGTCGGGGCACCACGGCGTTTTCAGTTTCGTGGCGCGTGGCGTGGCGCTGACGTCTACGAGGACTACGCGCACCTTCCCGGCGAGATCACGGCGACCTTGGCCGCGACGCGCGCCGCCGGGTACGAACGTGTCACCGTGGTCTTTCAGCCGCACCGCGTGACGCGCACGCTCGCGCTCGTCGATCAGTTCGCCTCGGCGTTCGAGGGCGCTCGTCACGTCATCGTGACCGACGTCTACGCGGCCGGCGAGGCGAACCCGACCGGTGTCACGGGCGAGATCATCGCGGACGCCCTTCGTCGTCACGACCCGTCACTCGACACGCTCTACTGCAGCGACCTCGCTCTCGTGGGCGGTCTCCTTGAAGATCTGGTCGACGACAGCGACGTGCTGCTCATCCTCGGCGCCGGCGACGTGGGTTCGGTCGTCAGTCAGCTCGCGGGGGGCGTCGCGTGAGTGCAATCGAGGCGCTCGTCGCGCTCGGCGCGGATCGTGTGGAAGAACACGCCGCGCTCGGTTCGCGAACGACGTACCGAGTGGGGGGAAGCGTGCGACTTCTCGTGACGCTCTCTTCGCGCGACGATCTCGACGAACTCGGGCCACTCATGACCGAGACCGGTCTCGGAATCTTGAGCATCGGCAATGGATCGAATCTGCTCGTCGAAGACGGTGAGCACGACGTGCTCGTCGTCCATCTCACCGGTGACTTCGCCACGCTCACGTGGCATGACGAGGCGAACGTCGTGGTCGTTGAAGCCGGCGCGGGACTCGACATGCCGATCGCGGCTCGTCGGCTCGCGAGTGACGGCGTCGTCGGATTCGAGTGGGCCGTCGGCGTGCCCGGAACGTTCGGTGGCGGCGTGGCGATGAACGCCGGCGGTCACGGGGCCGACCTCGCCGCGTCCCTCGAGGAGGCGACGATTTGGACTGAGGGCGCGACACGGACCTGGTCGAATGAACAACTGCGCCTCGGCTATCGCTCGAGCGCGCTACGCGTGGGCGACGTCGTCATCGCCGCGAAACTGCAACTGGCGAGAGGTGACGCCACTGAAGCGGACGCGCGCGTTCGTGACGTCGTGCGGTGGCGTCATGAACACCAGCCCGGGGGCGCCAACGGTGGCAGCGTCTTTCGCAACCCGCCCGACGACCACGCCGCGCGTCTCATCGAGTCGTCTGGCTGTAAGGGACTGCGCTTCGCGAGTGCGCGCGTCAGCGAGAAGCACGCGAACTTCATCCAAGCAGACGTCCCGGGCCGGGCCGACGACGTCTTCACCCTGTTGTGTCTCGTGCGCGATCGTGTGCTCGAGCACACTGGCGTGACCCTCGTGAGTGAGCATCGCTTCATTGGATTTGGCGTGACGCCGTGAGTCGTCGACGCGTGACGTTGACGAAGGCGCCGCGCCGGGCGAAGGCAACGAAACGACCGGTCGCACCTCGCCGTCCTCTCGCCGCCGCACCGACGAGGCCGTCGCGCGTCGAGCGACCACGAAACGAGCGTCGGCGCCTTCGTCGACTCACGAAGTGGCTCCTCGTGACGGGGGTCGTCGTCACGGCGTTGACGTTCGGCACCCAGTGGACGCTTCGTCAGTCGTACTTTCGCGTGCAGCACGTCACGTTCGTGGGCTTTCATCACGAGACCCCGAGCGAGCTTCTTGCGGCGTCGGGCTTGGCGAAGCATCCGTCGATGATCAACCTCAGTGACGCGACGATCAAGAAGAACCTTTCGGCCTTCACGTGGATCGGCGCCGTCCAGGTGACGAAGCACTGGCCGAACTCGGTCGTGGTGACGGTGCACGAGAGCTCGGCCGTCGCCGTCGCGTTCACGTCCACGCACGTCCTCGAGTTCGTCGACCAGAGTGGCCGCGCGCTCGGCGTCGCGCCGCTCAGGACCAACATGCCCACCCTCGAGTACGTGCACCCGCTCTCGTCGACGTGGCCGTACTCCAAGGCCGGACGCGCCGCCGCGTACGTCGCGAGCCAACTGCCACGCGCGTTCGCGTCACAGGTCTCGGCCGTCACGGTCAACGCGCACGGTGCCGTGACGATCAAATTGACCACGCCGGTGACCTTCATCTTGGGACCAACGACCAACCTGCACGCGAAGTTCGTCGCGATCGCGTCGGTCATCGCGCACAGCCAACTCGTGCCCGGTGACGTCGTCGACGTGACGGTGCCCGACGAGTTAGCGGTGACGCCGCCGACGCACGCGTAGAAAGCCAAGCATTTGACCAAAATGTAGGCACTGACTAGCCTTCAGTGACTGTTCGCCATGCCGCCCCCGCGAAGGCGGTAACAATAGAAGATATAGCCAAGGGGAGCCCATGAGTCTCAATCAGAGCAACTACCACGCCGTGATCAAGGTGATCGGCGTGGGCGGCGGCGGAGCGAACGCGGTGAACCGGATGATCACGTCGGGGTTGAAAAACATCGAGTTCATCGCCGCGAACACCGACGCCCAGGCGCTGTTGCTCTCAGAAGCCGACCTCAAAATCGACATTGGGCGCCAACTGACGAGGGGTCTTGGCGCGGGCAGCGACCCGGAGGTCGGGCGTCAGGCCGCGGAGGATCACCGCGCGGAGATCGAAGAGGCCCTGAAAGACACGGACATGGTCTTCATCACCGCCGGCGAAGGTGGCGGCACCGGTACCGGCGCCGCGCCCGTCGTCGCCGAGATCGCCAGAGCGCTCGGGATCTTGACCATCGGCGTCGTGACGCGTCCCTTCTCGTTCGAGGGCAAGCGCCGCGCCACCCAGGCCGAAAAGGGCATCCAAGCGCTGCGCGACAAAGTCGACACCCTCATCGTCATCCCGAACGACCGACTGCTGTCGGTCACCGCGCCCGACACCTCGATGCTCGACGCCTTCAAGATCGCCGATGACGTCCTGCTCTCCGCCGTTCGCGGCGTGACCGACCTCATCACGGTGCCCGGTCTCATCAACACCGACTTCGCTGACGTCAACACCGTCATGCGCAACGCCGGCACCGCCATCATGGGCGTGGGCAGTTCCACTGGCGAAGGACGGGCCGTCAACGCCGCGCGCGCCGCGATCACCTCGCCGTTACTCGAAGCGTCCATCGACGGAGCCCGGGGCATCTTGATGAACATCGTGGGTGGACCGGGCGTGACCTTGAACGAAGTCACCCAAGCCGCGGAGATCATCCACTCCGTCGCGCACCCCGACGCGAACATCATCTTCGGCAGCGTCATCGACGACTCCATTGGTGAAGCCGTCCGCGTCACCGTGATCGCGGCCGGTTTCGATCAGGGGACCGCGAAGGCCGTCACCAACGCCCAACCGGTCATGACCGAAGGTCCGCGCAGCGACATCTTCACGGCGTCGAGTGACGACTTCTTCGACGTCGGTGGCGATGACGACCTTCCCAGCTTCTTGCGCTAACGAAGAGACACTCGAGCGACTACGCGCCAACCTCGCGCGCGTTCGCGAACGCGTCGAAGGTAGCGGACGAGATCTCTCGAGCGTGCGCCTCGTCGCGGTGACGAAGACGTTCGGTCTCGACGAGGTGGCAGCGGCGTATGAACTTGGACTGCGTACGTTCGCCGAAAACTACGTGGACGAACTCTGCGTGAAGCGAGACGCCACGAGCGCGCTCAACGTCACGTGGCACTTCCTCGGCGCGCTGCAGACGAACAAGATCGCTCGCGCGTGCGCGTGCGCGGACGTCTTGAGCGCGGTGGCGCGCGAAAGGGAGATCGAGAAGATCGCGGCGACGTCACCCGGTAAGGCGATCGACGTCCAAGTCGACTTCAGTGGCGAAGCACAACGCAACGGCGCGGCGCCGAGTGACGTGGCGCCACTCGTGACGCTCGCTCGTTCACTCGGGCTCAACGTGCGAGGTCTCATGGTGGTGGCACCCAAGGGCGAAGAGGAGACGAGAAGAGCCTTCGCCGCCACGAGAACGATGGCCGACGACTTAGAGCTCGTCGAACGCTCCATGGGCATGAGCGACGACCTGGAGTTGGCTTGTGAATACGGCACAACCGAAGTTCGCCTAGGGCGTGCGCTGTTCGGTCCTCGGGTGGCGTGAGGCCGCCTGGCCTAACATGGACGTGGGCGCCGTTGCCAAGGAGACGTGAATGAAAGAAAAGCTACGAGGGTTCCTGGGGTTCCTCGGCCTCGTCGAAGACGAGTACGGCGAATACGGCCCGAGCAACGCGCCTCGACCGTTCTCGGAGCAGCCAGAAGATCTCGAACCCGAGTGGGCGCCCGCGCCCGCGCCGGCCCACCGCACCTTCCCCACTCAGCCCGCGAACCCGACACCCTTTCGCAACGCGCCCTCGGGACCCCCGCCCCAGCGCAACACCTCGATCTCGGTGTTGGACGGGCCTAACGGCACCCCACGGGTTCGTCCCATCGCCAACCCGAACGCGGCGAGGGGCATCTCTCCGTTCAGCCAAGAGCGCGACGTCGCTATCGTCACGCCCGATAACTACGACGACTCACGTCGGATCACCGATCTCCTTCGCTCGAACCGCGCGGTGGTGTTGACGACCCTCGAGGTCGACCAGGGTCTCGCTCGTCGCTTGGTCGACTTCACGGCCGGTACGGCCTACGCCATGAACGCGAAGATCGAGATGTTGGTTCGCGGCGTGTACCTGGTCAGTCCTCAAGGTATGCACGTTGGACCAGAGATTAAAGAAAGGCTTCGCGCGGCGGACTATCACGCCTTCGACCAGGCATGAGATTCATTCAAGATATTTTGACGTTGTACATCCTTATTCTGTTCGTCACGGCACTGCTCAGTTGGGTGCCGCAGACGAGCGCGCAAGGTGGTCTCGCCACCACGCAACGAATTCTGTCGCGGATCACGGAACCAGTGCTTCGCCCGTTGCGTTCGATATTGCCGAGACCGAACTTCGGTGGCGTCAGCATCGACCTCTCGGTGCTCATCGCGATCGTCGCGCTCGAGATCATCAAATCGATCATTTAACGTTCGACGATTCGCCCGCGCAACGAGCGACGAGGGGTAGGGTGGCAGCATGGACAGCACGGATAACGCACTTTCAGCGCTCGAC
>DASZHK010000057.1:0-33920 GCA_035937905.1 Acidimicrobiales bacterium
AGGAACTCCGAGTCGGACTTGATGAGGTTGACGACGACCGAGTTGGTCGACGCGTTGACGGTGACGCCACCCTTCAGGGTGCACGTCGCGGGCGTGGTCACGCACGCTGGCCCGCCGACGATGTCGTTGTACCAGGTACCCGCGTTCGGGTTCGAGACCTTGAAGATGCGCTGGAAGCTCGCGAGGACGTCCTTCACGGTGACGGTCTGGCCGTTCGAGAACTTGATGCCCGTACGGAGTTTGAAGGTGTAGGTCTTGCCGGAGTTGGTCACCGTCGGCATCGCCACCGCGAGGTCGGGTACGACGTTAAAGGATGACTGGCCGCTGACCTTTTCGAAGCTCACCAGGCCGTCGTAGGTCGCTTGGTACAACTGCCAGTACTGCAGGGTGTAGTTGACCATGGGATCCAACGTGCCCCCCGCGGTGGAGGCGAGCAGGTGCACGGTGCCTCCCGCGTGTTTGGCTTGATAGGTGAAGGCGGCGCCCGCGGGCGACACCGAACCCATCGTTACAAGCATGCTCGACATCAGAGCGAGCGCCCCGAACGTTACGAACGCTTTCTGGACTAACTGCTTGGCCATCGTGCTCCCCTTTTATTTTTTAGATACGGCCTTTCGCCTACGTGTCGTGCTGGACGAGGAAGTCCTCGACCACCGACAGGTAGCGTTCGCGTTCTTCAATGAAGGGCATGTGGCTGGACGCCTCGAAAATCTCCCAACGGACGTCGGGGATGGCGTCGAAGAATGGTTGGACGGTTGCGGGCGTGGCCTCGTCGAAGCGCCCCGAGAGCAACAACGTTGGCGCCACGATTTGTTGCACGCGCTCGACAACGCTCCAGTTCTTCAAGGTCCCGATGCAGAAGAACTCGTTGGGCCCGTTCATCGTGTGATACACCGTGGGGTCCGCGTTCAAGTACTCGGTCGTCCGCACGACTTCCGGCGGATTGGGCACGACGCGGCACACGTGCTCGTCGTAGTAGACCTGCGACGCGGCGAGATACTCGGGATCGTCGGTTGTGCCGTCAGCTTCGTGTCGATCGAGCGTCGCCTCGACGTCGGGCGGCAGCTGACCGCGCAAGATCTTTGCCTCACTGGCCCACAGCGCCATCGAGGCAGGTGAGTTCGACAGCACGATCGATCGCAGTCCCGTGGGTTGGCGAATGGCGTGTTCGGCGCCGAGCATGCCACCCCAGGATTGGCCCAAGAGGTGGTAGTCATCAGCGATGCCGAGTGAGTCGAGCAGATTGTCGAGCTCGTCCAAGAAAAGTTGCACGGTCCAGAAGTCGCCGCCGCGATCGGGCAAGTGCGTGGAACGTCCGCCGCCGAGTTGGTCGTAGTGCACGACGGGGCGTCCACTTTCGGCTATTGCCGTGAGG
The DNA here is from genome assembly GCA_035937905.1 of Acidimicrobiales bacterium. Classification (GTDB taxonomy): domain Bacteria; phylum Actinomycetota; class Acidimicrobiia; order Acidimicrobiales; family RAAP-2; genus RAAP-2. Next base: position 1,376 of record DASZHK010000057.1, read on the forward strand.
GCCAGAAGATAGTCGTGCGTACAACCCGGTCCACCGTGCACAACGACGAGCGGCGTCATCCCGGAGTTCAAATCACCGGTGACCCGATACCACGTAGACCATTCGCCAAACGAAATGGTGCCCTCTTGAACGATGTCGTCCGCCATCGCGGCATTATAGGGTCAAGTCAGCAACCACACAATCTGGGACTCCGTCGCCACCGATTGCGCCACGGCCCGAGGTCACGGGGCCGCCGACGATTCATTCCAGGTGGACCGGAACTTCAGGCGAACCGGACGATCCTTTGGGAATAGGTTCGCAGAAAGATACGTGGCTTCTCAGCGAGACGAGGTCGTCGAGACGCTCATTGACTGACCTAAAAGTAATTTTCTCCCAGTTCCTCGCTCCACTTGGCGACGCGAAGTTCACTTCGCGGTCCGCTCCAGGAGTAGACCGGCTTTATATCAAGGACCTGCGTGTCGTTGATCGCGTCGAGTCCTCGAACGACGAGGGAGCGCTTGTCGACTCTCTCGACGGCAACGATGGAGAGCATCAAGCGATTGGGCCTGTCCTTGTTTCGTTGGGCGAAGATTCCCACGTCCGGCCAGTCCCCGTTTCCTCGGGGACGACGGTGCCAGGGGCCGGGAGGCACGTTTTCGGCGAGGGACGCGAAGAACACGATCTCCACGTGTGAGAACTCCTCGAGTCCGCGCAGCGCCGCGCTCGGTACGTCGTCGGCCAACTCGATGATGGACACGAAGTCGTCCCAGTTGTCGTCGCTCATCTCGCGCCGCTCATTGCGCACGAGGGCAATAGTGCGCATCACGGGTTCCACGCAGACAATTTAGTGGGCACGGTGCACCTCGTCATAAGCGGTCGCGAGGGGCCGAGACCGCGGCGATATCGTTGAGCGTTCGAGAGAAGAAGAGATGGCTGAACTTACCTTTACCTATGGAACGATGGCCGCAGGAAAATCAACGCTGGCGCTCCAACTCTGCTGGCAACTGAGAGAAGGTCGAAGTGACGTGGCGCTGTGGACCTTCGGCGATCGAAGTGACGACGGCATGGTCACCAGTCGCATCGGGATCGAAGCTGCCGCGGAGGCGATCGCGCCCGGCGCTGATATCCAACGAAACGTCGAGGAACTGGTGGCGCGTGGTGTGAAGATACTGGTGATCGACGAGGCGCAGTTCGCGAGCGTTGCTCAGGTCGACGCACTGGCCCGACTCGTTGATGATCGTGACGTCGACGTGCACGCCTTCGGGCTTTCGGCCGACTTTCTCCTGAATGTCTTTCCCTCTTCGGCCCGGCTCTTCGCGATCGCCGACTGGGCGCACGAGCTGCCGCTCACGTCGTCGTGCTGGTGCGGCAAGAAGGGACGATGCAACGCGCGCGTTGTTGACGGTGTCGTGGCTCGCGAAGGCACGCAGTTCGTGACTGGCGACGTCAGCGAGGGCGCTGTCCATTACCAGGTGCTCTGTCGCACCCACTATCGCCTGGGCCAACTGAGTGCCGAGACACCCGCAATCCTTGGGGTCTGACGCCCCGGTCGTGCGTCCCTATAAAGAGGTCACCGAATCCGAGTCGCCGCTCGGGCACAATTGAATCATGTTGCCTGATCAGACCCCGTCGACTCCCAGTTCCGACTTTGCGTGCAGTAGTCCGCAGGCCGTCTTCGCTGAATGCCCGCACTGTGGATCGGGCCTGCGAGCCGAACACGCGCACTTTCGGTGCCCTTCGTGCGGTTGGCGAGACAGTTGCTGTGATTAACACCGTAATTTTACGGTCTTTTTAGGATTTCTCTTTCATTTCACCCGGGCAGGCCTTGCTAGTCACGTCCCGTTTACCTTCCTTTCTTAGGTTGCATGCGACAACACGTTCGAGCGTCGAATCGTCGAGTCACATCGCACCACTTTCTTTAGGAGGAAAGTTCAGAATGAAAAAGACACTTAGGTCACTCGCAGCGATGTCAATCGCCGCGGCTGGTCTCCTAACCGTGGCGACGTTGCCCGCAAGCGGTGCCGCAAAGGCGAAAAAAATCACTTGCTACGAACTGACGACCACGGCGCTTAGAACAAAGACCTTCACCAAGGTGTGCCCGAAGGGTTGGTCTCGCACCAAGCCCAGTTTGCAAGGCACGAACCTCAGAGGTGACATCGACTTGAAGGTGCCCAGCACCGTGACCTTGGCTATCAACGGTTCGTCCTTCGACGCACCGTTGGTCGGCGCCACGACCAGTGGATCGACGGGCTACACCGCGGGCGGCAAAGTGTCCTTCAGCGCGTACCCCGCTGCCGGATCCGGAACGGGACGCACCGCGATCTCGAACGGTTCCGTCGCGATCGGCTTCTCTGACGTACCAATGACCGCGGCCGCGGGCACGTTGCCCACTGGCGTGACCGAGGCGAACTACGCCCAGGTTCCTTACGCCTTGGGTGGTGCCGTTGTCGGCTACAACCTCGGCGCGGGCTTCGACAACCTCAAGCTCACCGCAGCTGAGATCGCCCAGATCTACGACGGGAAGATCACGACGTGGTCGAACGCGGCGATCGTCGCAACGAACGGTGGCACCAGCACGACGGTCGGTAAAGCGCTCGCCGCCCTCGCGACCAACAACGAATCACGCAACACCATCAAGGTGCTGTACCGCAACGCCGGTTCTGGCACCACCGAAGCCTTCACGTACTTCCTCTCCCAGGCGGGTAACTCCGGTCACGCGCCCAACGGCGGCAGTCCGATGGAAGGCGCCGGCGGCGCGTGGGGCGCGACCAACATCAACGGTGTCGCGAACAACGCGGCTATGGCACAGGGCATCGTCAACACGCTCGGCTCGATTGGCTACGTGGAGTACAGCTACGTGTTGATCCCCGGCAACGACGCGATCCAAGTGGCGCAGTTGCAGGACAAGAACGGCCAGTGGCTTGAGCCCAACTTGACCAACATCGCCAACGCCGCCGCTGCGGCGGGTTCAGGTCTGTCGACCGCGAACTTCGCGATCACTGACGAGCCCGGCAGCAACGTCTGGCCCTTCGCGACGTACAGCTGGGCCATCGTGCCCAAGGCTCAGACGAGCCTTGGTACGTGCGAAGCGATCACCAAGTACCTGGACTGGGAGTCGCACTACGCGCAGAACGCGATCGCAAAGGCTGAGGGCTACGTCCCGCTACCCACCTCGGTTCGCACCTACGCGCACGCGCTGTTGAAGGAAATAACGGCCAGCGGCACGGTCTGCGTAACACAGAATTCGTAGTTAAAACAAGCACCATAAGCGCAAGGGAGTAGGTAGTCGAAATAGTGGCACTGATACCTACAGACCTGCACGTGCGCGATGAGGCGGTGGCGGAGATTAACTCCGCCACCGCCGATCGCACGTGGTACCACTTTGTCCTCCTTGGCGGTGCCGTACTCTTTGGCGTCATCAGTGTGGGATTCGTGGGGACGATCTTCTGGAGTTCGCTACCCACGTGGCTGCACCACGGTTGGACCCTCCTGACCGGAAAAGGTTGGACGTCGCCCTCCGGGCCCTTTGGCGGTCTCGCGATGATCGTGGGCACGTTCGAGACGTCGATCATCGCGCTGGTACTCGCGGTGCTCATCGGACTCGGCACGTCGATCTCGATCGTCTTCCTCCTTCCGCGGAGGTTTCGTAACATCGTGGCGACCTTGGTGGAGCTCCTCGCCGCGGTGCCCAGCGTGGTGTACGGCCTGTGGGGACTCCTGGTGCTGTCGCCGTGGATGACGGTGACCGTCATTCCCTGGTTGAACAGCTGGCCTTTCGCCAAGGTACTTTTCGGCAATCCGGGCCAAGAGTACGGCACGTCACTGTTGTTGGCGTCACTCGTCCTTGGCATCATGATCTTGCCTACGTTCGTCGCCGTTAGTCGAGAGGTGATCGCCGTCGTCCCGCAAGACCTCATCGAAGCCAGTCTCTCCTTGGGTGCGACACGCTGGCAGGTCATTCGCGAAGTCGTCCTACCCACCGCGAAGGTCGGGCTCTTCGGCGCGACGTTCTTGGCACTGGCCCGAGCCACCGGTGAGACGGTCGCCGTCGCCCTGGTTGCCGGTGGCGTGGCGGACGCGCAGTTCCACCTGCTCTATCCCGGCACGTCGATCGCCGCGTGGATTGCCTTGACGTTCGGTGAATCGCAGGGCACCGAGATCTCGGCGCTGATGGCGCTCGGTGTCTTGCTCATGCTCTTGAACTTCGGACTCTCGATGATCAGCCGGTCGCTCGTGAATCGCCAGCGAAAGATCCTGGCGATCGTATGAGCGACATGATCGAACTTAACGAACCCGTCGAAGACGGCCACCTCGTTCGCGACGAGATTCGAAGGATCTCGAAGAGCGTGCACGCTCGTCGAGTGGTCACGTCACGCGTGATGATGGTGCTCTGCGCCGTCGCACTCCTCATCGCGGCGGTGCCCCTCGTTTTCTTAATCGCCGAGCTGGTGAAGAACGGTCTCCCCGTGCTCAACAAGGCGTTCTTCACGACTGAACCTCAGACGCCGACGTTGATCGCACCCAATGCCACCGGTGGCGTTTCCAACGCCATCGTCGGCAGTTTGGCCCTCACGGTCTACGCGTCAGTGTTGGCCATTCCACTCGGTGTGCTCGTCGGAATCTACCTGTCGGAAAGTGCCTCGAAACTGGCATCGACGCTTCGAGTCATCGCTCAGACGATGGCCGGAGCACCGTCTATCTTGATGGGACTCTTCGCGTTCTCGTTCATCGTGCATGACCTGAACATTGGCTTTTCTGCGTTGGCCGGTTCGTTCGCTCTCGCAGTGCTCATGATGCCCGTGATTATCATCACGACCGAGATCGCCGTTCGCAACGTGCCGAACTCTCTTCGAGAAGCCGGACTGGCGCTCGGTGCTCGGAGTCACAAAGTGTCGCTACGCATCGTGCTTCCCTCCGCACTCTCGGGCATCGTCACCGGTGCAATTCTCGCGATATCACGCGCGGTCGGTGAGACAGCGCCGGTGTTATTAGTCATCGGCGGCGGGTTTATCAACCAGTGGCGACCTCTCGACCCGGTGTCGTCGCTACCGCTCTCGATTTTCGAGAACGCCAAGTCGCAGTGGCCGAGTCAGCGCCTCCAAGTCTGGGGCGTTGCGTTAGTCCTGGTGGCGTTCGTTTTTGTAATGAGTCTCACAGCCCGGATTTGGGCAAGCAGAAAGCAGCAGGTTAGAAACTAATGGAGCAAGAGATCATGGCAGACATCCAATCCAAGACCGCGACTACCGAGTCGGCCAACCGAGGACCCATCGCGATGCAACTTCGTGACGTGGCCGTGTCGTTCCACGGTCGCACCGCGGTACGAGATTGCACCTTCGATATCGCGAAGAATCGCGTCACGAGTCTCATCGGTCCGTCCGGTTCAGGTAAGACAACGTTGTTACGCGCACTCAATCGTCTCCACGACTTGACCCCGGGCGCCAAGGTGACCGGACAGATACTGCTCGACGGCGTCGACATCTACCGCGGCAACATCACCGTCACGGAACTCAGAACGCGCGTGGGCATGGTCTTCCAACGTCCTAACCCATTTCCCACCATGTCGATCTACGACAACGCCGTGTCGGGTCTTCGGTTCAACGGCATCAAGAAGAAGTCCTTGCTCGATGAGGCCGCGGAGTCGTCGCTGCGTTCTGCGGCGTTGTGGGACTCGGTCTCGTCGCGTCTCAAGGTGTCGGCGTCCAATCTTTCGGGTGGTGAGCAACAGCGTCTCTGCATCGCGCGCGCCTTGGCGCTCGATCCCGAAGTCCTCTTGATGGACGAGCCGACGTCTGCCCTTGACCCCGTCGCCACCTTGCGCATCGAGGAACTCATGACGAGCCTGAAGAGCCGCGTCACCGTCGTCATCGTGACGCACAACATGCAACAGGCCGCGCGCATCTCCGACGATTGCGCGTTCTTGTTGATGGGCGAGGACCGCGCCGGTGAGCTCATTGAGTTCGACACCACGGAGAAGATCTTCAACAATCCCGTCGACTCGCGCACGCTCGACTACACCCTCGGGCGCTTCGGCTGATCATTTGTCACGCACTCGCGTGACAAACTAACGCGGACAACGTTTTCTGGGGGACTCTTGTGACGAAGGAACTGTGGCAGGAGTCGGCGACGTCGTTGGCGCAGCTCATCCGAAGTGGACAGACCTCGTCGCGCGAAGTCGTCGAAGCACACCTCGCTCGCATTGACGCGGTGAACGGCGAGGTGAACGCGGTCGTCGAGGTGCGCCGCGATGAGGTCCTTGCCGACGCCGACGCCGCGGACGCGGCCCTCAAGAGCGGCGAGCCGCTCGGTGCGTTGCACGGGGTGCCCTTCAGCGTGAAGAGCAACCTGGACGTCACCGGCTACGCCACGACCGAAGGGACAGCGGCCCTCAAAGACGTCATAGCGACCGCCGACGCGCCCACCGTGGAGAAGATGCGCGACGCAGGCGCCGTCATGCTTGCGCGAACCAACATGCCCGATCTCGGTCTTCGCATCAACTCGGAATCGTCGCTGTACGGCGCCACCCACAATCCCTGGAAGCACGGCTACACCGCGGGAGGCTCTTCGGGCGGCGAAGCGGCCGCGATCGCGTCGGGCATGAGTCCTCTGGGTCTCGGCAACGACATCGGAGGGTCGTTGCGCAACCCCGCGTACTGCTGTGGCGTCGCGTCAATAAAACCTACGCGGGGACGAGTGCCGCAAGGCAATCCGAGCAACGAGTTGCAGATGTCGATCAATGGGCAGATCATGCACGTCGAAGGCGTGCTCGCGCGCCAGGTTGGCGACGTTCGTCGGGGTCTTGAGGTCGTTATGGGCTCGCACCACGGCGACCCCCAGTCCGTGGACGTGCCGCTGTTTGGTCGCCCCGTGTCGAAACGTGTCGCGCTCGTCGCCGAACCCACGGGGGGAGAGACAAACGCGGACGTCGCGGAGGGCGTTCGTATCGCGGGGCGCGCGCTCGAGGCGGCCGGTTACGAGGTGGAAGAGGTAGAGCCTCCACTTCTCTTCGACGCGTACTTCGCGTGGACCGAACTCATGATGACGAGTCTCAAGGTCGCGATGCCTCGCCTCGAGACGCTGATGGGCGACGGTGGACGGCGTTTCCTCGAGTTGACCTACGTCGAGTTCCCGGCCGGGACGGACTCGTCGATGGCGTTGATGCACGAAACGCGTTATCGGGTGGCGAGAGCGTGGCGAGAGTTCCTGACGACGTACCCGTTGATCGTCGGTCCCGTGTGGACCCAGCCGCCGTTCGCGCTGGGATTCGACATTGAAGACGCCGATTCAGCAATGAAAGTCGTCGAGCTCTTCCGGTTCGTGTTGCCGGCGAACCTCCTCGGCCTGCCGGCCGCCTGCGTGCCGACGGGCGTCGCGAACGGCCTCCCGACGGGAGTTCAGGTGATCGGTGATCTCTTTCGTGAGGACCTCTGCTTGAACGCCGCCGAGGCCATCGAAGAGAGCGTCGGAGTCCTTACGCCCATTGATCCACGTCCGTAGGCCATGGACGTTCTCATTCGCCCGATTGAGCGTGACGATGTCGGCGTGGCCTCGTTGGTGATTCAAGGAGGATCGCTATCCCCGCAGTTCGAAGACGAGAAGAACGTCGACGCCTACTGGTCGGCCGTCGAAGAGACCCGTCGACGTCGAGGGGACGTGTTGGTCGCCGACATGAACGGCGACGTCGTGGGCGTCTGCCAGGTCCTCGTGTTCCAACACTTTCAACAGACCGGTGGGTGGTGCTGTGAACTCGAGAGCGTGCACGTCCGCAGCGATCTTCGCGGCAAGGGCGTCGGCACGAAGCTGCTCGCCGAGGCTGAAGCACTTGCTCGACGAGCCGGGTGCTACCGGATCCAACTGACCAGTCGCAACGTTCGACTCGACGCGCACCGTTTCTACGAGACGAACGGATTCGAGAAGACCAGTCAGGGCTTCAAGAAGAAGCTCTAGTGAGGCGCTGAGGGTCCTTTCGACGTCGTCAAAGGGCCGCGAAACGCGAGGCGATCAAAGTCAACCGCCGTCCTCACCCGTACAGGCGCTCCTGCGACCTATAAATAGCTCAAAACCCGCAAGTTTATACTTGCGCATTGTCACTTGACGCGCTAGTCTTCACTTGCACAGGGCAACACTAGACGGGGAGACTTCCTTATGAACACTGACCAAATTGACCGCGAAGTCGTCATTGACGCACCGATCGAGAGGGTCTGGTCCGCGATAACCGAACCCAAGAGCGTGAGCGCGTGGTTTAGCGACGGAGGCGACGTCTCCATCGATCTTCGAGTTGGCGGGGTCATGACCTTCGACCAGGGTCACCACGGGGCTTTCAAGACGGTCATCGTCTCGGTGACGCCGCCCCACGAGTTTTCGTTCCGGTGGGCCTCCGCGTACCCGGGCGTCCTCGCCACGGAAGAGAACTCAACCTTGGTTGCGTTCACGCTGAAGGAAACGTCCTCGGGGACCGTACTTCGCGTGGTGGAGAGCGGATTCGACGCGATCAACGTTCCCACCGAATACGAGAATCACTCGAAGGGTTGGACGAGCGTCATCGCGGAGATGGCCAAGTACGTGATGGCTAACCTCGACACTCCGCTCAGCAATTTGTCGTGAGCAACGTCACTGACGTCCTCACGGCGCTCGCCGACCCTACGCGTCGAGACCTCCTCGAACGGCTCTCCGTTCGAGGAGAAGCGACGGCGACGGCACTAGCTGGTGATCTTCCGATCAGCCGTCAGGCCGTCGTCCAGCACCTCGCCGTCCTGGACAGGGTGGGGCTCGTTAGAGGGCGTCGCCACGGGCGAGAACACCGGTTCATCGTGCGCACAGAACCCCTAAGTGAAACGGTGCAATGGATGGAGAAGCTTTCACAGCAGTGGGATCGACGGCTCAGGATCATCCAGCAGATCGCGGAAGCGTCAACCACGCTCGAAGAAAAAAGGGCACGAAGTGCACAGCGAGAAAGTAGAGAGAACAATGAATGATCAGAACTACACCACGACCTTCACGGTTGCACAAACACCAGCCGAGGTGTTCGCCGCCATCAACGACGTCCGCAGTTGGTGGTCCGGAGACATCGAGGGGCCTACGGATCATCTCGGTGACGAGTTCGCGTACCGGTACGAAGACATGCACTACTCGAAGCAGAAGATCACGGAGTTCGTTCCCGACAAGAGAGTCGTCTGGCTCGTCGTCGACAGCTCCCTCAACTTCGTGAAGGACAAGTCCGAGTGGAACGGCACCGAGATCACGTTCGACGTGACAGAAGCGGACGGCGCGACCAACGTACGCTTCACGCACGTCGGACTGGTTCCCGACTACGAGTGCTTCGACGCGTGTTCGAACGCGTGGGGCTTTCTCATAAACGAGAGTCTGAAGAACTTCATCACTCAAGGCGAAGGTCAGCCAAACGCGTCTCTGTAGAGGGATTCAGCGAGACGAATGGTCCAGGCCGAATCTGGCCTAAACGACGACCTCGCGAAGTTCTCCGTCGTCGACGTCGAACACGAATCCTCGAATCTCCGTGTCGTCGACGAAGGGACTCGATCGAAGGGATTCGACGGTCGCGCGAACGTCCGCGTCGACGTCTTTGTAGGCGCCGAGACGAAAGGTCGGACGAGCACCGAGGGTGGTCTCGATCTCCTCCATCAGAATCTCTTCGTCGAACGTCTCGAGTCCACAGCGAGTGTGGTGGATGACCATCACCGACTTCGTGCCGAGCAATCGTTGGCTGAGTAGCAGTGATCGAATGGCGTCGTCGCTCGCGATGCCGCCAGCGTTTCGAACGAGGTGCACCTCGCCGAGGTCGAGACCGAGTGCGCCAAAGAGGTCGAGTCGCGAGTCCATGCAGGTGAGGACCGCGAGTTGGAGGCGCGGGGCGGTGGGTAGTTCGCGGTGCCCGTGCGTCTTCACGTACGAGCGATTATGCGAGAGAAGTTCGTCGATGGCGCTCACCGTCTCATCTTACGAAAGCATGAAGTCGGCTTCGGTTTGTCACGGTGTCACTACGCTCGCTTCTGGAGGTGATTATGGAAAGCATGGACCGAATTCGAGAGGAACTCCGACAGCCGTCGCTCGACCTGCACGAGTTGATCCCCGAGGTCATGAAGAGTTACGTGACGATGTCGACGGCCGCCATGGCCGAAGGGGAGCTGACTGTTGCGGTGAAGGAGTTATTGGCCGTCGTCATCGCGATCACTCGAGAGTGCGACGGGTGCATCGTGGCGCACACGCGCGGCGCGTTACGCGCGGGCGTCACGCGACAGCAACTCGGCGAAGCAATCGGTGTCGCGATCTCGATGAACGGGGGACCCGGTACCGTTTGGGGACCTCGGGCGCTGCGAGTTTTCGACGAGGCCCAGGCGGCGCGAAAGTCCTAAAAGTCGTAGGTCAGGTGCTTGATCCCGTTCACGAAGCTCGACGCCAACTGCACGGGTGGCGCGGTGTGGTGAATGGTGGGCGTGCGCGAGAGTAGTTCGCGCCACATCACGGAAATCTCGCGGCGCGCCAAGTGCGAGCCGAGGCAGAAGTGTGGGCCGGGGGCCCCGAAGCCGAAGTGGTCGTTTGGAGTTCGCGCAATGTCGAACGTGTACGGGTCGACGAAGACGTCTTCATCGCGGTTGGCCGAGTTGTAGAACATGATGACCTTGTCGTTGGTCTTCATTTCGTAGCCCGACATGGTGTAGTCGGAGGCGAGGGTTCGGCGCATCCACGTGATCGGTGTCGTCCACCGCACGATCTCGTCGGCGGCAGTTTTAACGTGTCCTTCGAAGTCATCGATGAGCAACTGTTTCTGGTCGGGGAAGTCGTCGAAGGCGATCAGCGCGTGCGCGAGCGCCGTGCGCGTGGTTTCGTTACCCGCGGTCACGAGCAGTACGAAGAATGAAGCGAGTTCCTGTTGGGTCAACTTCTCAGACTCGATCTCCGCGTTTACGAGCGCACTGGTGATGTCGTCGATCGGCTTGTCGATACGGTACTTGGCGAGTTCCTCCATGATGCCGGTCAGGGTCGCTCCCGACTCGATGAAGGCCATCACCGGGTCACTGCCTTCGGCAATGAACTCCGAGTCGCCATTGGAGAGAATGATGTTCGAGCATTTGAGAACCGTCGCGTACTCGCTCTCGGGGACGCCCATCATCGAGCAGATGATCTCGAGGGGAAAGGGCGCTGCGATGTCGGTTATGAAATCGCCCGTTCCTTCGTCACGGGCCCGGTTGAGGACGGCGTCCGCCACGCGTTCGACGGACTCTTCAACACCGCGGACGTTCTTCGGACTGAACGCTCTCGACACGATCCGGCGAAGTCGGGCGTGCTTGGGGTTATCCGTCGAGATCATGCCCGAGAAGTACTCAACGATCTCCGGCGGCAAGTCGATCATCGACACCGCGCCCGGCGCTGAGATGAAGACCTCGGGTCGGCGCGAGGCCTCAGCGATGTCGGCGTGGCGAGTCAAGGCTAAGTAGCCCTCATCAGGAGGGAGCTCGAGCGTCGACCCCGCGAGGAGCGGCGTGGCGTAGCGGCTAATAGGGAGATCACGTCGAAGGACGCGGAACGCTTCTTCTCGTTCGCTCAATGGTCTGAGCCAAAACTCCGTTGGTGAGAGGTCGATATCGTGGGCGCTCAGATTTGAAGATTCGTTAATCACCAGGATATCGTAGTAACTGGACCCTGGAGGGCACGGTAACTGGAATCCACGGCAGACTGGATGAGTGGAACTCTCCGATCAAGAACGAGCGAGTCGTCTTTCAGCGCTGAACGCACTGATGGACTTGATGCGCCCCTCCGTACAAGCGGACGGAGGCGACCTCGTGCTGATCCGTTGTGACGTCGAGTCCGGCGTGATCGAAGTACAACTTCAAGGTGCGTGCTCGAGTTGCGCGATCTCTACCGACACCATTCAAGGTGGCGTGACGCGAATTTTGATGGACCGACTTTCGTGGGTGACCGAAGTCATTGGGGGCGTCGACGAGACGATGGACCCCGAGGACTCGTCGCTCCTCGGTACGGGCGGCTACGTTCCGCGTTACCGTTCGCTCTAGTTCGAGCATTAGGCGTCGGGTAGACCGACGTTCGTGAGTTGCTCCGCCAGTGACCACAGTCGCTCGCCGAGGTGGGGCGTGCGCGCCGACCTCGGAATACGCGCGAGTGTCGTCGGACCGACGAGACCGAAGTAGCGGCTCGGCCCGTAGTAGGCGCCACTGATCGCTTCGGGACTCGCGGCCGCGTACAGCAGTGGTTCCGACCCCTCTTCGACACCCTGGGACGGGATGAACTTTGCTTGACCCATCCACTGGCGCCGAGGTTTCTCGCGCCCGAGACTCGCTCCCGCGCTCAGGAGATTGGTGCGCGTGAAACCGGGGTGCGCGGCGATACTCATCAGGTCCCAGTCGCGCCGGGTGACGATCGTCGCGAGCTCCAGCGCGAAGAGCAGATCAGCGAGTTTGGACTGGGCGTACACGGGGTAGGGGGTGTAGTGCGCACGTCGCTGAGGGTCATTGAATCGAACGCGGCCGATCGCGGCGACGCTGCTGCTCATTGTCGTCACGCGCGCCGAGCCGGTCGCGAGGAGGAGCGGAAGTACTCGCATCGTCAAGGCGAACGGGCCGAGGAAGTTCGTGGCGAACTGAAGTTCGAATCCGTCGACGGTCTCGAAGCGCTTGGGTGGGGCCATGACGCCCGCGTTGTTGACGAGGAGGTGAAGTGGGCGATCCTCGCTCACGAGCGTATCGGCGAAGGACTTCACCGACGAGAGATCGGCGAGATCGAGCACGCGCACCTCGAGTTGAGCGTCGGGCTGTTGCGCGAGGATCTCGTCGCGCGCGCCGTCGCCTTTCTCCTGAGAGCGAACCGCCATGATGACCTTCGCGCCGGCCCCGGCGAGCCGTCGGGCGGTCTCTTTACCCGTGCCACTATTGGCGCCCGTGACGATGGCCGTTTTGCCTACCTGCGATGGAACTTTGTACACGGTGATCCTCACTGATCGCTCACGTAGAGGACTCGGCGACTGACTTGAGCGTAACGTTCTTGGGGGCCCGTCGACCAAGCCGGACGCGTTCGCGCGGACGCATGATATTATTTAGTTAGGTGAACTAATGAATATGACCACGAACGAAACTGCCGCCCGCTTGCGTCGAGCCATTACGCGAATGAATCGCAAGTTGCGCTACTCCGCGCTCAGCGGGGTCACCCCCGCGCAGGCGTCGATGCTCGCCTCCATCGACAAGCTCGTCCGTCCGTCACTCGGTGACCTCGCGATCGCCGAACAAGTCCAACCCCCTTCGATCACGAAGTTGGTGAGGGGTATGGGCCAATTGGGTCTCATCGACACGTTCGAGGACGAAATCGACCGTCGCTGCACGCGCGTTCGCTTGACCCCACTTGGTCGAAAAGAACTCAACGCAATTCGCCAGCGCAAGACCGAGTTTCTCGAGCGCAAGCTCCTAGGACTCTCAACGACCGACCAGCGCAGGGCCGAAGAGCTGGTCACGTTCCTCGAAGTGTTGTTGGAGGACGAGTGAGCAGAGCACGCGGTAACTCGCGCACGTTCGCGGCCCTGAAGGTCCGAAATTTTCGGCTGTACTTCATTGGTCAGTTGATCTCGATGTCGGGGACGTGGATGCAGTCCGTCGCCCAAGGTTGGTTGGTCTTACAGATCACGGGTTCGTCGGTTGATCTCGGGATCGCGATCGCGCTGCAGTTCGTGCCCATGTTGTTCCTCGGCTCCTACGGGGGACTCATCGCTGACCGCCACGAGAAGCGTCGGATCTTGTACTTCACGCAGTCGTCGGCCGGTGTGTTGGCGCTCCTGCTCGGCGTCCTCGTCAGCACCCACCACGTGACGGTGCTGGGTGTCTATATCGTCGCCTTCGGGCTCGGCATCGTGAACCTCTTCGACGTACCCGCGCGCCAAGCCTTCGTCCAGGAAATGGTCGGTCGCGATCTCATCGCCAACGCCGTGAGTTTGAACTCGGTCTTGATGAACTCCGGTCGTCTCGTCGGTCCGGCGATCGCCGCGGGCGTCATCGCTTTCGTCGGGACCGCGGCCTGCTTCTTCGCCAACGCGGCCTCCTTCGTCGCGGTACTCATCGCACTCTTGTTGATGCGCAAAGCCGAGTTCTTGCCCATGCGCACCGTGGCCCGCGAAAAGGGTCAACTTCGACTGGGACTCAAGTACGCCTTCGACAATCCCTTGCTGCGTAACGTCATCGTCGCGGTCGCGGTCGTGGGCACCTTCGCGTACAACTTCACGGTCACGTTGCCGCTCCTCGCGCGTGTGACGTTCCATGAACACTCGGCCGGTCACTACGGCGTCTTGATGGGCGCGATGGGCCTCGGCGCCGTCATTGGTGGGCTCCTCGTCGCTCGACGATCACGTCCGACGCCCCGGCTGCTCGCCCTCATCATGCTGGGCTTTGGGGCGTTCATGGCGCTAGCGGCCTTCGCGCCGACGGTGACCTGGGCCGAGATCGCGATGATCCCGACGGGTGCGTTCTCGATTGCGTTGATAGCGACCGCCAACTCCCTCTTGCAACTGAACTCCAGCGAGCACATGCGCGGACGGGTGATGAGCCTCTACAGCATTGCGTTCCTCGGCACGACACCCATCGGCGCGCCGCTCGTCGGACTCGTGGTGTCGTGGTCGAATCCCGGTGTCGGCATCCTCATGGGCGCGGTCTTCGCGGTGCTCACGAGCGTCGGACTCTTCGTCCAACAGCGTCAGGAACTACGCAATATGGCGGTCCTGCAAAACGCCTAAGCGTTGTGAACCTTGGGCTCTTTCGGTAGTCCGAGTGCGCGCTCGCCAATGATGTTGCGCTGGATTTCGGCGGTGCCGCCCCAGATGGTCTCGGAGCGCGAGAAGAAGAACTGGGCTTGGAGATCGGAGACGGGGTAGTCGGCCCGGCCGCGACGTGGTGCACCCGAGGGCCCGGTCACTGGACCCTTGCCGGTGAGGATCTGCGCCTCCATGCCGAGTATGTCCATCGCAAGTTCCATGGAGGAGCGATGGGCCTCGGACCAGAACATCTTGTTGCACGCGCCGAGTAGCGCCGCGTTGTGGGTGTTGTTGAGCGCGTCGGTGAGCGAACGGTAGCCGTTGATCTCCATGATCTTCACTTTCGACCAGGCCTTCACCAGCGCGTCGCGCACGAGCGCGTCGTCGTTCTTGTTGAGACGCTTCGTCTCTTTGACGACCGTCTCCCACTCCTTCAGGAAACGGCGATAGCCCGTCGTGGCGGACGAGCCGCGCTCGAAGCCGAGCGTCGTCATCGCGACCTTCCAGCCGTTGTTGACGCCCCCTACGACGTTGCCCTTGGGCGCGCGAGCGTTCGTGAAGAAGACCTCGTTGAACTCGGCCGACCCGTCGACCTGGGTGATGGGTCGGACGTCGACACCCTCTTGGTGCATCGGCACGAGGAGGTAGCTGATACCCGCGTGCTGGGGCGCTGCGGGATCGGTGCGCGTGAGGAGGAACACGTAGTCGGCGTGCTGGGCCTGGGTCGTCCAGACTTTCTGTCCGTTGATCAGCCACTCGTCACCGTCGAGCACCGCGGACGTCTTCAAAGCGGCGAGGTCTGAGCCCGAGTTCGGCTCGGAGAATCCCTGACACCACGCGATCGAACCGTTCAAGATACCCGGGATGAACTCCTTCTTCTGTTCGTCGGTGCCCCACTGAAGGATGGTCGGGCCCACCAGCGTGTCCCCGAAGAAGTCGGCCCGCATGGGCGTGTTGGCCTTGGCGAACTCTTCGTTCAAGACCACTTGGTCCATGAGCGGTAGTCCCTTGCCGCCGTATTCAACGGGCCACCCGGCACAGATCCAGCCACCCGCGAAGAGCTTCTGAGTCCACGTCTCGTTGAAGTTCGCGCGTTCCTCGGCGTTCATGGAAAAGCCCGGTTCGAACCACCCCTCGGGCAGGTTCTCCTCGAGCCACGCACGGATCTCCTTGCGAAAGGACTCGGCTTCTGGGGGGTAGGTGAGATCCATAGTTCGCATCGTACTCAAGGCGTAGTCCACGTTTTGACGGGTGTTTGTGGACGTTCTGGAATTGGGGGAGAATGGAAGACCCCGGTCTATAAGAAAGTCGTCCCTTGTCCCGTACGCTCACTGAAGCCATCGCCGCGATCAAGGCGTCCTGGGCGCTGAGTCGCACTCTCACGCTGCCGGCCCACGTCCCCGCGCGAGTGGCGGAGCCGGGAAAGTACCGCGTGGCGTTCCTCGTCTACCGGGGCAATCCGCGTTGCGGCGGCCAAGGCGTGTACACCCGTCACTTGACGCGCGAGCTCGTCGCGCTCGGCCACAGTGTCGAGGTCTTCTCCGGTCCTCCGTGGCCCGAATTGGACGAGGGCGTGGGTTTCACCGCCGTTCGAGGACTCGACCTGTACCGCGACCCCGACCCGTTTCGCATTCCGGCGCGACGCGAGTTCACGTCGTTCGCCGACGTCGCGGAGTTCGCCGTCATGATGAGCGCGGGGTTCGGGGAGCCACTCGCGTACTCGAAGCGGATCGCGAAGATTCTGTCCTCACGACGCGGTGACTTCGACATCGTGCACGACGACCAGTGCATGGGTCCGGGCATCTTGGAACTGCACCGAAAGGGATGGCCGCTCCTCGAGACGCTGCACCACCCCATCACCGTCGATCGTTCCATCGCGCTCGATCACACGGAGACGCGCTGGCAGCGCTTTACGACGCGACGCTGGTTCGGGTTCCTCCGCATGCAGGTCCGCGTCGTCAAGCAGTTGCCCGCCGTGTTGACGGTGTCGCACAACTCCAAGATCGACATCAACGCCCAGATGGGCGTGGCGCTCAGTCGTCTCACCGTCGTGCCCGTGGGCGTTGATCCGGATGTCTTCAAGCCCTACGACGACGTCGTAAAGAAGAAGGGCCGCTTGATGGTCACCTCGAGCAGCGACGTGCCCATGAAAGGGTTGGTGCCCCTGCTCGAAGCGATCGCGAAACTTCGCGTCGAGCGCGACATCGACCTCATCGTGATTGGTCAGCCCCAGCCGAAGGGCCGCGTCGCCATGGCCCTTGAACGACTTGGTCTTACGGACATCGTCACGACCATCACCGGCGTCAGTGACGAAGAGCTCGCGCGCCTCTACGGCGAGGCGGAAGTGGCCATCGTGCCTAGTCTCTATGAAGGATTCTCGTTGCCGGCTATCGAAGCGATGAGCTGTGGCGTAGCGGTCGTCGCGACGACCGGCGGCGCTCTGCCCGAAGTCGTGGGCACGAGTGGCGAGACCGGATTGTTGGTGGAGCCGAACAACCCCGAGGCGTTGGTGACGGCGATCGCCAAGTTGCTCGATGACGTGGAACTTCGCGAGCGCCTGGGCGCCGCCGGTCGCCGCCGCGTGATCGAGCGCTTTACCTGGCAGGTGACGGCCCGAGGGACAGCGGCCTGTTACGACGCCATCTTGCACGGCCGCCCCCTTCCCGACTCGGTGTCGTTCGACTGATGTTGACCGCTAAGTACGAAGAACTGGGTCTAAAGAGTGGGGACAAGGTCCTCGACCTCGGCTGCGGCTTCGGTCGCCACGCCTTCGAGGCCGCGCGACGTGGCGCGAGCGTCGTCGCCCTCGACGCCGGGCGTGACGAGGTCGAAGGCGTCGCCGCGACGTTCGCCGCCATGCTCGAGGCGGGCGAGTTGCACCAGGGAACGCTCCACGCCAACGTGGTCCAGGGCGACGCGCTGCACCTCCCGTTTCCCGACGGTACCTTCGACCGCGTCATCTGCTCCGAGGTCCTCGAACACATCCCCGACGACGTCGCCGCGATGCGTGAGTTGACGCGCGTGCTCAGGCCCGGCGGCACGATGGCCATCACGGTCCCGCGCTTCGGTCCCGAATTGATCAACTGGGCGCTCTCGGACGCATACCACAACGTGCCCGGCGGTCACATCCGCATCTATCGTCGCTCGGTCCTTCAAGAGCGCCTCGCGTCGACCGGGCTCGTCGTGACGCGACACCACTACGCCCACGGACTGCACAGTCCCTACTGGTGGTTGAAGTGTTTCGTCGGTACGACCAACGACGACCACCGACTCGTGAAGCGCTACCACCAGTTGCTGGTGTGGGACATGATGAAGAAGCCGCGTACGACGCGCTACGCCGAACGGGTCCTCTCGCCGCTCATGGGCAAATCCATCGTGGTGTACGTGCGCAAGCCCCGATGAGTTCCACCACCAGTTCGTTGGGCGGCGTACCCGGGGTCATCACCAGCGAAGAGTTGGCGTTGACGGCGGGCTACTTGGCGTCCCTTCAGCGCGGTAACGGGCAGATTCCCTGGTTCGACGGGGGTCACAGCGATCCCTGGAATCACGTCGAGGTCGCGATGGCGCTCACCATCAGTGGCTACGAGCATGAAGCGCGCGCGGCCTATCGCTGGCTCGAAGCGACGCAGCTCGGTGACGGCAGTTGGTTCAACTACTACGTGGGCAACCAGGTGAAGGACACGCGTCTCGACACGAACGTCTGCGCCTACGTCGCGGCGGGTCTTTATCACTACGTCCTCGCAACCGGTGACGTCGACTTCGCGCGCGAACTGTGGCCCGTCGTCGAACGTGCCCTCGAGTTCGTCCTGCGCTGGCAACTCTCGGACGGCACGATCCGTTGGTCGCTCGACGCGCAAGGTCGACCGGAGTCCTACGCGCTGTTGACCGGATCGTCGTCCATCTTTCACGCACTGTGCTGTGGCGTGGCGCTCGCCGAGCGACTCGATCATTCCAAACCGGAGTGGGAACTCGCGGCCGGTCGTCTCGGCCACGCGGTGGCGCACCATCCCGGCGCCTTCGCGCCCAAGAACGAGTTCGCGATGGATTGGTACTACCCGATCTTCTCGGGGGCGCTCCGCGGTGACGCCGGAGAGAAGCGCATCGATGACGGATGGGAGCGCCACGTGATGGACGGGCTCGGCGTGCGCTGCGTGTCGACGAACGACTGGGTGACGGCGGCGGAGACGGCAGAGTGCGTGCTCGCGCTCGACGCGCTCGGCCTCACCACCAAGGCGCTCGACCTCTTCAACTGCACGCGTCTTCATCGTCGAGACGACGGGGCGTACTGGACGGGCATTGCGTACCCCGACCGCGTGACGTACCCCGACCGTGAGACGACGTCGTACACCGCGGCGGCGGTGCTCTTGGCCGCCGACGCACTCAGTTCATCGTCGAGAGCGGCGGGCATCTTTCGCCACGACGAGCTCGCCTCGCCCCTCGATCTCGCCGAGCCAGGCTGTCCGCTTCTTCGCTAGAGATCGCGCGAGAGGACTCGAAGTGATCCCTCCGCGCTTCGTTCGATGAACCGCTCACTGTCGAGTGCGGCGAGATAGATCTCGTAGGGGGGCTGGCCGCCGTCACGAGGATCAGCGAAGACGTCGTGAATGAGGAGCAGCCCTCCGACGACCACCTTGGGGGACCAGGCCTCGTAGTCAGCAAACGCGACGTCGCGCGCGTGACCGCCGTCGATGAAGAGAACATCGAGAGGTTGCGCGAAGTGGCTCGCCACCACCGTCGAGTGCCCAACCAGTCCGACGACCGTCTCCTCGAGGCGTGCCGAGGCAATCGTTCGTTGCCAGCTCGGCAACGTGTTGAGTCGCCCGTCCACGGGGTCGACGAGGGTGGGGTCGAAGTGCTCCCAACCTTCTTGGTTCTCCTCGCTGCCGTGATGGTGATCGAGGGAGTAGAGCACGCTGCGCGTCGCTTCGGCCGCGTTGCCGAGGTAGAGGGCGGACTTACCGCACCACGCGCCTACTTCGAGCCACGTGCCACCCGGGACGCGTTCGCCGTACTCGAGGGCCGCCTCGTAGAGTGCGCGTCCTTCGTTGGTCGGCATGAATCCCTTGGCGACGTGTGCCAACTCCAACAGTTCGTCGCGACGATTCATGATCGCGCCAGTGAGACCAACGTGTAGACGCCCAACCCCGTGAAGATGAGACCGCCGCCTCGCCGTATCCACTTGAGGGGAACGATCCGCTGCAGCTGCTGGCCACCGAAGGCGCCGATGAATGACACGGTGATCATGGCGAGCGACCCCGCGAGAAAGACCCCCAGCGGTTGATGGGTCTTCACGGTGAAGTTCGCCGCTTGGATCTGCGTCAGGTCGCCGAACTCGGCGACGAAGATGACCGTGAAGGCCGTGACGATCTCCTTGAGTCTCGTCGCGGCGTGTTCGCTCGACGCTTCGCGACGACCCGCCTCCTCCGCCTCGGATTCGCGCGAGAACAGAAGGTACGCACCCCCGCCGAGGAACAACAGGGCGACGATGACGTCCTTCACGTGCGCGGGTAGCAGGGTCAACAGACCGCCGGCCGCGACGGCGAGACCCATTTGCACGATGAAGCCCAACGACGCGCCGATGACGATCGACCAGGGCCGAGCGCGCGTACTCATGACGATCGTCGCGATCATGGTCTTATCCGGAAGCTCCAGGACGAACATCACCGCGAAGATGCCAAGAAACGCGCCGACGTTCACGCGGACGTCCTAAAACTGATTGCGCATCGCCGTCGCGAAGACGAGCCCGACGCGCATGCGTTCGAGGTCTTGCTCGACTGTCCGCTGGCCGCCAAAAACGGGGTGCTCGGTGTGGAACTTCTCGACCTCGTCGGCGAACGCTTCGTCGCGGATGAACGTCGGCGTGCCGAGGGCGAGGCGCGAGTGCGAGTTCTGTGGGAACTTCTCGATGGCTTCGTCCCAACGACTGGCCATGTAACGCCACACGGTGGGACCGGAAACGACGTTGCGCGACAAGAGCGCGAGGACGATCGCGGCGTCTTGGTTGCGGAACTCACTGAAGCACTTCTCTGCCGCGTCGAGGGCGGACTTTTCGTCGGGGAACTCGGGGATGCCGCGCCAGAGGTAGCGCTGCGCGTCTTGGGGTGTCGCGGCGTGACGGTAGCGCTCGAGGAAGGTCTCGTAGTCGCCGGGCCGATTTTGGCGAGCGACGACGCGCAGGATCGCGTTCGCGAGGTTGCCGTCGAGGTCGTTCGCTTCAAATCGGCGAACCGCTTCAGCCTGGATGGACTCGTTGGCGCCGATGGTGCCGAGCACGCTCAGTACGACCGCTCTCACCTGAGGGGTGAGCTCACTCTCACCGGGTTGGGCCTCCCAGCCAAGTCGGGCGAACTGCGGTTCGAAGAGGTCGCGTACCTGTTGGACGAACGCGTCGTGTTGCGCGTCGTCGAGGGCGCGGTCGACGTAGTCGACGGCGCTCGCGACCGTTCCCCACGGCGTTGGCTCGTCCTGATCCCCGAGCCCTTGGGCCATCGCGAGAAAGTCCGCCCATTTGATCTGACCGGCGAACAGCGACGCCCAACCGTCGGCGATGAACGTCGCGCGCTCGAGTTCTTCGAGCTCGTCGATGTGCTCGGCGACTGCCGACAATTCGGCTGTGCCGTAGCGAGAACGAAAGACGCCGGAGCCACCGGCGTTGAGGACGACGGGCGCCGCGTCACTCACGTTGAGGGGCTCGTCGAGGAGGAGGTGACGGCTCGGTTCGCCTCCCGCGAGCGAGCGCGTGAGTACCGGCACCATCCACGTTGACCCGATCGCGCTCGGACCCTTGGCCTTGCCGTAGGCGAAGGGCTGCTGGGTGAGCTCGCCGTTGGCCAACGTCACGAGCGGGTGGCCACCCTGGAGGATCCACGTGTTCATGACGTCGCGCACGGGCTGCTTCGAGATCTCCTCGAGTGCGTCCCAGAGGTCGTTCGTCACGGTGTTCGCGTAGCTGTGCTTGGTCAAGTAGTGGCGAATACCGTCACGAAAGGTGTCGGCGCCCAGGTACTGCTCGAGCATGCGCAGGACCGAGCCACCCTTTTCGTAGGTGAGGAGGTCGAACATGCCACGGGTGTCGTCGGGCGAGATGACTTCGTACTCGATAGGTCGCGTGGAGTGCAGCCCGTCGATCTGCAGCGCGGCGTCGCGGTCGACGCCGAAGCTGACCCACATCTTCCACTGGGGACGGAACTCGTTCGTACAAAGGATCTGCATGAACGTGGCGAAGGCCTCGTTGAGCCAGATGCCCTGCCACCACTCCATCGTGACGAGGTCCCCGAACCACATGTGCGCGATCTCGTGCGCGACGACCTCGGCGATGCGCTGCATTTCGGCGAGTGACGCTTCCTTCGGGTCGATCAGAAGATCGGCCATGCGGTACGTGATGAGACCCAAGTTCTCCATCGCGCCAGCGGCGAAGTCGGGGATGGCCGCCATGTCGAGCTTGTCGCCCGGGTAGTCGATGTTGAAGTACTTCGTGAAGAAGCGCAAAGCGAAGGCGCCGGACTCGAGAGCGAGCTCGGTGAGGTGACCCTTCCCGACGGGGAAGACGATGCGAAGCGGCACGCCGTCGACGTCGAGCGTCGCGGTCTCTTCGAAGGGACCGACGATGAAGGCGACGAGGTACGTCGACATCTTCATGGTCGGGCTGAAGCTCACGGTGCGCTGCCCGTTGCCGAGATCCGTGTCGGCGCTCACGGGGGAGTTCGAGTACGCCGCGAGGTGGCTCGGAATCGTGAGATTGATCTGGTACGTCGCCTTGAACGCCGGCTCATCCCAGCAGGGAAAGGCGCGACGGGCGTCGGTGTTCTCGAACTGCGTCGTGGCGATGGTGTGGGCGACGCCTTGGTCGTCGGTGTAGGTCGAACGGTAGAAACCGTGCAACTGGTCGTTCAAGATGCCGTCAAAGGCGATCTCCACGACCGCGGGACCCACGGGCAGGTCACGGTCGAACGCGAAGGTCGCCGTCTCGTAGGTCTCGTCGAGGTGGTGTTCTTGCGATCGGTAGCTCGTGCCGTCCGCGCTGATCGTGGCGGCGCCGAGTTCGAGGTCCACGGCGTTGATCGTCAACGTGCTCACGGACTCGTGGATGTCGACGTCGATCTCGACGCGTCCCGAGAAGGTGAAGGCTTCGAGGTCGGGGGTGAGAAAGACCCGGTAGGCCGAGGGGACGACACTTCGGGCGAGACGATAGGGGTTGGAAGATGGACTCATGTGTCGATACCTTAGAGCCAAATCTTCTACGCTCGCTAAGTGACATCTACACCCACGCCCGTCTCGTTGCGCATGAAACCGGGCCCACATCGGCTCGCGGTGACCGGCATCGGCAACGCCATGCTCGACATCATCACCGAGGACGAACACGAGGTTTTTCGCACGCTCGGCCTCGTAAAGGCCGCGATGTCCCTCATCGACGAAGACCAGCTCGACGTCTTCTACAACGCCATGGGCCCGACGATTCAGATGTCGGGAGGATCGGTGGCGAACTCAATCGCGGGTGTCGCCGCCCTCGGTGGAACGTGCGGGTATATAGGCAAGGTCGCCGACGACGAATTCGGCGAACGTTTCCGCCACGACCTCAAATCGATGGGCGTCGAGCTGGATCTGGCCGTCGCGAAGCCGGGCGAGGGCGCCACCGGGCGCTGTCACGTGTTCATCACCAGCGACGCCCAGCGCACGATGGCCACCTACCTCGGGGCCTCGAACAAACTAAACGTCAGTGATATCAAAGAAGAACTGATCGCGCGCTCTGAGATCACCTACGTCGAGGGGTACCTGTTCGACCTCCCGCCGGCGAAGGAGTCCATCCGAAAGGTCGTGAACTTCGCGCACGAACACGATTCCATGGTCGCGCTCTCACTGTCGGACATGTTCTGCGTCGATCGACATCGTCGCGACTTCCTCGACCTCGTCACCACTGACGTCGACGTGCTGCTCGCCAATGAGACCGAGATTCTCGCGCTCTTCCAGTTCGAGCATCTCGAACAGGCCTTCGGGGCTCTCGAGGAACTCGGCGTGCTCGCGGTCGTCACGCGCGGACCGTCGGGCGCCGACGTCGCCACGGTGTCGGGCGTCGTGAGCGTGCCCGCGGTCGAGGTTGAACACGTCGTCGATCAAAATGGAGCCGGTGACATGTTCGCGTCGGGCTTCCTCTACGGACTCGCGCTCGGCGCCGATCCGGTTGAAGCAGCGGAGCTGGGATCGATCTGTGCCGGCGAGGTCATCACGCACCTCGGCGCTCGACCCGAGGCCGATCTCGAAGAGCTCGGGATCGAAGCGGGGCTTCTCTAGGGCTACAGACCCTGCGCGTCGAGGATGGCGTCGAGTTCCTTCGTGCGAATCGTCTCCCACTTCACCCACATGACGGCGATCGGAATGCACGCGAGCAGCATGAGCGCGTCACCGCCGATCCACATGATCCCGCCGCCCAACTTGATGTTGGAGAGTTGCCACGCGCTCGTCGAACCCGTGGGCGCCATTGATCGGTAGGCCGAAAAGGGAATCCGTGACGACATCCCGAGCACGAGTCCGGTGAAGGTATCGACCGGCACGGCGGCCATCACGTAGACGAGACGGAGACCGGGATGAAGTTTGAAACCTCGCTCCAGACCGAAGGCGACGCGAAAGAAGAGGTAGCCCACGACGAGAAAACCAATGTGCTCGAGGTGGTGGACCCACTCGTGGCGCAACATCAAGTTCATGAACCCCGTCAAGTGCGTCACGGGGATGAAGACGAAGTAGAGCACGAAGGCGAAGAGGGGATGGGTCACGCGCGCCATGAAAGAACTGTCGAGCCATCGGCGAATGGTCGCGTTACCTGCTTCGTACGCGAGGTCGAGTGGTGCGCTGAGAGCGAAGAGGGGAGCCGCCACCATGATCAACATGAGGTGTTGCACCATGTGATCGCTGAAGTACTCCATGTCGTAGACACCGATGAAGGACTGGGTTGCGATGAAGGTGACGAGGAGACCGAGGCCAAAACAGACGGAGCGAACTTTGGGCCACGTCGACGTGCGCGACACGCCGCGGGCGTAGAGGGCGGCCGCGATCACCAGGAGCAAAATCGGCACCACGCCCAAGTCCCACTGGTTGAGATGATGCCAAGAAAACGGCGGATTCGTCATCGCGGGCACCGGACCATTGTACGACCGCAATTTGAAGCAAAGTCTGGCTCTGTAGGATGGCTCGGTGCGCTCCAAGTATTTCTCTCGTCGAGCACTCGCCTTGCACCTTGCGGTCATCGTGTGGGTGACAATCTCGGCAGTCGCGGGATGGTGGCAGGTCGGTCGCGCGGTGCAGGGCAACTCCCTGAGTTTCCTCTACTCCATCGAATGGCCCGTTATCGCCGTGTTGGGCGTCCTCGGTTGGTACGCCTTGTTGAACATCGAAAAAGTGACGGAATCGCAAGCGAAGGAGCGCGAGGAGTACGAGGAGATGATGCGCGCCGAGGCTCGGGCTGCGAGAGCCGCGCAGACGCAGGGCGAAGATCCCGAACTCTCTGCGTACAACGACCACCTGGCGAAACTGTCGCACGTGCCAAAAAAGCGCCTCTGGGGCCACTAGTGGACGCCACGTTTCGGCGCTATCGAGCCCTGTCGTTCGTGACGGGCACCACACTTCTCATTCTCTTCGTGACCTTGCTGCTGCACACGGTGGACCTCTCATTTTGGAAGCAGATCCATATCTTCGTGGACGTCGTGGGTATCGGCCACGGCATTCTCCTCTATCCGATCTACATGATCATGTGCTTCAACCTCGTGACGAAGTTCCGCTTGAACATTGGCTATCTCGCCCTGATGCTCTTCGCGGGCTTCGTGCCGGGACTCGCTTTCTATCTCGAGTACCGCATGCGCGTGAAGCTCTACCCGCAGGGTCTTCCCGCGAGATGAGCCCGTGGACGTCGCGTCGGGTCATCGCCTTCGCGCACCAGGGTGGTTCCTTCGAAGGACCCTCGTCGACGCTGGCCGCGATCGGCCACGCGCTCGACGTGGGCGCGACCGCGATCGAGTTGGACGTGCACGCGACCAAGGATCGTCGCCTCGTGGTCTGTCATGACGCGACGGTGGATCGCACGACGAACCATCAGGGCGAGATCGCTCACCTCACCTACGGGGAGTTGGTCGAGATGGACAACGCGTACTGGTGGATTGACGGTGACGTCGTCACGCCCGGGCGTGACGACGACGAGTACCTGCGGCGAGGTCGAGCGCCGAGTGATCGTCGCTACGGCGTCGCGACCCTCGAAGAGGTGGCCACCGCGTTCCCCGGCGTCCTCCTCAACCTCGATCTAAAGCGCACCAGTCCCGAGGTCGAACCGTACGAATCGCTTCTGTTCGATGAACTCCGGCGTCTCGACATCACGGACTCAGTCATCGTGGCGTCCTTTCACGACGAGGCGATCCAGCGCTTTCGCTCGTTGGCCCCGGGCGTCGCGACGTCGGCGGCCACCAACGAGACGGCCGTTTTCTACTTCTCTCTTCTCGAGGGCACGCCGGTGATCCCTCCGGTCGCAGCCTTCCAGGTACCCGCCACCTTCGCCGACGTCGACGTGGTTACCGAGGCGTTCGTGGCGGCGGCCCACGCCGCGGACGTCGCCGTACACGTCTGGACGATTAACGACGTTGACGAGATGACGCGACTCCTCGAAAGGGGCGTCGACGGACTGATGAGTGATCGACCCACGCCACTGGCCGCGTTACTGAAGGAACGGGACTGCGCGTGGGACGGAAAACTCGGTTGAGGCCTTAGCCTCGACCGCAGTTCGGCTTCTTGCCGTGGTTGGCCTTCTTCTTTGCGCGTAGTTTGCGCTTCACGGTCCGCTTTGACATAGGTGACAATGTTACTAGGTGAAGCCTGACGCGAGCCAAACGAGGGAAACACAGTGGATGAGGTGAAGCCGGGCCAATTGGTCCTTGTCGCGACGCCGCTCGGCAACCTCGGCGATCTCTCTCGAAGGGCTTTGGAGCTCTTCGAGACGGCCGACGTGATCTACTGCGAAGACACCCGTCACTCGAGGACACTCTTCAGCGCCCACGACATCGCTCTGCGGGGCCGACTTCACTCGCTGCACCAGCACAACGAAGCGGCCCAGTGTGCCCAGATCGTGGCGCGCGTACGCGCCGGTGATCTCGTCGTTCTCATCAGCGACGCGGGTACGCCAGGGATCTCCGATCCCGGCAGTCGCGTCGTGGCGGCCGTCATCGACGCCGGTCTCGTCGTGACGACGGCGCCCGGACCCTCTGCCGTGGTGGCCGCCCTCACCATCAGTGGACTGCCCACCGAACGTTTCATCATGGAAGGTTTCCTTTCACGAAAAGCCGGCGAACGCGCCAAATTCTACGAGCAGTGGGCCCGCGAGGAGCGCACCGTCGTCTTCTACGAATCGCCCCAACGCTTGAAGAACGTCCTGCGCGAATTGGCGGACCGATTCCCGAATCGCCGAGTCGCGATCGCGCGCGAGATGACCAAGCTCCACGAGGAAGTGCTACGTGGCACGTTCGTCGAGGTACTCGCCACCTTGGCAGATCGCGACGTGCTCGGTGAAATCGTGGTGGTACTCGAGGGCGTCACGTTGACGCCCGAGGTGGACGACGACGCCGTGCGCTCGGCGCTCGTTGAACAGTTCCAGGCCGGCGTGTCTACGCGTGACGCCGTCGACTACGTCGCGGAGCTCTTGGACGTTGCGCGGCGAGACGTGTACCAACTCGCGCTTGAACTTCGAAAAGCTGAGCCGCTCTAGTTCACTAACCTCTATCTATGGGCCGCTTCTACATCACGACTCCCATTTACTACGCGAACGACGCGCCCCACGTGGGCTCCGCGTACACGACCGTGAACGCGGACGCGCTGGCTCGATGGCATCGATTGGCCGGCGACGACGTCAAATTCCTCACCGGCACGGACGAGCACGGCCAGAAGATGGCCGACGCCGCGGCGAAGAACGGCGTCTCGCCCAAGGAGTGGACCGACCAAGTCTCGGAGCGTTTCCGTGAGGCCTGGTCCGTGCTCGACATCGACTACGACGACTTCATCCGCACGACCGAGCCACGCCACTACACCACGGTGCAGAAGTTCCTGTCGGTCATCTACGACAACGGGTACATCTACAAAGACGTCTACAACGGCCTCTACTGCGTGAGTTGCGAGGACTATTACACCCTCGAAGTGAGCGATGATGGCAAGTGCCCGATCCATCACAGCCAACTCACGGAGATGGAAGAGGAGAACTGGTTCTTCCGTCTGAGCGCCTTCGAAGATCGACTGCTCGGGTACTACGCCGAGCACCCAGGTTTCATCACGCCCGAGACGAAGAGTAACGAGGCCCACGCCTTCATCAAGGGCGGCCTTCGTGACATCTCGATCACGCGAACGTCGATCACGTGGGGCGTACCCGTACCTTGGGACGAGCGCCACGTTTTCTACGTCTGGTACGACGCCTTGATCAACTACCTGACCGCGATTGGTTACGGCCAGGACGACGACGAGGTCGCGACGTGGTGGCCCCACTCGAATCACCTGATCGGCAAGGAGATCATCCGCTTTCATTGCGTCTGGTGGCCCGCGATGTGCATGGCGGCGGGTCTCGATCCCGTGCACCACGTCCACGTCAACGGTTGGCTGTTGGTGGGCGGGGAGAAACTGGGTAAGACCATGGCCGCCGAGGGTGGCGTGAAGGTCACCGACATCGAGCCCATCGGCCTCACCAAAGAGTTCGGCGTCGATCCACTTCGCTACTACCTGTTACGTGAGACGGCGCTGGGCAACGACGGCGAGTTCTCGCTCGAGAGCATCATCGCTCGCTACAACACCGACCTCGCGAACAATCTCGGCAATCTCGTCGCTCGTGTCACCACCGTCGTGACGTCAAAGTGCGACGGCGTCGCGCCGGCGCCGAGGAGTGATTCACCCCTTCGCACGCAGGCCGAGTCGGCACTCGAAGGAGCCGCCGCCGCGTGGGAGGAGTTCGCTCCCCAGCGAGCGTTGGAGTCGACGTGGGCACTGATCGGCGCCACGAACGCGTACCTCGAGGATCGAGCACCCTGGAAGATGGAACCGGGCGACGAGGTCGACGCCGTCATGGGTGACGCGCTCGAGGCCATACGACTGGTCGCCATCCTTGTCTCGCCAGCCATGCCGAGCGTCGCCGAGGAGATCTGGCGACGGATCGGCCTCACGGGCTCACCTGCAGCGGCGCCGTTCGCGCTGTTCGGGGTCTGGGGCCATTCGTCGGGAGGCGGACGCGTCGAAAAAGGCGAGC
Source organism: Acidimicrobiales bacterium (assembly GCA_035937905.1). Classification (GTDB taxonomy): domain Bacteria; phylum Actinomycetota; class Acidimicrobiia; order Acidimicrobiales; family RAAP-2; genus RAAP-2. The sequence continues at coordinate 30,370 of DASZHK010000057.1, forward strand.
CGCTCTTCCCACGCATCAAGAGCGACGAATGAGTGGATGGACCGACGCGCACTGCCACTTGCAGGACACCATCCGTTCGTCAACCGACGAACCACACGCTGACGTTGTCGACACGCTCGAACGCGCGCACGCCGCGGGCGTCAACCGCGTCGTCGTCGTCGGCACCGACGCCGTCAGTTCGGCTGAAGCGCTCGCGATCGCTGACCTCACGAGCACCGTCGACATCTACGCCACGGTCGGACTGCACCCCCACGACGCCAAGGACGACCTCGATCCGGTCGCGACGTTGGCACGAAAAGGGCACGAAAAGCTCGTCGGCATCGGTGAATGCGGACTCGACTACTACTACGAACATTCGCCCAGAACCCAGCAACGACAAGCGTTTTCGACCCAGATCGCCCTCGCGCACGAACTCGATCTGGCGCTCGTCGTGCACGCCCGCGACGCCTTCGACGATCTCTTCGACATCTTCAAGAGTGAAGGCGTTCCCCCACGCACGGTGATCCACTGTTTCACTGGTTCACCCGACGACGCCGAGGCGTGCCTCGCTCTCGGATGTGACATCTCTATTTCCGGCGTCGTGACGTTCAAGAACGCCGAGTCGTTACGCGAAGCAACAAGACTCGTCCCGCTGGATCGCTTGCACGTCGAGACCGACAGTCCCTTTTTGGCGCCCGTTCCCTTTCGCGGTCGAACGAATGAACCCGCACACGTGTCCGTCGTCGGTGAATTCGTCGCGCAACTGCGTGACGAAGACCTAGAACTCGTCAGGAGCGCTACCGCGGCGAACTCGGCGCGACTTTTCCTTTTACCAGGGTGGACGCACTAGAAACCCAGTATTTTCATGGATTTTTAGGGCGAGTTGCCTAAATCGCCGCTCTCTCCTAGCGTTACGGGGCGGGATTCATCGAAAAGTCCCGCAGTCCTGGCGGAGGACGGATAACTGAGTACAACACGACGCGTCACGCTCCGGCGTGCGCGCTTACTTCGTACCTTGTTGGCCGCGATGGCCACCTCCTTGGTACTTCTCACGTCGGGCTCAGTCGGCGCCGCCACGAAGCACGCCCCGATGCACATGCCGAACCTCATCGGGCGCAGCCGAGTGCAGGTGTACCGGATAATGCGACGCGACGGTCTCTACTTTCAAACGAGAGGACCCGGCAGCGCGAACGATCGTTGGGCCGCCGTGACGACCCAATCACCGCGACCTGGCGCGGTCATTGCGTGGCACGCGCAGGCCACCTTGACCGTCACCAACCGATCGCCTCGCGCCCCACGGGCGGTCCCGCGACTGACGGGTCTCTCGAAGGCCGGGGTCTACGCCGCCATGCGCCGAGCCCAGCTCTATTTTAAGACCGTCGGACCAGGGAGTACGAACAGCACCTGGACGGTCGCGCTGAGCCAATCGCCCGCTCCCGGCACACGCGTACGGTGGCACGACGAGGTCACGGTGCACGTCAGTACGCACCGCCCAGCGCCGCCCGTCAAGCGAACGCCGGTCAAAGCGACGGCGGTCGTCATCAACGGCACCGGCTTCAAGATCGGGGTGGCCACCTGGTACAACTACGTGCCGGGTCGGTGCGCGACGTGGTATTTGCCCAAGGGCACGACGATCACCGTGACCGATCTCGACACGGGAAAGTCGATCACGTGCGTCATCACCGACCGAGAAGGTCAGGGCGCTAATCGCGTCGTCGATCTCAACGAAACGCAGTTCGCGCAACTGGCGCCACTCTCACAAGGTGTAATTAGTGTCAAAGTCTCTTGGTGACCCATACGCGTAGCGAACTCGTCGCGCTGCTTCAAGACCACGGGCTGAAACCGTCGAGAGCGCTCGGCCAGAACTTCGTCGTTGACCCCAACACCGTGCGGCGTATCGCGCGCCTGGCGGGCGTGGGCCCCGGTGACCAGGTACTCGAGATCGGCGCGGGACTTGGCTCGCTCACGCTCGCTCTCGTGGAGACGGGCGCCACGGTGCGCGCCCTTGAAGTCGATCGCTATCTGATCGAACCCCTACGCTCGGTCGTCGAGCCGCACGGCGTGAGCGTCCATCACGTCGACGCACTGCACGCGGACTACGACGAGATACTCGGTGGCGAACCGGCCGTCGTGGTGGCGAACCTGCCCTACAACGTGGCGACGCCACTCGTGTTGCACTTGCTCGAGAGTCAGCCGTTGATTCGTCGGCTCCTCGTGATGGTGCAGAAAGAAGTGGGCGAGCGAATGGCGGCGTACGCCGGCGACGAAGCGTACGGCGCGGTGTCGTTGCGCGTGCAGTACTTCGCGGACGCCAAAGTCGTTGGCAAGGTCGCACCGTCGGTCTTCGTGCCCAAGCCCAACGTGGACTCGGTCCTCGTCTCACTCGTCCGTCGCGATCAGGTTCGAGTCGATCCCGACCTCGTCAGCGAAGAGGAGCTGTTTTCCGTCATTCGTACGGCTTTTGGTCAACGGCGCAAGATGCTGCGCCGTTCGCTCGCCGCGTGGACGAGCGACGGCGTCTTCGAGCGATCCGGCGTCGCCGAGACCCGACGCCCCGAAGAACTGACGTTGGAGGAGTTCGCGGCCCTGGTGGCGGCACGGTGAGCGAGTTGCTCGCCCCAGCGAAGTTGACCTGGTACCTCGAGGTGACGCGCCGTCGCGACGACGGGTTCCACGAGTTGCGCTCCGAGATGGTGACGCTCGACTTCGCCGATCGACTCGACGTCGACGAATCGGGCGACTACCTACGACTCGAAGGTCCCTTTTCAGCGGTACCCCTCGACGACCACAACCTCGTCACGCGCGCGCTCGAGCTCGTCGAGCGTCGCGCCGGCGTGACCTTGCACAAGGTCATCCCTCCCGGCGGGGGACTCGGTGGCGGCAGCGCCGACGCCGGGGCGATCCTTCGCTGGGCTGGCGGCGTCAGCGCGGAGAAGGCCCTTTCACTCGGCGGGGACGTGCCCTTTTGTCAAATGGGGGGTCGCGCGTTGGTCGAGGGCGTGGGCGAGCGTCTCACGACCTTGCCCTACGAGCCTCGAGACGTGACGCTGGTACTGCTGGGCTTCGGGGTCAACACTCGTCAGTGCTACGAGGCCTACGACGAACTGGTGGCGGCGGGCGAGAAACCTGAGGGGCGAAACCACCTCGAAGCGGCGGCCCGTCTCGTGGAACCTCGTCTCGCCGAAACGATGGACTGGCTGGGCGCGACGCTCGAGAACCGGGTCCACTTGGCGGGGTCGGGTTCGACGCTGTTCATCGAGGGCCATCTCGAGCACGGGGTCGAGACCTGGGACGTGTTGGGTCCCGAGGGTGTCGTTCAATTTCGCCAGACCATCACTACGCCAACGGGGGCGTAGATCGAGTTATTTGCCGGCGGCGCGACGCTGGAAGCGGGTTCGCTTCAGCATCTTCTTGTGCTTCTTCTTGCGCATGCGCTTACGGCGCTTCTTAATTAGTGATCCCATGGCTCGTAGAACCTTACTAGGTTTTATCTAGGTACTTTTTTGAGAGGCGACGGCGTGGCTTGGCAACTTCATCACGTGCAGCTCGCTATTCCCCCCGGTGCGGAGGCT
>DASZHK010000058.1:0-5591 GCA_035937905.1 Acidimicrobiales bacterium
GTGAGCTTGCGGAGCACTTCGCCCACGGTGGAACCTTCGACCGCGATGACACTCTCGCCGCCCATGGCAGGACGAAGCACGGTGGGGATTCGCAGCACAGCCGCCATAACGCCTCTTTCGACTTTCGAGGTCAATACCTGACCTGCTGAGTCAACATTATCTGCTTTCGGCGACGCTGTGCCCGAATATTGAAGGTGCTGGTCTCAGTTAAGAATCTTCACAGGTTCCGCAGAGACCGTCTGGTCCACCACTCGATAACTGAGAATCTCCGTGGGCACGTCGCGAAGCGAGACGAGCACGTAATGCCACGACGGATCAGGCGCTTGACGGACGTCGGTGGGACTCGGGTACGCCTCGCTGTGAGTGTGCGAGTGAAAGACCCCAATTACTTCAACGCCCTCGTCGTCAGCGCGCCTATAAGCACGAAGCAACACTTTGGGATCGATCTCGTAGATCTTGGCGGAGTCCGCCACGTTCGTGCTCGCAACGACTTCTCGTACGACGCCGTCGGTGTCGCCAAGAAGCAGTCCACATCCTTCGTTGGGCAGTGCCCTGATGCACGTCGCCACAATGGCGTCTCGTTGGGCCGAGTTGAGAGTGAGCACGTGGTTACCCTAGTGAACCGCCATCGATTCGCCGTCCCGTCTTCACTACGCTGGCTGCGTGGCAAGAGCCAAGCAAATTCAAGAACGGCGCGCTAGGAAGCGTGAAGAGATTGGTGGTGACCGCGTCGTCGCCACCAATCGCCGCGCCCGTCACGACTTTGAGATATTGGACACCCTCGAATGCGGCATCGTGCTGACCGGCTCCGAGGTGAAATCACTTCGCGAGGGGACGGCCCAGATCGCCGAAAGTTACGCTCGCGTTGACAATGACGAGCTTTGGATCTTTCAGATGCACATCCCACCATGGCGATTCGCCGTGGGCTTTGGCAGTCACGACCCTGACCGCAAGCGCAAGCTACTGGTTCACCGAAAGCAGATCGTCAAATGGGAGCACGAAGTAAATACCCAGTCGCTGACGATCGTGCCCCTCAAGCTTTACTTCAAGGACGGTCGAGCAAAAGTGGAAATTGCCATGGCGAAGGGCCGAAAACAACAAGACCGGCGTCAAGCCATGGCCAAACGTGACGCCGAGCGCGACATGGCGAGAGCCGCACGCCATGTCGAGAAGCTCGGGTAACCGCGCTCTTTCGTTCGTACGAGCTTGATTCCGTAAAGAGGTCGAGCGGTATACTTTTATCTGCAACCAATGTGGTTGTGGTGTGACGAGGGGATGAATAGGTTTCGACTACAGATGTCGAGGTGAAAGAAGCGAGCCGTGGTCTCCGGAGCCACGTTAAAGAGCCGGAAAAAATAAATAAACGCCAAGCCTCAGCTTGCGCTTGCTGCTTAGGTAGCAACGTCCGCCTAGACCCAGCCCTGCGGTTTAGTAAACGGACGTCATAAAGTAGGGCTTACCAACAAGGTTCGTTAGTGATCTCGTCGGGACAATTCAGCTAACTAAGGAACGCCACCGGCGCTGACAACAGTGACGCTCCCGACAACCTCCTGACAGCTGCGCTCGGAGAATGTTCACCAAGAAGCTGTAACACGAGGGTTCGAATCCCTCCATCTCCAAGGATGTTCAGAGTTCGCTCTGGTCATTGTTGGAGATGAGATTCATCTCGTTGCCGTCATGCCCATCATGGACGTAACGATCCCACTCGAGGGCGTCGTGAACTCACGTCCAGAGTTCCAGACTTGCTCTATTGAAAAAACTGAGCTCCTGGTGGCAACGCGAGGACGTCGTTGTTACGAGTTCGTTCGCGTCGCAACGAAGACTGGAATTGTCCGACTTGTTTTCGTTTGATAGTCGGCGTAGTCCGGGTAGGCGGCGACAGCCCTCTCCCACCACAGCGCGCGCTCGTCACCCTCAACCACACGAGCCGTAAAGTCGTTTGGCGTAGGACCGTCTTGGATCGCGAGCGCCGACGGGTCGTCGATCAAGTTGAAATACCACGACGGATTCGTCGGGGCCCCTCCTTGGGACGCCACCAACGCGTACTCTCCGTCGTGCTCAACGCGCATGAGCGCGAATTTTCGAATCTTGTGGCTCTTGTTCCCTCGGGTCGTCACGATGATGACCGGTAGACCGGAGTCACGAAGGGTGTTCGCGCGCTCGCCGCCACTGGCTTCGTACTCCGCAACTTGCTCCCTTACCCACTGCCACGCGCTGGGTTCGTACTCGCCTTCAAGTGCCATGAGCCCACTGTACCGCCGGACGGGATCGTCACGACGAGCGGTTACGTCCGTCACGGTGCGGCAACGATGACGTCACTCCCCTGGCGGCGTACACGCCATCCGCGCCACTCGACCGACTTCATCGCCTCAAGACCGTCGGTGAGCACGCACCGAGCAAGCACGCCCTTGATGGCCTTCGCGTCGTGTCCCACAGCGCGCTTTTCGTCGTTCGCGACGAAATGAACGTTCACCACGTGGTGGTCGTTCGCGAGTGAGTGGAAATCAACGCTCGCCGCGTGTTCTTGCGGCAAGAAATTGATGATGGTCGTGTTCTTCGCACGATCTTTGAGAAGTGGCGTCACGATTGGTCGCCAGAACTGAGCCAGGGAGGGCAACGGCTTCAGTCGCACGTTCATCCGCAGTCGATAGTCAGCGATGGGATCCTCGCTCGAAAGAAGTCCGTAGAGACCCGAAGGAACCAATACCCGTCGTCGCTGTGCTGGCGTCAGCGTGACCGGATCGAGATGGCTCCACACGATGCCTTCGTACCGTCGCCACGCGGGCGCGAGCAGCGCACGACCTTGCACGACGTCGTGGGTCGCTGCAACCGCGCGTTCGAGAAGTTCGCCCCTCGCGTTGAACGTGACCTCGAGCTCGCGCGGTGTCGCGCGCGTCACAAAATCCCCCAGGGCCGTGAGGACGTCGCGACGCGGCCCGTCAAGGACCACGTCAAAGACGCCCTCTCTACTACGGCGACGACCGCCAAGGGACTTGCCCAATGACGGAGGAATCAACACCAGGAGTCGCTTCGTCACGACTCCTAACCGTACTGGCCGAAAAGTTAGGCCGCGGTCAACTTTTCTTTCGTGAGACCGAATGATCGAAGAAAGTTTCGAACGCGCACCACTTGGTCTTCGGTCAGCTCGCGCGTGCGCGTTGATCCGAAGGAGACAGTTTCGCCTTCCACCGTTACAGCCCAATTGCCGCGATGGGTCTCGTGGACCTCACCGAAACGTGCGAGCAATGAACACACGTCGTGCCACTGAATATTGTGATTCAGCGGGTGGCAAAACAGCTTCTGGGCGGTAACGCGGTGGTGATGATCTAACTTGATCGACATTCTCAACCCCCTCTACGGGAAACGAGATTTTCGTTCTCGCTTTTACTATCCACCCTTTACGAGGGGCTGTCAAGGCTCGCGACGAGCTCGACGTGCTCGGTCATCGGGAAGAGGTCGAAGATTCGCAACTCCTGTAGGGAAAAGCCGCTACCTAAGAAAATCTTAAGGTCGCGCGCGAAGGTTGCGGCGTCACACGAGACGTAGACAAGTCGACGGGGTCGACGACGTACCAGGCTGTCAGCGACGCCCTTGGCGAGGCCGTGGCGCGGAGGGTCCAGCACCACGACGGACCCTTCGCGCACCGTGTCGTTCACCGAGCGTGGCGTGACCGACCATTCACGAACCTTCAGCTGCCGGAGGCCCGTGGCGTTGATTCGTGCGTCGCGCACCGCGTAGGACGACGACTCCACCGCCGTCACGCGACCACCCGGACCCACGGCTTTCGCGAGCGGGACAGCGAAGAGACCAACACCACTAAAGAGATCGACCACGTCATCGCCCGGGGAGACGTCCGCGAACTCCATCACGGAGTCGAGAAGCATGCTCGGTGCGTCACGGTGCGACTGCCAGAACGAGAGTGGACCTACGGAGTACACGTGACCACCAACCGCGACGCGAGAGTGCGTCGATGGTTCGAGCGGCGCGCCGGTCAGTGATCGAAGTTCGAAGGTCGTGCCCCGCTCGGTCTCACGGCGAGCGACGACGAAAGGCTCGCCGTTGCCGATGGCGCGGAGTTCGACTTCGGCGATGCCACGCCAGGTCGACTGCAGCGCTGATTCGAACGCGTCGTCAGCGATCCAACACGCGTCAATGGCGACGAGGTCGTGCGATCGCGCGGCCCGCAGGGAGAGTTGACCTTCCTCGTCGACGGCGCAGCGAAGCCTGGTCCTCGAGCCCTTCACCTCTCCGGGCGCCGGCGTCACCTCAACGTCAATCTCCACGCCAGCGATTCGTTTCAGGTGTTCGGCGACGAGCGACGCCTTCCACGATCGTTGGGCGTTCGCCGACGCGTGCTGCAGGTCACAGCCGCCGCACCCTCCCGGGTGCGCGTAGGGACACGGTGCCTTCACCCGGTCAGGGCTCGCGTCGAGAATTTCGATCGCGTCGCCTCGGTAGAAACTCGACGTCGTCTCATTCACCGCGACGCGGACTAATTCGCCTGGCAGAGAGTGACGCACGAAGATCACGCGTCCGTCGTCGGCTCGACCCACGCCACCCCCGGTGGCCGCGCGATCGATCCGGACCGTCATCGTCTCGTTCGACGAGAGCTCGCTCATGATCTTCGCCTAGCCAACACGACGCAGGAAAAGATCGACGAGTTCTTGGGCTCGAACTCGCGCCGCCGGCGTCTCGCGCGCGGTCGCAGCCAACAGGGTCGCCACGTCGAGCCCGAGGTCTCTCGTCTCGTCTTCGTCGGCGGCCAGCCACTCCTTCAGTTGCCCGTCGTCGATCTCGGGATGGAACTGCACGCCGACGTTGGGGCCAATCGCGAAGGCCTGCACCGCACGTGGCGAGGTCGCCCATAATTCTGCGGACGCGGGCAACGTGCAGTGGTCGAAGTGGAACTCAAACCAAGGACCTCGGGGCAGATCGACGCCATCCACGACGTCAATCTCGAACCAGCCAATTTCGCCGTCGACCGCGCGTCGGACGTCGCCGCCGTAGTAGCGACAGAGCGCTTGGGCCCCGAAACAGATGCCCAGAATGGGAAGCGAGCGGGTCTCCGCCTCGCCAATGAGGGCCAACTCCCGGTGAAACCACGCCGCCTCGACCTCTTGGTCGTACACCGCGCACTTGGATCCGAGGATGAACATGGCGTCGTAGCCCTCAAGTGACGGCGTCGCGCTGGTCTCGTCCATCATGACGAGGTCGACCTCGTAGCCGCGCGCCTCAAAGGCCTCGCCGACGAGTCCCGGACTGTCTTCGTAGTGGTGACGGAGGGCAAGAACGCGCGACATGGTGCTTCAACTCTAGTGAAGTGGCCTACGCACTCCCCCGCTCAGCCTTCTGGTACGGACCACCCGAGCGACTCGGCGACTTCCTTGCACGTCGGACAGATCGGGTACTTCTTCGGGTCTCGACCGGGGACCCAGACCTTGCCGCACAACGCACGAACGGGTGTCGCGTTGATCATGCCCTCGACGACGGAGTTCTCGAGCGCCACGAACTCACCGTTTTTCGGGGTGTAGCCCTCGAGCACCAGGTGAGTGAATCGCTCGTGGTCGCCGTCATCGGTGCGCGTCGTTGAC
>DASZHK010000059.1:0-13141 GCA_035937905.1 Acidimicrobiales bacterium
TCGACAACGACGAAATACTGATCATTGGACGACTGTCCGCACCCGAATTGGGCGATGAGGTCGACCCCGTCGCGAAAGCGGCCGCCGAGGCCGGCCGAATCACCAGGTTTCGTGAAGAGACGCGTGAGGATCGGATGACCATCGCTCGAGAAGGACAGCACCACTTCGGTAGAACTGTCAGCTGGGGAGCAGGGATCGGCGACACCAAACAGATCTTCACCAACTTGTCGATTCCAGTCATGACCCGCCTCCGCCAACCCGAGCGAACAGTTCTCGACACGTTGGTTGACAGCGGCGTTGCTCGAAGCCGCTCCGACGCGTTGGCGTGGTGCGTTCGACTGGTGGCAACCAACACGGACGAGTGGTTACTGAATTTACGCAAAGCCATGGAGTCGGTGGAAACGGTAAGACGACAGGGTCCACTGTCTTGAGGTAAATGATTACCGTCTTTTGCGACTGAATGGTTTGAGTTCGGGCGTCCGGGCAGATCCATGTTGGCAACGACGAAGTTGACGACCTTTCTCGCTCCCCCTGCTCGATGACACCGCGTCTCTGGATCACTAATCCAGTGAGACGTCTCGGCTTTCGCCACGACGCGAGCGAACCGACAATCGCCACCACCAACGCCCAGTCGCTTCGCGCACTTTAAAAACGCCTGCACGTGGATTCCACCACCGCATTTGCAAAATCTGTTCGATAGGTTGTGCCCACGATGATTGCGATTCTTTCTGCTCCCTCGAATCTCGGATTGAGGCCTCCGCAGCCTGGGAGTGTGCCCGGATGCGCGAAAGCACCTGAAGCGCTGCGCGAAGCTGGTCTTTATCGCAAGTTGGCGCACAGTTTCGACGCGGGCGTGGTTCTGCCGGAGAGGTACTTAGACGACGGCGATCCACTCAGCGGCAAGGTCCGAAATCAGAGTGGACTCGTTGAACACGCCACTCGCCTGGCGGACCGACTTGAGGTATCGCTCAACGAAGGAGAGTGGCCACTCGTGCTCGGCGGCGATTGCAGCTTGCTGGTGGGCATCGGCTTGGCACTTTCGAGACGAGGACGCTACGGTCTGGTTCACATTGACGGTCACACAGACTTTCGTCACCCGGGCAATAGCGAGGTGTGCCTGAGTGTGGCCGGCGAGGATTTGGCTGCGGTCGTAGGGCTGCACTGGCCAGCAATCTCAGACATCGAAGGAAGATCTCCTTACTTTCAGCCTGAACACGCAACGCACGTCGGCTGTCGTAACTACGACGAGTATCTAAACGAAGCCAATGGATTGCTCGGGCGAGTCATCACCGCGACACAGGTTCGCGAACAGGGTGTCGCTTGGGCCGCCAGACAGATTGACGAAGTGATGAAATTAAATGAACTCCAGGGATATTGGGTTCATCTCGACGTTGACGTCCTCGATCCACTTTGGATGCCCGCCGTTGATAGTCCTGACAATGGGGGCCTTAATCCCGACGAACTGACGGCGCTGCTCCGCGCACTCGTTCCGACCTCACTGGGTGCGGACGTGACGGTCTTCGATCCGGACCTCGACCCGAAAGGTGTCTACGCAGAACTACTCACTGAAATATTGACGAAGGGGTTTGCGCAAGTTTGAACTTCGCTGTGGAGCGGCTGGTGCAACACGGGGGCGTCTCATCTGATGTGCGAAGCCCGAAGGCGGCCTCTACGTCGAATGACGTGGACGATGACGTACACGAGAAGTATCAAGACGGACATCGCGTGCCACTTCTGGAGGATTGACGGTCCGGGAATCGAGAGGAAGATGGTGTGACCCACCAGGAAATCCACGAAGCCCGAAACCATCGCGTTCAAGGTGAGGATCCAAAGAATCGTGTCCGATACGGCCAGACGCGTTCGATGACCCGACGAACCCTGGCGACCAAAGAGACGTGACGCGAGACGTCTGACCGTGTGTCGGCGTTGCGTGAGATGGACGAGGACGAGCGCGAACAACAGCAGTCCGATGATGGAGTGGTCCGTCGTACCCGAGTGACCCAAATACTTGCGTGAGAGAAAGACCGCCGAAACCGTTGCGGCGAGGAACCCAACAATCAACGCGAGGTGCACGGCCCATCGACTCCGGGCGATCGAGTCACTTCGCGAGACCGGTGTGGATCGAATGGCCAACGTGCAACTCCCTCTCTTTGAAAGTCAACGGAACAAATCCCGTCGTCGTTCCCACGTTAAAACGAGACGTAAGTTCTCGCCATAGGGGCAAACCCTGAGACGACCAAAGCGGATAGTGCACCGAAAGAGCTACGGACCACGAAGGGATGACGTCGCTCGCGGACGTGTTCAACACGTCGTGCAACAGTCCGCCTCCGAGCGAACAGTGCCCACCGCTGAGGTCCTACCAACGTTCCGATCGGTATTCCAAGCGCGAGGCCGATTGCTCTCGCGACCGTCAAGGAGCTTCCCAGTCACTGACAAAGCGTCGCAGGCCTTGATTCGCGTTGGCCCTACAGCGTTTCGTCCCCAGCCTCGAGTTTCCCGAGGCTGGGGACGAGCACTTTCACACGGGCGAGAACCGCCCCTAAGGGACGGACCGAACCTGGTTGTCAATGACCTACTTCTCGTGTCGATTGCTCGACTGGCGAAAGAGCGACGTCATTGGCGTCACCGAACTGCTTCCGGCGTTCGCCAAGTGTGGCAGACCAAATGCGTCTTCCATGGTCCGCAACAACGAGTAGTGGTTGTACGCCGTGTTGTCAGTCACGTGGTCGTGTTGCTTGTTGGTGATCACGATCGTGACGACGTGGCCGCCGCCCGGGTCCGCGCCGCAGCAGCCCGTGCCCGGCAGTCCCGAGTCTGAGAAGTCGTCCTCATCCCAGGTGATGACGATCGCGTTGTTACCTTCTCGCCATACTCGCGACGACATGATCTGACTGACGGTGGTACCCACGTAGGCGTCACCAGCCGCGATCAGCCCTGTCGTACTCGTGCAACCACCCGTGCCGTGCATGTCGTGACACTGATCGGGTACCACGAGGCTGTAGTTGGCAAGGTTGCCCGTGGCGAGATCCGTCGACAGTTGCGTGTCGGGAACCATGTTCGCGAGGTCGTTCTGCGTACCGACGAAGTTGACGAACGGGTTGTGCTTGGACGCGTAGAGCGCGACGCTGCTGCTCGGGTACTTGTAGGTGTAGGGCCCGTTCGCGTTGGGCCCACTCGTCACCAGAGTTCCAGGAGCTGGTGTAGGCGGCAGTCCTTGGAAGTAACCACGCCACGTCTTGCCCGCCGCCGTCAATTGTTCAGCGATGCTCTGCGCCGAAATCGTGTGATTGACGGTCGTCCCGGTGCAGTTCGGATCCGTCGTTGCCAGAGCGGCCGTGCAGTAGAACTGGTTGTCATCTTGGATTCCAAAGAAGCTTCCGCCGACGCTGGCCACGTAGTTGGGTTCACTCGGGTGCGTCACACCGAAGTAGTTCGTCGCGAGGCCGTACTCATTCGCCAGCGCGTTGATTTGGGGTGCGTTGCTGTTGCCAATGATGGTGGCGTAGCTCGTATTCTCCATCATGATCTCGACGATGTGCTGATAACGCGGAATCCCCGACTTTGATTCCGAGGCGCTCGCCGTACTCACGGTGGGAATAACCATCCATGCGATTCCTACTAGCGCCACTGCTGCGGTGGCCATTCGATGAAGTCTCATAGTTGAATCTCCCTTCGATTCGTTGTGCTGATTCCGCGCGGACTCTCCGTGGGAATCTCCCGACAGTGCGCAGCGTAGTAACCGAATCGAAACGGGCGGTGACGCTACCGCAACAGAGGATTGACGATCGTTCGAATTCCCTTGCGCGCAGTGCCGCGACGGAAGTCATCGCCGCGTGACCAGGCCCTCGACGCAGCGCGGGATAATCCCACAACGTCAGCACCTCTAGGCTTTCGGTGAGTGGAACGAGAGCACTTCGATCGAAGCTTCTTTGAGCAAGATGTTGACGTCGTGGCGCGAGAGTTAATCGGTTCACGCATGACTGTTCGTAGTGAATGTACTGTCTTCGAGGCTCGACTACTCGAGACCGAGGCGTACGGAGGACTCGACGATCCTGCGTCACACGCGTTTCGAGGTCCGACATCACGAAGCGCCATCATGTTCGGACCGGCAGGCCATCTCTACGTGTATCGAAGCTACGGCATTCACTGGTGTATGAACGTCGTCACGCAGGTCGCTGGATCCGCGAGTGCCGTCCTCCTTCGCGCGGCAGAGATTCACGAGGTGAACGACGACGACGTCGTCCCCGGTGACCCTTCTCTCATCTGTCGCGGACCCGGAAATCTGACGCGCGCTCTGGGTATCACCGGTAATGACAACGGGGCGGACTGTTGCGTCAGCGGTGGCAGAATCGAGTTCTTGAGATCGCCGATCGACCTCAAACGTCCGCACGTTGAACAGTCGACGCGGGTGGGCATCTCCCGGGAAAAGGAGCGGCGCTCGCGATACTTTTTGGACGAGGACTGAGCAGCATCAGAGTCGTCACGAGAAACGCGGACGAGCCATGGGTCTAAGGGGATCGACTATTTGAGTCCGTCGAGGAGGTCGAGCATGTCTTCAGCGTGCTCTTCTTCCACGGCAAGGATCTCCTCCAACATCCGTCGCGTGGTCGGGTCGCCATCGCCCAACCAGGTAATGATCTCCGTGTACGAGGCAATTGCGACGCGCTCCGCCACGAGATCTTCTTCGATCATTTTCTCCAGCTCTTTGGAGGAGTCGTACTCGGAGTGACTTCGACCCGTCAACGTTTCGGGGTTGAAGTCGGGTTCGCCGCCGAGCTGCGTGATACGAGCCGCGATCAAGTCAGCGTGATCGGACTCCTCGCCCGCGTGTTGAAGGAACTCTTCGGCGGCGGGCTGTGCGTTCAGTCCTTGCGCGGTGAAGTAGTGGCGCTTATAGCGAAGGACGCACACGAGCTCAGTGGCCAACGCCTGGTTGAGTACGAAGATGACTCGCTCGAGGTCGGCCCCGTAGGCGTCGGTTACAGGGCCCTTCTTCATATTCGCGCGCGCTCGCTTGCGCAACGTTTCAATGTCAGTCAAAAATTCTTTCATGGTGTCACTCTCTCTTTTCATCATCGGCACGTTGTCCGCGTCGTCCAACCCGCCCTTGTGACGAGAGTCGCACTTGCGAACTCTCACGTGTACCAACCGCCTTGACGATGCTTTCGGACTACGTCCGTTGACGTCGCAAAAACTGAATCCTTCGATTGACGTTGACTAGTTCTGATCTCCTCTCATACCCTCACCATTCCGTTTGGCATCGCCTTCATCGTCGATGTCAACCCCGCCGATTGACTCGAGGTAACGAATGTCAGCGCCGCCAACAGCGTCGCTCACGTCACCCGGATCCTCACCACCAATCGATTCAGCGTCACCAACATCGCCACCGCCAACCGCGTCGTCCTCATCACTCTGGTCCTCTACGCCCACCACGTCAAATGGTTCAACGTCTCTACCTCCAACGGCGTCAACGCCGCCGCCCGGGTGCCCAAGTTCGTGATCATCGTCAGGCTCTGCAACTGGATCTTTGGTGTTCTGCGACTCTTCTTTTTCCATGATGTGCCCTCGCTCCTCGTGCCTTCGTTAATCGGCGGTCTCCCCCGCGTGGGTCACCGCCGCTGCCTGCAAATTATCTTTTGACTCGAAACGATTGTCAAGCGACTTTTCTGTGTCAACGTACGTTTTTGGCCACACCAAAGGTGGCACAACTTCGCCGTCGACGCGTGACAGTGACGGAGCTGCTCAGTGACGTTGACGTACCAAGCGAACGCACCGCCGCAACCATCGCATCCCTCCAAAGTTTCCACTTCGTGCCGTCTCCTCACGGACCGTTGAGCGACGCTGATTCATAGGCGATTCCTTTGTCTGCGCGGCGAAACCATCGCTTCAACCGGCCAATAATCTCGACTTTCGTCGCCGGGGAACCGGGTCACTAGCCTCCTGGTTTCGTGGGCATCAATCTGCTAAACAGACGGTGTTGGCGCACGATGCACGGCGCCTTTCAAATGAGCCTCGCGGAGGTGGTCGCCGTGACGTTCTTCTAAAGGGAGGATTTACGGTGTTCACAAGAACTAGACGTATGGTCGCTACTTCAAGAACCGCACTGGCGAGTGGCGTGGTCTTGGCCACGCTGGTCGTTTCACTTGGCGTGTCGGTGCCCAGCAGCTCTGCCTTAGGTACGAGTCCATTCTGCAAAACGATGTTCACGTTCAAACCCGTCGCCCCGCCAACGAAGATCAGCACCGCGACGTACTCGAAGTGGGCGAAGGCGTACCTGCCGTTTTATGAGAAGTTGGACTCCGAGGCACCAAACGCGAAGACGAAGGCCATCCTCGACGAGATCGTCACAATCTTGAAGTATGAGGCAAGTTCGAACAGCCTGAAAGGTCTCGAGACGTACATTGCCACGAACCACAAGAACTTTGCGAAGAGCTCGATCGCGTTGGCCAAAGCCATCATTGCGTGCGCTGGGTAACGGCACTTCATTACTCGCAGTGCGCTCACCTGAGTTGAAGGATTGGCTCCGCCGTCGGTAGCGACGAACTAGAAGTGACTCGATAGGTCCACTCGGGCAGAATGACGCCGCCGGTTACTCCGAGAGTTTCGTCACGTGTGTCGCGAATCGTGAGGTCGAGGACGTTGACGAAGAGTACGGGCTCCAACTTTCGGAGCTGGCCACGGCGTGATCGACCTTCGACACGCGACTTCAACTTTCGTCGTACTCGCGATACCGCGGCGTCAGCGACGTAGAAAAACTTTAGGTCCGCCCTTCTTCCCGTCAACCAGGTGGCTCGTGAGAAAAACCTGCGAATCAGGGACGTTACGGTTGTCTTGACGTCGGAACATGCACTTCATGCGAGTAGGAAAGTCAGCCGAGTCGACTTGACACGACACGAATCGGTGTGTACATTGTAAGCGGTTACAACTCTGTAAGCGGTTACATTCGGAGTTGTGGGGGAGATTTAGGGGGGCCGGTGGTCGATTCACCACCAACGATTTATGACGTCGCGAAACTTGCGGGTGTCTCCATTGCGACGGTGAGCCGAGCGCTCAACTCTCTCTCTACCGTGCGCCCCTCGACGCGAGCCAAAGTGATGGCGGCGATGGACGAGTTGGAGTTCGTACCCAACGCGGTGGCACGAGGGCTCTCGAGTGGCAAGCACTGGATCTTGGGATTGGTGTTCACGCGTGCCACGGTCGACAACAACGTGCTCATCGTCGAAGAAGCGAGTCTGCTCTACACGGACATCGTGATTAGGGGCGCCGAAACCCGCGCCGCCGAACATGGCTACTCACTTCTCTTGAGTAGTGCCGACGACAGTCACCCTTCAGGAATGAACTCCCTCCTCAATCTCAGTGGCACCGTGGACGGCTTGATCCTCTTGGACCGGGTGCTGGGCGACGACGACGTGGCCTACCTCGCTCGGAGAATCCCGGTCGTCCTGCTCGCGGGAAAAGGTGACTCCCCTTCAGCGGTCACCGTACGGGTCGACAACGAACAGGCCATGCGTAGCTTGGTCGAACACCTCACGACAGTGCACGACATCACGCGCGTGGGCTTCGTTTCGGGCGCTGACGCGAGCCCGGACAGCGTCGCGCGCGTCGTTGGCTTTCGTAAGGCGATGACCGAGTGTGGCGGCACGCTGGAGGACGTTGACCTCCTCGACGGCGACTGGACGTCGGCGGGCGGAGAGGCCGTGATGCAAGCTCGGCTCAATCGGCCCGAACCGTTGCCGCAGGCGTTCGCCTGCGCTAACGACCAAATGGCCGTCGGCGTGATCTACGCGCTCAACGCGAGGGGCCTCAAGGTTCCTGACGACATCGTCGTCACGGGATTTGATGACATCACCCTCACGCGATACTTCAAGCCGTCGTTGACGACTATTCGTCAGTCGGGCAGTCTCCTCGGCGAGGTCGCCGTCGACACCCTGGTGGCCACGCTTGACGCATCGCATGACATCGAACGGACGATCGTGTTGCCAACCGAGCTCGTCGTGCGCGGAAGTTGCGGCTGCGTCGATGAGAGCGAAGCGCGACTCGCTCTCGCGGGTCTATCCACGTTACGAAGCGACGGCGGCTGATCGTGCGCATCATCGTTCGTCGACTGTCTCTGTACGCCCTCACGGCGTGGGTCGCGATCACGGTGAACTTCCTCTTGCCGAGACTCATGCCCGGCAACCCGGTGCAGACGATGATCGGAAAACTGACGGGCCAAGTCACCGCCGCTGAGATGAACGCGATTCGACTCTCGTTCGGCCTCGGCTTCAAGCAAGGTCTCGTCGGTCAATACTTCACCTACCTCACGCAGTTGTTTCACGGAAATTTCGGCGTGTCGATCACGCTCGGAGCGCCCGTGGGTGCCATCCTTCGTGAGTCCGTGCCGTGGACGGTTGGGTTGATCGGCGTCTCCACCATCGTCAGTTTCGCCGTCGGAACCTTCGCGGGCGCACTTCTCGGATGGACCCGTGGCTCGCGATTGGACGCACTCATCCCGACCGCCACCTTCTTCCAAGCAATCCCCTACTTCTTCTTGGGCACGGTGATGCTCCTCGTCTTCGCGAGCAACCTTCACTGGTTCCCGGTGCTCGGCGCCTACAGCCAGAGCGTCACGCCGGGGTGGAACTGGGCCTTCGTCGGCAACGTCATTCGCTACGGCGAGCTGCCCGTCATTTCCATCGTGCTGAGCTCCGTCGCAGGTTGGATGCTCGGAATGCGCAACATGATGATCACGATGGTCGGTGAGGATTTCGTCCTCATGGCCGTGGCGAAAGGCCTTCCCCGTCGAAAGGTCATCATGCACGCCGCGCGCAACGCGGTACTGCCGAGCATCGCGAACCTCTCGCTCGCGATCGGTCTCGTCGTCTCTGGTGCGCTGTTGGTGGAGCTGGTCTTCAACTACCCCGGCGTTGGTGACCTCCTTCTACAGGCCGTACTCAACGAGGACTACCCACTCATTCAAGGGATCTTCTTGGTCATCACGCTCACGGTGCTGTGCGCGAATCTCATCGCCGACGTCGTGTACCTCGCACTTGATCCGCGAACGAGAACTGAAGCCGCGGTATGAAGAACCTCCGTCTGCCCAAATCACCCAAGGTCCTCTTGGGACTCGGCATCGTGGGGTTCTTCATCCTCATGACGGTCATCGGACCGTGGCTGGCGCCGTTCAATCCGAGCGCGACGAATTTCGCGGCGAACCTCACGCCTTCAGCGCACCACTGGCTCGGCACCACGAGCCTCGGTCAAGACATCTTCTCGCAGCTGCTCGTCGGAGCTCGCGCGACGATGGTCGTGGCGCTGGTCGCGGGACTCGTGGCGACAGTGCTCTCCGTGACGGTGGGCGTCGCCGCCGGGTACCTCGGCGGATTCTCCGACGACGGACTCTCCCTCTTGTCGAACGTGTTCCTCGCCATTCCCGGTTTGCCCCTTCTCATCGTGATCGACAGCTACCTGCCCGTGAGCAGTCGTTCGAACTCCTTCGTTATCGGTCTCATCATCAGCCTTACCGGGTGGGCCTGGGGGGCACGCGTCCTCAGGGCCCAGACCATGTCACTACGCAATCGCGACTTCGTCGAGGCGGCGCGCATCATCGGAGAGAAGCGCCACCGCATCATGTTCAGCGAGATCGCGCCGAACCTCCTTCCGGTCCTCGCGTCGTCGTTCCTCTTCACCGTGCTCTACTCCATCGGCGCCTACGTGACGCTCGCGTACATCGGTCTCACGAGCACCGCCGTATGGAACTGGGGCACGATGCTGTACTGGGCGCAGGCGAACAACGCCCCACTCTCCAACGAGTGGTACTGGTTCGTCCCGCCGGGCATCTGTATCGCCCTCGTCGGCACGGGTCTCGCGCTCGTGAACTTTGGCATCGACGAATTCATCAATCCCCGTCTGCGTGCCGCCGGTCTGACCGCGCGCCAGCGGCGTACGTTGGGTCTCCCTCGTCGCGTGCGCCTCGGCTTCACGCCCGTCATTCGTCCCGTTCGAACACCGCGCGTCTCCACCGCGCCGGCCAAGTTGGTGGGCCAATGAGCGCCGACACGTTCGACATCCAAGCAGTATCGGACCCCCTCGAGAATCACGACAGCGAGGTGGTGGCCGCCAACGAACGCAGCGAGTTCGTGCTCGAGGTGACCAACTTCAGCGTCGACTACGGGGTGGGCGACAACATGGTGCGCGCGGTGAACGACGTGACCTTGCACCTTCGAAGCTCCAAGGTCCTTGGTATCGCCGGCGAGAGCGGTTCGGGAAAGTCGACCTTGGTCTACGCCATGACGCGCCTGTTGCGCGCGCCGGGAGTGATCAGTGGCGGCGACGTCATCCTCAACGTCGCGAACCCGGACGACGAAAAACTGTCCACGGCGGTCAATCTCGTCACGGCGAGTGAGAAGGAGCTACGAAAGGTTCGTTGGTCGCACGTCTCGATCGTCCTGCAAAGTGCCCTCAGCGCGCTGAATCCGGTCCTTCGCGTAGGGCGGGAGTTCGACGAGGTCCTGAAGACCCATCGACCGGAAATGTCGAAGGTGCAGCGACGCGCTCGCGCCGCGGAACTGCTCGCGATGGTCGGACTCAACGAGGACCGTCTCATCCGGTTCCCGCATGAACTCTCGGGTGGCCAACGTCAGCGGATCATGATCGCGCTCGCACTCGCGCTCGATCCCGACCTCGTCATCATGGACGAACCCACGACGGCGCTCGACGTCGTCACCCAGCGCGAGATCATCAGCGAGCTGCACCACCTGCGTTCTCGTTTCGGCTTCGCGATGATCTTCATCACCCACGACCTCTCGCTGCTCGTCGAACTCGCCGACGAGATCGTCGTGATGTACGCCGGCGAGATCGTCGAGCGAGCGGGGGCGCGCGAACTCTACGAAGCGCCACGACACCCCTACACGTTGGGGCTTCTCAATTCGTTCCCGCCCTTGCACGGACCGCGTCGCGAACTGACGGGTATTCCCGGCTCGCCCCCCGACCTCTCGGACTTGCCGAAGGGATGCAACTTCTACCTGCGCTGCCCCTTCGCGATGGCGCGTTGCGAACGCGAGGCGCCCGCGCTGACGTCAATTGAAAACGCCGATCGCAGCGTGGCGTGTTGGCTTCACTCTCCCGACTCCTCCGCCCCCGTACCCGTCGAACTCTCGCGATCGGCGAACTCCGCTCGAAATGCCGCCGCGTCGGAGAAGGGGCGGTCATGACCGAGCCGACCCTTTCGCCGGCGGTGCTGAGCGCGCGTCGATTGACACGCCACTTCACGACGCGCGTGCCCGGTCGATTCCTCAACGCGAAGCGCGTCGTTCGCGCCGTCGACGACGTCAGTCTCGACCTCTTCGAGGGTCGCGTGACGGCGGTCGTCGGTGAGAGCGGCTCGGGTAAGTCGGTGCTCGCAAGGATGCTGGCTCGGATCGTCACGCCCACGTCGGGTGAACTAGTCCTCGAGGGAACGGCGATTCCCGTGCGCTCGAAGAGGACGCTCGACTACGCGGCGACGGTGCAGCTCGTCCTCCAGGACCCGTACGCCTCGGTGAACCCCGTGCACCGGATCCGTCACGCGCTCGAGCGTCCGTTGCTGATTCACGGCGCGGACAAGAGCGAGGTGGAGCAACTGGCCAAGGCCGCGCTCGCTCGGGTCTCGCTCGAACCGCCCGAGCGCTTCATGGACCGCTACGCGCACGAACTCTCGGGTGGCCAACTCCAGCGAGTGTCGATCGCCCGGGCTCTGTGCGTGAAGCCCGACGTCCTTCTCGCCGACGAGCCCATCTCCATGCTCGACGTTTCGGTGCGTCTCGGCATCTTGAACCTCCTTCGAGGGCTGTGCGACAACGAACGCCTCGCCATCTTGTACATCACGCACGACATCGCGTCGGCTCGCTACATCGCTGACGAGACGATCGTGATGTACGCGGGCCAGATCGTCGAGCGGTCCCACGGCACCGCCCTCGTGGATGAACCCACGCACCCCTACACGCAACTCCTCATCTCCTCGGTGCCCGACCCCTCCGATCCCACGAGCCAGGACCCGACGAAGTCCGAGCACGCGACTTTTGCGGTTGCCGACGTGGGCTGTCGTTTCGCGCCTCGTTGCCCCTCCGCGATGGACGTCTGTCGCGTCGAGGATCCCCCAGATTTCATTGTCGGTGAAGGCCACACCTCGCACTGCTGGTTGCACGCGAGCGAGCCCCGAGCCGCGGTCGAGATGGCGCTACCGCAGCGCCGACGAGAGGGGGAACCTACGACGACATGATGACGACCACTTAGTTGAGCTCACGACTGATGACTTCGTCGGTCGCGAGCTCACACGAGAACGCGAAGGTCCAACCGGCCTCGCGTCGTGCAATACGGACCCACACGGTTCATAAAGACGTCGGCGAAAGCCGGCTGGACACTATCAATATAAAGGATACGTATGTTTAGGAAAACAGGAGTAGTTTTCACCGCCCTGTCGTGCATGACGCTCGGCATCGTGGCCGTCACCGTCGGTGCGGCTTCAGGGGCAACCAGTTCGGTGGTGACCCTAGAGGGAAACACCGGAGTGACCTTCACGAATAATTTCAATCCCTTTGACTCGAGCTCGTTCGCGGAGCAGTTGAGCGTGCGCTCGCTCGTGAACGAGCCGCTCTTCGAGTTCGACACGTTGAAGGCCAACACGCAGTACCCGTGGCTGGCGACCAGCTACGCGTGGTCCAACGGGGGCAAGACGTTGACGTTCCAACTCCGTAAGGGAGTCAAATGGAGCGACGGCAAGGCCTTCACCTCGGCCGACGTGGCCTTCACGTTCGACCTCTTGAACCGCGTGCCCGCCGCCAACGTGTACGGCGTACCGAAGATGTCGAGTAACGCGACGACCAAGGGTAAGTACACCGTGATCTTGCACTACGCGACGCCTCAGTACTTGAACATCACGAGCATCGCGGGCACGGCCCTCATCGTGTCCCAGCACGTGTGGTCCAAGATCGCCAATCCGGCGACGGCCATCGTCACGAAGACCGTGGGCACGGGTCCCTACACCTTGAGTAGCTACTCGTCGACGATCGTCAAGTACAAGGTCAACAAGCACTACTGGGGTGGCAAGCCCGCGGCGAGTGGGATCAACGTCCCGGCGTACTCCTCGAACACGTCCGCGGCCACGGCACTCGCCGACGGCCAG
>DASZHK010000060.1:0-2923 GCA_035937905.1 Acidimicrobiales bacterium
GTTGCGCGTTGGCTTCGGTGTGGGTTTCATGAGCACCAGCGCCGTTGCGCTCACGACGAAGGTTGCGCAGTCGACGCCCATGGCCCAGCTCGTGCTGTACGCAGCGAGAAAGCCACCGACCGCCGGACCGATCATTCCGCCCATCAAGTTGTTGGACAGTGGTCGCAGGGAGTTCATCGCTGTCAAGAGATCCTCGGGCACGATCTCGGGGGTGAGTGCCGAGATCGCGGGGAAGAAGAGGGCGTCGAAGCAACCGAAGAGCGCGCCGAAGAGCATGAGTTCCCAGAAGTGCAGGATCCCCGTCGCGATCATGGCGACGAGAACGCCGGTCAGAACGGCGCGCGCCACGTCGGAAATGATGAGAAGTGTCCTTCTGGAGAATCGGTCGACGATGGCGCCACCGATGAGCAGGAAGATCACGAGTGGAGTCATTCGTGCAGCGGCGAACCACGCGAGTTTCGTGAGACTGCCAGTGGTGTCGTAGACGAGGAGGGTGAGCGCGACGAGCGCCACGCCGTCACCGAAGTTCGAGATGGTCTGACCGGTCACCAAGAGCGCCGGTTCGCGGTGCTTCAACAAGAGCACGAGCGCCAACTTCTTTTTCACCGCCCCACAGTAGGCGAGGTCTGTCGTTCGAGATTGGACACGGCGTCGCAACTCTTTGAGTCGCGTGTCGCGTGTCGCGTGGTTAGAGGGCTTTCAAGGAACTCTTCAGTGTGCTCGAGAGTTGCGGTGGTGACACGCGCTCGATCGAAACTTTTTCGCACCCAACCCACGACGCGGCGTCTCGAAGAGCTGACGAAATCTTGTCGATCGCTCTTGGCTCATGAATAACGACGTGACGCGCGTGCAGCGTGGTGCCGCTTCGCTTTGGATCGACCAGCCCGATGATGCGTTCATTCGAGAGCACCGGCATCGCGAAGTAGCCCACGACGCGCTTGGGTGCAGGAACGTACGCCTCGAGGCGGTACGTCACGTTGAAGAGTCGCTCCAGTCGTGCGCGGTCCCACAGCAGCGAATCGAAGGGCGACAGCATGACGTTTCGTCCACGCAATCCTGCCTGCAGCCCCGCCTCGGCGTGATCGGAAAGGTACGCGGTCTCGCGCCAACCCTCGACTTTGACGCGACGTATGTTCGTCGACGACAAGACCGCCTGGACTGATCTCACCGCGAACCCGTGATAGGCGGCGATGTCCTTGGCGGTCGCGACGCCCATTGCGTCTACTGCCGATTCCACGAGAAGTCGAGCACACGTCGCAGCGTCCAATTCCTGATCACGGAGTTCCGACGGAATCGCTCGCTCGGCAAGGTCGTATACGCGCTCGAATCCGCGCCGTTCGCGACAGACCACCGTGCCAACGTCGAGTAGCCACTCGACGGCGATCTTGACTTCCGACCAGTCCCACCAGATACCCCCTTTCTTGGCTCCGCCAAGTTCGCGCGACGTGAGAGGGCCTTCGTTCTTAAGCCGTTGTATGACGTCAGTGCAACTTCGTTGCTGGTCTTCCAACTGATGCCACCGGAAACCTCGTTCGGCGCGCGAGCGACGCTGCGCCCTGAACGCGGGCCACATCGCGAGGGGCAGCACGCACGCAGCGTGGGACCAGTATTCGAAGGTTTCGGCCTTGGGTCCCCAGTAGGCCGCTTCAATCTTCTTGCGCGGTATTGCCCCATAGCGCGCGTACGCGACGAGTTCGTGCGATCGCGCGAGAACCGAAATGGTGTCGAGCTGGACGCCACGAAGACGTGGAACCAATTCCTTCACGCCACCGGCGAGACGAGGTCCCCGAAGTCCCTGGGCAAAGAGCGCGACCCGAACAGCCTCGCGCTTCGAGAGTGTGTCACAAGCTTCGACCAACGAGGAAGGGTTCACCAATTGCAGAGGGAGTTACTCTGAGCGGCTACAGGTCGCCGGTGGCGAACTGGTGGCAGCGGTAACAGGTGACTGGACCCTCTGTCGTGAGGGGAGCGGTCCTCATGCCGCACAACGTCGTATTGGGAGTGGCTGAGCCGCGGTAGTGGACGTCTTGGTCGACGTCATTGAGGGCTTTCACCTTTACGTAGCTATCCACGTTCCCGACTGTACTCACGATCGTTCGGGGATTCACTCAGCGCCGGGACCACTCGAGTGATGAGGTTGACCTGGTCCACTGTTTGGGGTCAACGACACTTGGAGCGGGTGACGGGGATCGAACCCGCATATCCAGCTTGGAAGGCTGGAGCTCTACCATTGAGCTACACCCGCGTGTCCCGTAAAGACCGGGATAACCATTGTAGGCGACGCGATTAGCGTGACGAGGTGGAAGAATCACTCTTCGAACAGGTCGGCGGCGAAGCGTTCTTCGAACAATTGGTGAACGCCTTTTACGACGCGGTCGAGCTCGACGAGACGTTGCGCCCCATGTATCCCGAAGATTTGGCGGAATCGAGACGCCATCTGAAGCTCTTCTTCATCCAGTACTGGGGCGGCCCCAGAACGTACCAGGATGAACGGGGACATCCGCGCTTGCGCATGCGTCACGTGCCGTTTCGTATCACGAAGAGTGCTCGCGACGCGTGGCTCGTGGCGATGGGGAGCGCGCTCAACAGCGTGCGTGACCAACTGAGTGATGAACAGTATGAAGAGATGACCGCGTATTTCCTCATGGCCGCGAACCAAATGAGAAACGTCTAGCGTCGGCGCCGTTACCCCTCCGCCTCTTGCCGACGCAAACTCCTTACGCTGGATGGATATGGGCAGGCGTGACCTCCTACGCGAGGGTGAAGTGCGAATCATCTCAGTAACGCCCGTGTCGCGCGGCGTCCTGCGGCCGGTGCTCGTCACGCTGACCACGATCGCGCTCATCGTCGAAGGAGCGTCACGGTACGCGTTGGTTCACCGCTTCGAGGACTGGTTAGTCCTTCTCCTGATCGCCCCCCTCGG
>DASZHK010000061.1:0-6734 GCA_035937905.1 Acidimicrobiales bacterium
CCCGGACCACGTTCCGTCATCCCTCAACGCCTTGAAGGATGGGGGCTCGCGTCCGTCGTGGCCTTTTTCGCGGTCTGGCTGTTGTGGCCCGCGAAAGGTCAGAGCGCACTCCGTGTCGCCGCGGCCAAAGCGTGCCGCGCCATCGCCCAGAAGCTTCGATCGGACGTCTCGGCGACGCGAAGCAACGAGTCCTCGGTCGATGGTGAGCGTGATGACGTCAGCAATGCCGCTCACGACGCAGTGGACGCTCTCCACCATGTTTTTCTGGCCGTCCCGTCACGGCCCACGGGGCTGAGTGTCTCGTCGCGCGCCGTCGTACGACTCGTCGATGAGCTCCTCTGGGTTGACGCCCAACTCATTGAAGTACTTCAGCCAGTCGACGTGACGTCAGCATCGCAGCCGGTCCTTCACATGATCAGATCTTCGGCCGACGTGTTGGACGTTGGAGCAGATCTGCTCGATCGACCCTTCACGTCACCAACGGCTCTCGAGAATGCTCTTCGCGACCTTCGATCGTCACTCAAGGACATGGAACGCGAAACGTCGCTCCATGTCCCGATTGAGACCCCGAAGGACATCAACGAAACCGGTTCAGAGGTCGCAGCGACGACGGGGCGAATCGACGAACTCGTGGCGTCGTTGGAGCCAAGTTTTCGAGCGCAGGAATTGGGCTACGCCGCGTCGGTGATCGGCGACAACATCAATCTCGCGGCTGCCGCCGATCGACGGAGCTGGCTCGACGCGGTGGCTGGACGTGTGCCGGGCGCCTCGGCGGGTCGTACGGCGTCGGCGTGGCGACGTGCGGCAGCACATTTCGAGCCGCACTCCGTGTGGCTTCATAACAGCGTTCGAGGCGCCATTGGATTAGCGGTTGCCGTCCTCATCGCCGAGAAAACTGGCCTCCAGCATTCGTTCTGGGTGATTCTCGGAACCCTTTCGGTACTGCGCTCGAACGTGTTCAGCACGGGCCAAAGTGCGTTACGTTCGCTGCTTGGAACCACGGTCGGCTTCATCGTGGGCGCTGCGTTATTGGCGGTTGTCGGTACGAACGTCACCGTTTTGTGGTTCCTCCTTCCGATTGCGCTCCTGGTGGCGGGATTCGCCCCCACCGCGATCTCCTTCGCGACTGGACAGGCGGGGTTCACCCTCACCCTCGTCATTCTGTTCAATCTTCTCCAACCCGTTGGCTGGAAAGTGGGACTGTACCGAATCGAAGACGTAGCGATCGGTTGCGCCGTCAGTGTGGGCGTCGGACTGCTCTTCTGGCCGCGCGGCGCGGCCGCAGCGCTCGGCTCTGCGTTGCAAAAGGCTTTCATTGAGAGCGCGTCGTACCTCGAGGCCGCCGTGAAGGACGGTACCACTCGTCCCCCCAAGGGCAGCCACGCTTCAAAGTCTCTCGAGACCGCGAGAACCGACGCGGCCGCCGCGTCTCTTCGTCTCGATGACGCCTTTCGTACGTACCTCGCTGAGCGGAACCAGCCGATCCCTCTCGCGGAAGTCACCGCGCTCGTCACGGGCGTGGCGAACCTGCGACAAAGCGCTGACGCAGTGACCGGCCTTTGGGACGCAGGAGAGAGTCGAACTGACGAAGAGCAACGTGAAGCGCGCAGCGAACTCCTCTACGAGGCGGCACTCCTGACGGCGTGGTACGAACAATTGGGCGCCGGTTTGGTGGGAGAGGAGTCAATCCCCGACGCAATGCCGAAGAGTCTCAGCTCCAACCGCCGTCTGATCGACGCCTTGACCGACGACCTCAACGCGGTGGGTCGTCGCTCCGCCACCAACGCGGTGCTCTTGATATGGACGAGGGACTACCTGGAGACTGTTCGGAGGTTCCAACAGACGCTGGTGGAACCTGCCCGAGCCGCGGCGCCAAATCGGTCCTTGCCTCGCGGGTCGGCCTGACGCGGCCCAGATCCAGACCAGCGCGAGTCCTGCTACGCCCAGATGTACTCTTCTGCGATTGCGCCGTCACGCCACTTCGCCACCGTCACCATGCGCGCACCGTTGGCGAACTCACCGATGACGCACGTCCACTCCCCGTCTCCGAATTTGATCGGATGCGACGCGACGCGAGGCGACGTACCACCACCGTTGTGTTCAACGTACGACTTCATGGCCTCGATGTGATCATCGATGCCGTGCGTCGTGGGCTGGCCTTGCCAGTCCACGAGCACGTCCTTCGTATGGAAATGGGAGAAGACACCGGACCAGTCGGCGTTATTCCATCCCACGAAGTCGAGTTCCTCCATACCTTCAAGGTTGCGATCAACTGCGCTGTCGTTCGCCATATCACGAACACCTCCTCTGAGATCGAGTCGCTTGACTCTGTTCTCGAAAGTACACCGAGACCCTCACGCCGCCGGCTGGAACGCCAATGCGATCGCGCGAAGATCTTGCCCGGAAGCTCTCACTCTTGACTCGACCAATGAGTTCTAGAGCAGCTCAATCCTTAGCCCTTGCGAACCGCGTCGAGAATGCGCACGAGAGTCTTGAGATCCGGACCCGAAAGGTGGCTTAGACCAAGAGGTGGCCGTTCGAGTATCTCGTCGGCCTGGCGGGCCAGCGCTGCACCCTTGCGCGTAGCGGACACAAGCTTGACCCGGCGGTCCGTCGGGTGTGCGCGGCGTTCGACCAAACCCAGTTCCTCAAGGTCGTCGACCAAAGAGGTGAGATTGGGTGGGTCCACGCACAGCAGCGCGGCCAACTCGCCCATGGGCGTCGGTCGCTCGGCGATCCGACGTAGCGCTCGCAATCTACCGAAACTGAGGCCGACCTTCTCACTCACCTCGCGGCGACGCTCGTTGTCAAGGACGAGGTTCGCCATCGCGTCCCACGCTTCTCGCGCCGCGTGATCTCTGCTTGCACTCGGCGCACTCACTCGTTTCCACCTTCCAAGTACTCCGGATTAATCAGTGTTGCAGTCCGTCGGGCACTCGCTTTGGCCCAGCCGGACGTGGCGACAAGACCGATGACCAGGATCGCCGTGCCGCATCCGGCGAGTACCCACCATCCCGCGCGACTCGCGAGCGCGAACGCTGCGCGACTTCCCGGGTGCAGCGACGAGGCAACGAGCGAGCCCACAACGGCGACGCCCATCGTCGCGCCGACCTGACGTGACGTCGAGGCGATAGCGGCGGCGACCCCGGCCTGGGCACGGGGCATACCAGCGACGGCGGCGTTCGTGATCGGTGCGTTCACGAAGCCAAAGCCGATGCCGAAGACGGCGTAGGCGCAGAAGAGCCACGAGAACGGGGTCGTGGCGCTGAGCCCGACCAACATGAAACACGCGATGGCGAGCGCGACGCCCGCGATGACGAGTGGGATCCGACCTCCTCGACGGCTGAGTATTCGTCCAGACACCGGTGGCAAGAGCATCACCATCGCCGCCATGGGCAGGGTGTCGATACCCGCGTGCAGCGCCGAGAGTCCGCGAACGTCCTGGAGATAGATCGTGTTCAAGAAGAGGAAGCCGCCAAGGCCAGCGAACGCCAGCACGGCAATGACAGTGGCCGACGCGAACGGAACGGATCGGAAGAATCGCAGGTCGACGAGCGGCTCGGTCGCGCGCCGCTCCCACACGAGGAACGCGACAAGCGACGCGGCGGCGAGCGCGAAGGCCCCGACGATCGGCGCCGACGACCAACCGCGATTCGGGGCCTCGATGATGCCGAACGTGAGAGAAGAAAGGAGCACGATGACGAGCAACTGCCCAGGGACGTCTACTTTTCGCGCGACAGGGGCTTTGGATTCGGGGATAAACCGCAACGCCAAGACGACCGCGATGAATCCGACGGGGACGTTGACCCAGAAGATCGACCGCCAACCGACCGACGACACCAGGAACCCTCCGACGACCGGTCCGAGTGCCATGGACACGCCGACGACCGCCGCCCAGACACCGATCGCCTGGGCGCGCTCGCGCGCGACGGTGAAGGTGTTCGTGATGATCGACATCGCGACGGGGTTCAACATGGAGCCCCCCACGGCTTGGACCATCCGGAACACCACGAGTGTCGCGAGGTTCGGGGCCACGCTACAGAGCAATGAACCGAGAGCGAACGTCACGAGGCCGATCACGAAGGTTCGCCTGCGACCAAACCGATCCGCGGTCGATCCGGAAATCATGAGCAAGCTCGCCAGCACCAGCGTGTACGCGTCGATGGTCCACTGCAGGCCCGAGAGGGGTGCGTCAAATGCTCTTCCGATCGAGGGAAGAGCCACGTTCACGATGGTGACGTCGAGACCGACGATCAAGAGGCTCATCGAACAGATGAAAAGAATTCCGACGCGACGCCTCCGGCTCAACTCACCTATTGGCGTCGCAAGCGGTGGAAGTATTTGCTCAGGCATAATAGATATACAAGTATAACTGCCTCATTTCGCCGAGCCCCACGTTCTGGTTGACAGGGTCGACGTGCTGGCGTCGATGCTCCGAAGGTGAAGTCAGGGCGCTAGGTGAAACAGTTCGTCGGAAGGACTTGGTGAGCCCAGCGAAATGATCGAATCGTAAAGTTTCTGACTCCTCCAACCATTCGAGAAGCGATGGCGGGCTGAACCATCTGGCGGTGCGACAATCAATAGATGAAATTTCCTGTCGTGAATGGACTTCGCACACTCGAACTCGGAACCCCGGGAACGATGCGCAAATGGCTGAATGGACTGGTCCTTGAAGGAAAGAAGCGCGCAACCGCCGGTACCGCTGACGAGTACGAAGAGAACGAGATGGAGTTCATCGGCGAGCGACTGGCTCTTGTCGATGACGACCTGGTGATGGTCGCAACAGTTGAAGTCACCGACGTGGTCGCATCAACGTTCGCAAACGTCCCTTGGTCATTTGCCGAAGCCGAAGGTGAGGGCGATACTTCGCTCGAAACGTGGCGAGAAGGTCACCGGAGATTCTGGAGTAACGAGGGAGTCGACGTCACCGATGCGTTGCCCGTCGTCCTCGTGTACTTCAAACTTGTCGAACCTTCCAATTCACCGCCGCCAGCGTAAGTACTGACGGTAGCTACCGCGACAGCGCTCTTCCGTCGCTATTCAAGTAGTCCTTCCATGACCGCGTCGGCGTCCATCCGAGCATTCGCTGCGCCTTCTCACTCGAGATACCCGACGCGTCCGGACGCGACGTCGGACGCAACTCAATTTTGTCCCCGTAGTACTGGTGGAGTATCTCGGCGAAGTTCCGGCTCCCCACGTTGTCCGGCGAAGCAATGTAGAAAACTTCGTGTCCAGGCAGATCTGACGCCGTCGCCAACACGATCGCGTCGGCGAGGTCGTAGACGTCGATGTAACTCCAAAGGTTGGGGCTGAGTTCTGCTGCGTCACGAACTTGTGGTCCGAGATTTTGCTCGTAGTTGTCTTCGTTCTGTACCCAGCTCGGACGCAACGAGATACACCGTATGTCGGAGCGCTCGACGGCGGCGTCCATCAGCTGCTCACCAAAGAATTTCGAAAGGGCGTAGGGATCCTGCGGGTGCACGGGATGAAGCTCGTCGACGGGTGCGTACTGCGGAAGGAACGCGCGTTCAGGAAAGAAGAATCCGGGAACCGTCTCGCTCGATATGTTCACGAAACGCTGCACGCCAAAACGAACGGCCGCTTCGAGCACGTTGAACGTCGCCATCAAGTTGGTGCGAAAGACTACTTGTGGCGGGTTACCACTTGGTTCGGGGATAGCGGCGCAGTGAACGACCGCGTCAGCGCCGCGGATGACGGCAAACGCTTCACCTGCGTCAGTGAGGTCCGCCATCTGGTAGCGAGGAGTGCCTTTGGGTTGTCGCTCGAACACGGGCCGCGTCAAATCAGTGGCGGTGACCTTGTGGCCCGCGTCGACAAGTGCCTGGGTGGCCGCGCGGCCGACCTTGCCGTGGGCACCCGTAATGACTACTTTCATGTCCGCTCCTTGCTACTCGAGTCGCAAATTAGTGCAGCGTCAGAGTAATCACCATTTCAAGGAGGAGCCTACGAGCCGCAAAGTATTCAGGCCCGATCTCTTTCGCACGACCCGCGGGCGTCCATTTACTTCGTCGTCGTTGTCGTCGAACAACTCAACGTGCCTTGGCCGCACGCGCCCGACACCTTGAAGGTGAACGGTTGGAACGACATGACAGGAGATCCAACATCGATTTGGATGTCGCCGTGCGGGATTAATGGCGTCTGTCGAGGATTGCCAGTTAGTTGCTTTCCGTTTTCGTAGACAACGACTTTTCCCTTGGCGGGCCCGACTCGGTTAGGGCCGAGTGGCTGTCCCCAGACGTCGAAGAACTGTCCGAGGGTGAAGCTCTGCTTCGCGGGCGCCTCGACGTGGACGATGCCGTCAGCGACGTGGGTATGGAGCCAGTAGAGGCAGTCGTAGAGCCCCACGTCATCGAAGGGGCCTGACGAGTAATGCTGAACGACAAAGGGCTTCGTAATGCCGATGCCCGCCGGCAAACGCATCTGTCTTCCGTTGACGAAGACGGCTACGTGAATGTGGACGTGGTACTTGACCGTCTCTTTCGCGAGTGGGCGACAGGTGATGCCGTCAACGGGACTGCCCGTCCGCGTCGTACTCGCCGGGGCCAGGTTCGGTACGTTCAACACGACGACGCCCTCGGGTCCGACCTTGGGCTTGGCTGAACCGGTCACCAAGACGGCCGTCGTGGCACCAGCGATTAACAGCACGATGACGACAAGAGAGAGGGCGATGAATCGTGGACTCCTGATGCCACTGTTCTCAGCGGGACTCACTG
>DASZHK010000062.1:0-21787 GCA_035937905.1 Acidimicrobiales bacterium
GTTCAATTCCGCTGGACTCTAGCGAAACTGAGGGATTTCTTCGCTTCCTCTCGCCTGTTGCTATGCGCGGGTCACGGTCGTAGCCTCGAAAGTAGAGGCCGAAAGGCTTCAACGCTTCGGCGTCGATTACTGGGGGTACAAGATGCGAGTCTCGAAGCTTTTAGCGTCCAAGGGCCGCGACGTCGCAACTATCTCGAAGGAACGATCAGTTCGCGACGCGCTGGCACTCCTGAAAGAGCGCCGGATCGGTGCACTCGTCGTGACGGGTGCGAAGCCCCCGTTGGTCGGCATTTTCTCCGAGCGTGACGCCGTGCGAGCCCTGGCGACGAGTGGCGCCAGCGCCCTGGACGAGAAGATCGAGGACCTGATGACGAAGGACGTCGTCGTCTGCACCGAGGCGACACTCCTCAATGAGTTGATGACGATGATGACGGAACGTCGTATCCGTCACGTCCCCGTCGTTGAGAACGCGACCCTGGTCGGGCTCATCTCCATTGGTGACGTCGTGAAGGCTCGCCTCGAAGAACTCGAGAATGACAAGAAGGACCTACTCGACTACGTGTCGGGTCGCTAGCGCTACGAAGCGGCTGCGCGAAGGCGCAGTTCGGCCCGTTCAAGGGCCGCGAGCGCGATGAGGTACGCCACACTGTCTTCTTGATCACCCTTTGACGCACCGGCGAGTTGCGACTCTGCAACTTCCTTGGCTGCCTGGGCACGCGCGACGTCGATCTCGGTCGTTCGTTCCGCGACGCCGGCCAGCACCGTCGCGAGCGTTTCGCCCTCCGCGAGTCCCGGTCCCACTTGGAAGTAACCGGTGTGCACGGCGAAGGCAATCTCGCCTTCCGTGGTCTCGACCCGGACGATGCTCGAGACGATGTCACCCACGGTCTGCGTGTGTTGAGGCAGGATCGTGAAATTACCTTCTGACGAGCGCGCGATGAGTGCGTTCGCCTGTCCAGCCCACAGAGCCTTCTCGGGCGACACGATCTCGACGGTGAGCGTCGCCATTAGTTCTTAGCCATCTCCGCGGCCTTCGCCTCGACGTCCGACGCGCCACCGACGTTGAGGAACGCCTGCTCGGGGAAGTGGTCGAGGTCGCCCTTCACGAGGTGCTCGAAGGACTCGATGGTCTCTTGCACCGGGACGTTGATGCCTTCGATGCCAGTGAAGACCTTGGAGACGAACATCGGCTGAGAGAGGAAGCGCTGGATCTTGCGCGCGCGCGTGACCATGATGCGGTCCTCTTCAGACAGTTCGTCGAGACCGAGGATCGCAATAATGTCCTGGAGCTCCTTGTTGCGCTGAAGGATCTGCTGCACCTGACGGGCAACGGCGTAGTGACGGTCCCCCACGATCTCGGGCGCCAAGATGTTCGACGTCGAGGTGAGTGGGTCGACGGCGGGGTAGATACCGAGCGCCGCGATCTGTCGACTCAACTCCGTCGTCGCGTCGAGGTGGGTGAAGGTCGTGAACGGCGCCGGGTCGGTGTAGTCGTCCGCGGGGACGTAGACGGCCTGCAGCGACGTAATCGAGTGACCCCTCGTCGAGGTGATGCGCTCTTGCAACTCGCCCATCTCGTCGGCGAGCGTCGGCTGGTAGCCCACCGCAGATGGCATGCGCCCGAGCAACGTCGAGACCTCGGAACCGGCCTGCACGAATCGGAAGATGTTGTCGATGAACAACAACACGTCCTGGTTCTTCACGTCACGGAAGTACTCGGCCATGGTGAGGGCCGCGAGCGCGACGCGAAGGCGTACGCCCGGTGGTTCGTCCATCTGACCGTAGACGAGCGCCGTCTTTTCGATGACGCCGGACTCACGCATCTCGATCAGAAGGTCAGTGCCCTCGCGCGTACGTTCACCGACGCCGGCGAAAACCGACACGCCGTCATGCTGTTCAGCGACGCGTCGGATCATCTCCATGATCAACACCGTCTTGCCAACACCCGCTCCACCGAAGAGTCCAATCTTGCCACCCTGGACGTACGGGGCGAGGAGGTCGACGACCTTGATGCCGGTTTCGAACATCGTTGCGCGCGGTTCGAGCTGGTCGAAGGCGGGCGCGTCGCGGTGGATCTCCCAGTGGTCCTCGACGGCACCGATGTCGTCGGTGTCGAGCGACTCACCAATGACGTTGAAGACGTGACCGAGCACTGCGTCACCGACGGGCACCGAGATGCCTCGTCCACTCTGGCGCACCAGGGCACCGCGAACGAGGCCGTCGGTGGGCTTCATGCACACGCAGCGCACGCGACCTTCGCCGATCTGCTGCGCGACCTCACCGACGACGGTAATGGTCTGACCCTCGAGTTCGATGTCCATCTCCACGGCGTGGTTGATCTCGGGCAGCGCGTGGGGCGGGAACTCCACGTCCACGACGGGTCCGGCGATCGCGACGACGCGACCTGTTTCGAGCTTGGTCTTTTCGGGAGCCACGGTCATTTGATTCTCACTTTCCCGAGCGGAGCGCTTCGGCGCCGCCCACGATTTCCATAATCTCTGTCGTAATCGAGTCCTGACGGGCTCGGTTCATCACGCGCGTCAGCGTCTGGCCGAGCTCGTCGGCGTTATCCGTCGCGGCGGCCATGGCGCGCTGCTGACTGGTGTGAAATGAGGCGGCACCCTCAAGAAGTGCCGAGTAGATCTCACTCTCGAGCGCCCGAGGCGCCAAGAAGAAGAGCAACTTCTCGACTTCCGGCTCGAACTCGGTGTAGCCCTTCAGGGCCGCCGGCTTGTCGTCGGCGGGAAGTTCCGGCACGACGAGGGGCAGCAGTTGCTGCACGTCGACGGCCTGCGATCCAGCCGAGAGATAGCGCATGGAGACCATGAGGATCTGCTGGGCCTCACCGTCGAGGTAGGGCTTCGCGAGGTGACTGGCGACGAGTTGCACGTCGGCGAAGGTCGGACGGTCGACGAAGCCGACGAAACTCTCTTCGACCTCGAGGCCGCGAAAGCGGAAGTAGGCGGCGGCCTTCTTCCCCACGCAGAACAGTCGAACCTGCGTGCCCTCGCGCTGCAATTTCGTGACGAGGCGCTCGCCGGCGCGAAGGGTCGCGTTGTTGTAGGGTCCCGACAGTCCACGGTCGCCCGTGATGACGAGCACGACAGCAACGTCCACCTTTTCAGGCAGCGCCAACAGCTTGGCCGCGCCCGCGGGGTCGCCGAGGGCCGCTTCGAGGACGATGCGCTGCATACCGAGACGGTACGGACGATTGGCGATGATGCGCGCCAAACTCCGAGGGATCTGCGCGGCCGCGATGAGCTCCATTGCCTTCGTAATCTTGCGTGTTGACTGCACCGACTTGATACGTCGACGTAGGACTCGTTCTTGTCCACCGGCCATGATCCCTCCTTTCTCTCTCGGTGCTCTCTAGTTGCTGACGGCGAAGCTGCCGAGGAACGACTTCAAAGCGGCGTCGAGGGTGTCCGTGTCGCTCAACGTCTTGGTGTCACGGATCTGCGCGAGCAGGTCAGCGTGCTTCGCGCGAAGGTCGGTCAGGAACTCCGCTTCGAAACGAATGACGTCGGAGACGGGAATCGTGTCGAGCCATCCTCGGGTGCCCGCGTAGATGACGACGACTTGCTCTTCGACGGGGACCGGCGCGTTCAGACCCTGCTTCAGCAGTTCGGTCAAACGGTAGCCACGGTCGAGCTGTTGCTGGGACGACTTGTCGAGTTCCGAACCGAAGGTCGCGAAGGACTCGAGGTCGCGGAACTGCGCGAGGTCGATCTTGAGCGTGCCGCCAACCGTCCTCATAGCCTTGATCTGCGCCGCGCCACCCACGCGCGACACCGAGTTACCTACGTCGATCGCGGGGCGCACGCCGGAGTAGAACAGGTCGGACTGCAAGAAGACCTGGCCGTCGGTGATCGAGATGACGTTCGTCGGAATGTAGGCCGAGATGTCGCCCGCCTTGGTCTCGATGATCGGTAGGGCCGTCAGCGATCCGCCGCCGAGTTCGTCGCTCAGCTTCGCGGCGCGCTCGAGGAGACGGCTGTGGAGGTAGAACACGTCGCCGGGGTAGGCCTCACGACCCGGTGGACGACGCAGCAGCAAGGAAATCTGTCGATACGCCTCGGCCTGCTTCGACAGGTCGTCGTAGACGACGAGCGCGTGCTCGCCCCCTTCCATCCACTCTTGGCCAATGGCGCAGCCGGCGTAGGGAGCGAGGAACTTGAAGGGTGCCGGGTCGCCGGCCCCCGCGACGACGACGACGGTGTACTCAAACGCGCCAAAGTCCTCGAGGGTCTTCACGGTCTGGGCGACCGACGAGTTCTTCTGACCAATGGCGACGTAGATGCACTTCACTCCTTGGCCCTTCTGGTTCAAGATCGTGTCGATCGCGACCGTCGTCTTGCCGGTCTTGCGGTCACCGATGATGAGCTCGCGCTGTCCACGGCCGATGGGTGTCATCGCGTCGATGGCCTTGATGCCGGTCTGCAGCGGTTCACTCACGGGCTGACGGCCCGTGATGCCCGGCGCCTGGATCTCCATGCGACGGTGCTTGGGGTTGACGAGAGGTCCCTTGCCGTCGATGGGCTCGCCCAACGCGTTCACCACGCGTCCGAGAAGGGCGTCACCCACGGGCATCGAAAGGATACGACCCGTCGAGCGCACGACCTGCTCTTCTTCGATCTTGTCGACCGAGCCGAGCACGACGGCGCCGATGGTCTCCTCGTCGAGGTTCATCGCGAGTCCGACCGTGCCGTCTTCGAACTCGAGGAGTTCGTTCACTTTGGCCGACGGCAGTCCCGACACGCGCGCGATACCGTCACCGACCTCGACGACGC
Organism: Acidimicrobiales bacterium; assembly: GCA_035937905.1. Classification (GTDB taxonomy): domain Bacteria; phylum Actinomycetota; class Acidimicrobiia; order Acidimicrobiales; family RAAP-2; genus RAAP-2. The sequence continues at coordinate 4,791 of DASZHK010000062.1, forward strand.
GACCGACTTGCTCGGCCTCGACGGCCGGGTTGAATTCGGTCACGTGCTTACGCAGTGCCTCAGTGATCTCGCTAGCACTAATAGTGAGCTCAGTCATCAAGCATTCCTTTTCTTAGTCATTTCGATTTACAACGGATTCGAGGATTCGACCCGAGGCAACGGCGTCGCGCAGCGCGCCCAGCCGACCGCGGGTGGTGGCGTCGAGGCGCAGGTCGCCGATCTCGACGAGGACGCCGCCCAGCAAGTCGGGCTCTTCCGCGACCTGGAGTTCGACGCTCTTGCCGGTGAGCGCGCTCAGTGAGCCGACGAGTTCGTTCTGACTTTCGGCGTTGAGTGCACGTGCGGTGTGCACGCGCGCGACGCGCCAATCACGCGCTTGCGCGACGTAGTTCACGAGAAAGTCCAACGTGCCCACGACGTCGCGTGGTCGCCCGCCGAGAACGGTGAATCGCGCGAGCGCGAGCGACACGGGATTGACCTTGCCCTCGAGAAGTTGGTCAGTGAGACCGAGTCGGGCCTCGATAGGTGCGTCGCGGTCGAGCAGGAGGTGGCGCAAGTCGTCGTTACCTTCGATGGTGCGAGCCCAACGAAAGAGATCGTCCTCGATGGAAGAGAAACTCTCCGTGTCCGTCTCGTCCAGCAGCGCGTCGGCGAAGCCAGCGACTCGACGACGGGCGTCGAGGAGTCCGAGTCCCGCGTGGTGAAACGTGCCGCTCTCTTGGAGCGTGCGCGCGACGTGCGCCAACTCATCGACGGAGCGCGGCACTTCTTGGGCCGGTACTGACTCCGCGGCGTAGACACTGAGTCGTAGGGCGTCGGCACTCACTTTGCCGGTCAAAAGGTCGCGAAGGCCCTGGCCGCGCGCGACGTTCGAGATCGACGTGTCGGTCAACACGGCACTGAGGTCGCCGCGCGTCTGGACCGTCGTTTCAAGCGCGTCGAGGTCGCTCACGACCGTGGCGAGCACCGTCGTGTCCAGTCGGCCCAGGAGGGCGGCGGCGAATCCTTCGAGCTTGGGCAGCATAACTAGTGGTTCGATCCCTTGGTGGCTTCGGCGTTGAGTGCGGCGACGGCTTCGCGCACGAGGTCGTCGTGCGTGCTCTGGTCGACTTCGCGTCCGACGATCTTGGAGACGAGATCAAAGACGATCTCGCCAATGCGCGCCGACGCTTCGTCGACGGCGTGTTGGCGAGCGGCGACAACCTCACTCTGGGCCGTGGCGACGATGCGGTCGTACTCAACTTGCGCGCGCCCGCCGGCCTCGGCCTTCAGCCGGTCCGAGGTCTCTTGCGCGCCCGCGACGATGACGCGAGCCTGCTCGCGAGCTTCGGCGAGCACCTTCGCGCGCTCGTCGTCGGCGGCCGCCGCTTCGGCACGTGCGGCGTCAGCGGCCGCGAGGGCGCTACGAATCTTCTCTTGACGACCCTCCATCGCTCGATTCAGGGGCGGCAAGATGTACTTCGTCATGAGGAACAATATGACCGCTACGACTAGCAGTTCGACGACGAACGTGCCGTTGGGTAGCAGGAAGATTGACGTCGCAACCATCTCGTGAGACCTTCTTTCTAAATGTTCAACACTCGTGACGCTCCCGAATTGGAGCGTCACGATCGAATTAGTGCTTCTCGAAGACGTAAACGAAGACGACCATGAACAGCAGGTTGATGAAGTACATCGCCTCCACCAGGCCCACCGTCAAGAAGAAGTACTGACGTGCCTTGTTTTCGATCTCGGGCTGACGCGCGATTGCGGCGATGGTCTGGCTACCGGCCAAACCGTCACCGATCGCCGCACCGATAGCGCCGCCACCGAGGGCGAGTCCGCCACCGACGAGGGCACCGGCGATGCGTACCGCACTAGCGACAGTGTCTGTATTTGCCATGAATCATTTCCTCCTGGGTTTGTTAATGCGAGGGCTCTAATACCGGTTCGTGTTCTTCGTGGCTCGTAGCGAACGCGAAGTACAGAACCGTCAACAACATAAAGATGTACGCCTGGATGAGACCGATGAAGAGGTCGAAGGGCTTCCACACGAGTTCGCCGAGTGGTGAGACGAAGATCGGCAGCAGCGAGACCATGACCGCGATCATGAGCCCACCGGAGAACAGGTTGCCAAAGAGACGGAAGGTCAAGGTGATGGGCTTCGTGATCTCTTCGATGACGTTGATCGGCGTGAGCGCCAGGTAGGGCTCTTTGTAGTGCCGGAAATAGCCACGAATTCCTCGGGCGCGGAAGGACTCGATGTGGACCCAGGCAATCACGAAGAGCGCCATCGCGAGGGGAAGGTTCACGTCGCTCGTCGGGGCGGGAAGGATCTCGGCCGACGAACCTGGGTGCAGTGCGGAGGGGATGAAACCAATCCAGTTGCAAATCAGGATGAAGAGAAAGAGGGTGACCCCGATCGGGACGAATCGACGGCCCTTCGGTCCGATCGCGGAGTCGGCCAGGTCGTTCACCTGCTCTACGAGGAGTTCCCACATGAGCTGCAGTTTCCCGGGCACGCCGTCGGTGACCTTGGCGCGAACGCGAAAGCCCATGTAGAGGAGAATCGCGGCGGCCAGGAGCGTCGAGGTGACGATATCGGTGTCGATCGTGAGACCGAGGACGTGCGCCTCGGGGTGCACGCCAACAACGATACTCCCCGACGCCATCAGCAGTCCCACTACATGCCTCCCTGGTTCGCCATGACTCGCAGCACGTTCATGACGAAGACGATTTGATAAAGAACAAGCCCTGACACAATACCGATTCCCAGAGGAGCGTTGAGAAAGACGGCACCAATTACCAGGACCGTCACGCCCGCGAGGCGCAGCGTGGTCTTTCCGCCGATTTGACGGCGGACGGCCTTCGTACTCTGCTCGCCACGAAGTTCTACGTGGGCAGCTTGGGCGTCAAGGAATCGAAGGTTGAGAATCGCGAGACCGACGCCGAGCGCGACCCCTAACGCGGCGAGTGGCGGGGCGACGAAAATAGCGACCAGGAAGCCCACGACGCCGACGGCGATCGCCGACAGGGTGGTTCGGCGCAGGAGACGTGGGAGGGTATTTGCGGGCAGGTTTTCTAGCACGGACGGTCAATTTTAGAGGAAGCGTCGAACGAGTTTCATTACACTCGCCACGGCCGCGACCGTTCCTAACACTATCCCCATTAGAAGACCCCAAGGAGCGCTCCCCCAGACCCGGTCGAGCCAGAGACCCAACACGACTCCGACGGCGACGCAGCTGGCGATCATCGTGCCCATGGTCGCGAACGCCGCGAGGCCCGGCAAGTTCTTGATCGTCGATTTTTCCTGGTCCGAGTCGCCCGAGGGTCGGTCGCCACCAGGCGAACTCACGGGGAGACGACTTCGTCGGTGACGTCGGCCTCTTCGCGACGGCGTCGAAGTCGCCAGCGCAAGGGGCTGAACCACGTGAAGAGTGCGATGACGAGGACGGCCACCCCGAGTGGGATGAAGACGTTGGCGCGGGTGTCAAAGAGTGGCAACAAGACAAACCCGCAGAGGAGCGCCGTCCAGGCCCAGAGAATGATGACGGTGCGGCGATGGCCATGGCCGAGGCGCATCAGGCGGTGGTGGATGTGGTTCTTGTCGGGTGTGTGAAAGCCCTGGCCCGACGCAGTTCGCCGCACAAAAGCCCACACCGCGTCAACGAGTGGCACACCCAGAATGAAGACCGGGATCAAGAGAGGGGCGAAGAAGAAGAACGTCACGCCACTGGCCGGCGGGGTCCTGCCGCCGATCACCATCGTCGAGGCGCTCATCAACAGCCCGAGCATCAACGCGCCGGCGTCGCCCATGAAGAGTTTCGCGGGATGAAAGTTGTCGCGAAGGAATCCGATGCAGATGCCACACGTCAACGCGGCGATCAGTGGACCGACGTTCGTGACGGGCAAGAGACCGAGTCGCTCGAGTCGAAGTCCGTAGAGGCACAGCGTCCCCGACGCGATGCCCACGATGCCAGCCGCCAGTCCGTCGAGTCCGTCAATGAGGTTGACGGCGTTCGACAACGCGAAGACCCATACTGCCGTGATCACCGGAAGGATCGACGGACCCAAGACGACGAAACCTGCAAAAGGGAGTTTAAGTTGGTACATCGTGGCACCACTGAAGTAAAGGATCGACGCGGCGAGGAACTGTCCGGCCACTTTCGCGGGCGCGCTCATCTCACGAAAGTCGTCGAGGACGCCGACGACGAAGATGACGCCGGTCGCGAGCAACACGCCGAGCATCTCGTGCGACGACGTGATGACGCTGCGTAGCGACGGGATCAGAAAAGCGAAGAGAAGCGCGATGCAAAAGCCCACCAGCATCGCGCCGCCACCACCGTACGGGGTCTCCTTGCTGTGGACCTTGCGTTCGTCGGGCAGGGCAACGTAACCAACGCGCAGTGAGATCGCGCGCGCGGGCCTGTTGGCGATCAGAGTGACGACGGCCCCCACCGCAATGACGGCGAGGTACGCGGCAATATTGCCCATGAACTACTTCGTAAAGTTCGCGTACGGGTTGAAGGTGGCGCACAGAGCCGCGATGTCGTTGCGTACTTCAACGAGGGCGTCCTCATCGTCGCGCTTGCGAAGTGCTCGAGACATCAACGTCGCGATGGTCTCGAACTCCTTCTCCTTCATACCGGCGGTCGTCTCCGCTGCCGTACCAACACGAAGTCCCGACGTGACGAAGGGGCTGCGCGGATCGTCCGGGATCGTGTTGCGGTTGGTGGTGATACCAGCGCGGTCGAGGACCTCTTGGGCGACCTTGCCCGTGAGCTCGACGTCAAACTCTTGTAAGTCCAACAGCACCATGTGATTCTCCGTGCCTCCCGACACGATGCGAAAGCCTTCGTTCGCGAGCGCCTGAGCGAAGGCTTTGGCGTTCGCGACGATCTGCTCGGTGTACACGGAGAAACTCGGTTGGCTCGCTTCCTTGAAGGCGACCGCTTTCGCGGCGATGACGTGCTCGAGGGGACCGCCCTGCTGGCCCGGAAAGACCGCCGAGTCGATCTTCTTCGCGTGTTCTTCTCGACACACGATGGCGCCCCCGCGCGGACCGCGCAGCGTCTTGTGCGTCGTGAACGTCACGACGTCCGCGTACGGCACGGGATTGGGGTGCGAGCCACCTGCGATGAGGCCCGCGACGTGCGCGGAGTCGAACATCAACATCGCGCCCACCTCGTCGGCAATCTCTCGAAAGGGCGCCGGGTCGATCCGTCGGGAGTAGGCCGTCGCGCCGGCAACGATGAGTTTGGGTCGATGTTGCAGGGCCAACTCGCGGACGTTGTCGAAGTCGATCAGTTCGCCAGGCGAGTCCGGGTCGTCCGATCGTGGCGTCACGCCGTAGGAGACGAACTTCCAAAACTTGGAGGTGATGGACGCCGGCGAACCGTGCGTCAGGTGGCCGCCTTGGTCGAGCCGCATCGCGAGAATCGTGTCACCAGCGTCAAGCAGCGCCTCGTACACCGCCACGTTGGCGTTGGCGCCACTGTGGGACTGGACGTTCGCGTGATCGGCGCCGAAGAGTGCGGTGAGTCGTCGTCGCGCCAGGTCCTCGACTTCGTCGACGACGTAATTGCCGCCGTAGTAGCGCCGACCGGGATAACCCTCGGAGTACTTATTGGTCAGAATCGATCCGGCCGCCGCCAACACCGAAGGCGACGCGAAGTTCTCGCTCGCGATGAGTTGCACGGTGGTGGTCTGGCGGTCCCACTCCGCTGACAAGAGCGACGTAACCTCCTCGTCGTTGGCGATCCAGCCGTCTAAGGGTGATGATCCCACGTAACTACTTCTCCTCACGCGCTAACTCGTAGTCGAGTTCGCGTAGTTTTTCGATTCGACCTTCGTGTCGGGGCTGCGGCGTGGCCCTGAGCCATGCCTCCAGAGTCTCTACGGCGACGACCGTTCCCACGAGTCGCTCACCCAGGCAGAGCACGTTGGCGTGATTGTGTTCGCGGGCCAAGTGACCGGAGGTGACGTCGTGCACGACCGCCGCTCGAACGCCCGGCACTTTGTTGGCGGCGATCGCGACGCCGATGCCCGAGCCACAACAGGCAACGCCCAGTTCGGCGTCGCCCGAGACGACGGCGCGTCCCACCTCCGCACCGAAGTCGGGGTAATCCACGGGATCGCTGGCATTGTCGGTCCCGAGATCGAGCACGTCGTAGCCCCAGCCAATAAGCGTGGTCTTCAGAAGAGTCTTGAGGTCGTAACCGGCGTGATCTGAACCAAGGGCGATGCGCATTGACACCACCATACCTGTCGAACTTCTCCTCACCGAGACGAAGCAACACAGTCGCAAAGGAACTCGTATCGACGCCAGCGTCGCCGATCTTCGACCTTTCGCGAGCCCAGGTTTTCGCCGTCAACACGTAACTAGGCTTTGCTCATGAAGCACGTTCTGCTCGCGCCGCCGCTCGCCTCGACGCTCGACACGTCTTCGGATTCCTTCCAAAAGAACCGTGCCGACATGCTCGAACAGCTCAGCGTCATTGACCAACTTCTCGACGAAACCGAAGCCGGAGGTGGAGAAAAGGCGATGGAACGGATGCGCTCGCGGGGCAAGTTGCCCGTCCGTGAGCGCATCGCCAACGTGCTCGATCCGGACTCTCCGTTCCTCGAGATCTCGGCGCTGGCGGGGTACGACTCGGACTACACCATCGGCGGCGGCATGGTGGTCGGCATCGGCGTCATCGCGGGTACCGAGTGCCTGATCATGGCGAACGACCCCTCCGTGCTCGGCGGCGCGCTCACCTTGTACTCCGCTAAAAAGTGGATGCGCGCCTTGGAGATCGCTCGCGACAATCAGATCCCCTACGTCAGTTTCGTCGAGTCGGCGGGCGCTGATCTTCGCGTCGGTAACGGTGGCGGCGGACGCATGCAGACGGGCCACTTCGCCGAAAGTGGACGATTCTTCTACGACCTCATCGAACTCTCGAAGATGCGTGTGCCCACCGTCAGCGTGGTCTTTGGTTCTTCGACCGCGGGTGGCGCGTATCAACCTGGACTGTCGGACTACAACATCCTCGTGAAGGATCAGTCGAAGATCTTCCTCGCGGGTCCTCCACTGGTGAAGATGGCCACGGGCGAAGAGTCCGATGACGAGACGCTGGGCGGCGCACTCATGCACGCGGAGGTGTCGGGACTCGGCGACTACTTCGCAGAGGACGAGATGGACGCGATTCGCTTGTGTCGCGAAGTGGTGTCGCACCTCAACTGGCGAAAGAGAGGTCCCGACGCGTCACTCGAGAACGACGAACCCGTCTACGACACCGAAGAACTCCTCGGCATCGTCAGTCGCGACCTTCGCCAAAGCGTCGACGTGCGCGACGTGATCGCGCGCGTCGTCGACGGCTCGCGCTTCGAAGAGTTCAAGACGCGCTACGGATCGACGCTCGTCTGCGGATGGTCGAGCATCCACGGCTACCCCGTGGGGATCCTCGGCAATAACGGCGTGATCCACCCCCACGCCGCGGAGAAGGCCGGACAGTTCGTTCAACTGTGCAATCAGATCGACGTTCCGCTCATCTTCTTGCAGAACATCACCGGCTACATGGTGGGCAAGGAAGCGGAAGCCGACGGCATCATCAAGAAGGGCTCGCAGATGCTGAACGCGGTGACGAACTCCACCGTGCCCCACCTCACGGTGATCATTGGCTCGTCCTACGGCGCGGGAACGTACGGGATGTCCGGGCGCGCGTTCAACAATCGCTTCACCTTCCTCTGGCCCACCGCGAAGGTGGCCGTCATGGGACCAAAGCAGATCGCGGGCGTGATGTCCCAGGTACGTCGCGCGCAGGCCGAGCGAAAGGAACTCCCCTTCGACGAGGCCGAAGACGCGAAGATCGTCGCGATGGTCGAGGCCTCACAGGAGAAAGGCTCGCTGGCCTTGGCGGCGACCGGCGCCGTCAGTGACGACGGCATCATCGATCCCCGCGACACTCGCACCGTGCTCGGATTTTGTCTCTCCGTCGTGCGAAGTCGCCCCGTCGAAGGCGCGACGAGCTACGGAGTCTTTCGACTGTGACGTTCTCGACCATCATGGTGGCCAATCGCGGCGAGATCGCTCGGCGCGTCATTCGCGGCGCGCAGGCGATGGGACTGCGGTGTGTCGCCGTGTACGTCGACGCTGACGCCGACGCGCCCTACGTTCGCGAGGCCGACGTCGCCATGCGCCTCACCACGAGTTACCTGGACGGCGACGCGATTCTCGCAGCCGCCAAGATGAGCAGCGTCGAGGCCATCCATCCCGGCTACGGGTTTCTTTCTGAGAACGGCGACTTCGCGGCCAACGTGGAAGCGGCCGGCCTCGTGTGGATCGGCCCGTCACCTCGGGTCATCGACGCGATGGGCGACAAACTCGCCGCGAAGAAACTCGCCGTCCGAGCGGGCGTTCCGGTCCTCGCGTCCAGTGAGGATCCCGGCGATGCGGAGACGATTGGCTATCCCCTCATGGTCAAGGCCGTCGCTGGCGGCGGGGGCAAGGGAATGCGCGTCGTCACCGAGGCGTCGCAACTCGACGAAGCCGTCGCTGCGGCGAAGCGAGAGGCGAAGAGCGGCTTCGGCGACGAACGAATCTTCATCGAGCGCTACGTCGCCTCGTCGCGCCACGTCGAGATCCAGATTCTGGGCGACCGCTACGGCAATCTCGTTCATCTCGGTGAGCGCGACTGTTCAATCCAGCGTCGCCATCAGAAGCTCGTCGAAGAGTCGCCGTCCCCCATCGTCGACGACGACTTACGTCGCGCGATGGGCGCGGCGGCACTCGATCTCGCTCGAGCGATTGGCTACAAGTCCGCGGGAACCGTCGAGTTCCTTGTCGACGACGAGACGCACGACTTCTACTTCCTCGAAGTGAACACGCGCCTCCAGGTCGAACATCCCGTCACGGAAGAGGTGACGGGCATCGATATCGTGAGAGAGCAGTTGCGCGTCGCGCAAGGTGAGCGTCTCGGCTACGGGCAAGACGACGTTCACTTTTTCGGGAGTGCCATCGAGGTGCGTCTCTGCGCCGAGGACCCGAGCGTGGGCTTCCTCCCGGCCACGGGCACGCTCTTCGCGTTTGAAACGCCAAACGAACCGGAAGTTCGCTGGGAAAGCGGCGTCGAGCGAGGTACCGTCGTCAGCGTTGCCTTCGATCCCCTACTCGCGAAAGTCATCGCGCACGCGCCCACGCGCGTCGAAGCTGCCGCGACGCTCGCGCGCGCCCTTGAGCGGCTGCACCTCGGCGGGGTGACGACGAATCGCGACTTCCTGGTGGCCACCCTTCGCAGCGAGCACTTTCTCGAGGGTGACACGACCACCGATTTCATCGAGCGTTTCGATATCCCTCGTGAGCTTCTCTTTTGCGAGGAGGAGCTGGTCGCCGCCGCGTGCGCGGGCGCGCTGTGGCTGCAGGGTGAGCATCGAGCAAACGCCGCGGTGCTCGAACACGTGCCGAGCGGTTGGCGTAATGCTCGACTTCCTCGCCAGCGCACGTCATTGCAGTTCGGTCACCAACAGATGGACGTCGACTACGCGTCACGTCGCGACGGTTCGTTCGACCTCGGGTCTCACGGTTCCGCTCGAGTCCATCACTGGAGCGACACCGCGATCGATCTGGAGCTCAATGGGTACCGCACCACGTCGCGCGTGACCAAAGCCGTCGGTCATCTCTACGTGCAGATTCTGCGCGGCACCGTGGCTTTCTCGATCGTCCCACGTTTTGACGTCGTGCACGCCGAGGTGACCCCCGGAAGTCTCGAAGCACCCATGCCCGGTCTCATTCTCGAGGTCCGTGTCAACGCCGGTCAACACGTCAACGTCGGTGAGACCTTGGTCGTGATGGAGGCCATGAAAATGGAACACGTCATCAGCGCGCCGCGCGCGGGCACCGTGAGCGAAGTGCTCGTCGCGAAGGGTCAGCAGGTCGACAACGGGGCGCAACTTCTCATCTTGGATTCCGACGACGACCCGAACGGGGAGTAGCGGTGGCGGCGCCACTTCGCATCGCCAACTGTTCAGGTTTCTTTGGTGACCGACTCTCAGCCGCACGAGAAATGGTCGACGGCGGTCCGATTGACGTCTTGACCGGCGACTGGTTGGCCGAGTTGACGATGCTCATCCTCGCGAGGACGCAGGCTAAGAACCCCGGTGTCGGCTACGCGCGCACCTTCGTGACCCAGATGGAAGAGGTCATGGGAACGTGTCTCGAGCGCGGGATCAAAGTCGTCTCCAACGCGGGCGGTCTCAATCCCGAACGATGCGCCGACGCTGTCGCCGAGGTCGCCGCCGCGCTCGGGCTGTCGCCGGTGATCGCCTTCGTCAACGGGGACGATCTCATGGGACGACTCGAAGAGCTGCGAGACGCCGGCGTCGACCTCGCGCACTTCGAGACGGGCGAGCCCGTCGGCGACGTCTCGCGTTTCATCACCGCCAACGCGTACCTCGGCTGTTTTGGCATCGTCGAGGCGTTGACGAGGGGTGCCGATATCGTGATCACCGGTCGCGTCACCGACGCGGCCCTCGTCTGTGGCCCCGCGGCCTGGCACCACCAGTGGCGCCGTGACGACTTCGACGCGCTCGCGGGCGCCGTGGTCGCCGGTCACGTGATCGAGTGCGGCGCGCAAGTCACGGGCGGCAACTATTCATTCTTCCGCGAAGTACCGGGTATGTCGAGAGTCGGGTTTCCCTGGGTTGAGGTTGCCAGCGACGGATCCTCGGTCGTCGGCAAACATGACGGAACCGGTGGCGAAGTCTCCGTGGGGACCGTCACGTCGCAGTTGCTCTACGAGATCGGCGGCCCCTCGTACCTCGGCCCAGACGTGTCCGCTCGATTCGACACCATTCACCTCGAACAGATCGCCAAAGACCGCGTGCAAATCAGCGCAGTCAAAGGCGAAGCGCCGCCGTCGACGTTGAAAGTCGCGATGAACGAAGTCGGAGGTTTCCGCAAAGACCTCAACGTCGCGTTGACGGGACTCGATATCGAAGAGAAGGCTCGGCTTGTCGAGGACGCGTTCTGGGTGGCCTGCCCGTATTCGCCGAGTGACTTCGCGAGCGTGTCCACACGACTCGTTCGCACCGACAAGACCGATCCCGCGACCAACGAAGAGGCAGTCGCCAGCTGGCGACTCACCTTGAAGGACGGAGACGAGCGCAAAGTTGGCCGTGCCGTCGCCGACGCCGTCGTCGAACTCGCACTGTCGAGCATTCCGGGGTTCTTCATCCCTGGCGCGAGCCCGTCGAAGGGATCCGCGTTCGGCGTCTATCGACCGGCCGTCGTGCCGAGTTACCTCGTCCCCCAGTACGTGACGATCCTGGGCGGCGAGCGAACTATCGTCGACTCTGTCGCGCCCAGCAGCGGCGATGACGTCATCGTCGAAAAGGACAGCAGAGATTTCGACTTCACCAGTCCCACAACGTCGGCGCCGCTGGGCACGCTCTTCGGCACCCGATCGGGCGACAAGGGAGGGCACGCCAATCTCGGGATCTTCGCGCGAAGTGACGAGGCGTGGGACTGGCTCGAGGCCTTTCTCACCACCGAAGAGATCCGCCGACTCTTGCCGGAAACGGCGCCCCTCATCATTGATCGCTACCGATTCTCGAATCTTCGTTCGCTCAACTTCGTCATTCACGACTTGCTCGAAGAAGGCGTCGCGGCGTCGACTCGTCAAGACGCCCAGGCCAAGGGGCTTGGAGAGTGGCTTCGCAGTCGTTACGTCCCTATCCCCTCGTCGTTGCTCGACGCACCATGATTCCTCGTGAGTCCCCCGAAGAGGTGACGAGCGAACTAGACGTCCTACGTCGAGATCTCATCGACGAACAGAGCGCGCTGGACGAAATGGTTCGCGACCTTTCCGACGCCGATTGGCGCCGCGCGACCCCGAGCGTCGGGTGGACCGTCGCCGACCAGATTGGTCACCTGACCTACTTCGACACGAGCGCCGCGACGGCCATCACCGATGACGTCGCGTTTCGCGAAGGAGTGAGCGAGTTGGTGGAGGGGGCGACGAACCACGGCGTGGACACGTACACCCTCGGAGCGTTTCGACGTCTGGACGCGCAGCAGCAATTGGCCGAGTGGCGTCGAGCGCGAACAGCACTCGCTGACGCAGCTCTCTCGCTTCGCGACGAGACCCGCGTTCCCTGGTACGGGCCAACCATGAGCGCGAAGTCGTTTCTCAGTGCGCGCTTGATGGAAACCTGGGCGCACGGAACCGACGTCGCTGACGCCTTGAGCGTCGATCGACGTGCCACGGAGCGACTTCGCCACGTCGCGCAGCTCGGCTTCATCACGAGAAAGTGGTCGTATCTCGTACGGGGTGAAGAACTTCCCGCGGGAGACGTCCGTCTTCAACTCATCAGTCCGTCGGGCGAACGTTGGACGTGGGGACGAGAGGACGCCGATGACATGATCACGGGTCCGGCCGAAGAGTTCTGTTTGGTCGTGACGCAGCGACGACACGTCGACGACACGTCTCTGGAGACGGGTGAATTGGGCTATCACTGGTTAGAGAGGGCGCAGGCGTTCGCGGGCGCTGCGACCGTAGGACCCAAGCGAGGGAGTAGCGGGTGAAGACGGTTGAGGCGAACGTCGTGGGCAGCGTGATGACCATCACTCTCGACGATCAGGAACGGCGCAACGCGCTAAGCATTCAACTTCTTAGCGAGTTGATGAGCGCGATAGACGAGGCGGAACGCAACGACGACGTTCGTGTCATCGTGGTGACGAATCGCGGCACGACGTTCTGTGCTGGCGCGAACTTGATGGAACGATCGAGCACCGACGGCGATGAGCGCGACGACGCCGTCGAGATGAGCGAGGTCTTTCGGCGTATTCGTCACTCGCCCAAACCCTTCGTCGGTCGCCTCGCGGGTCATTGCGTGGCGGGAGGCGTTGGACTTGCCGCGGTGATGGACATCTCGATCGCCATCGAAGCGGCGACGTTCGGCTTCACGGAAGTTCGTCTCGGCGTCGCTCCCGCCATCATCTCGGTGGTGTGCCTTCCCAAGATGCGGCTCGCCGACGCGCAGAACGCGTTTCTTCGAGGGAATCGCTTCGGGGCGGACGAAGCGGCGCGGATGGGGCTCATCAACAAGGCGGTTCCGCGAGAGGACCTCGACAGAGAGATCAGCGCCGTCGTCAACGATCTCCTCGCGGGTGAACCTCACGCCTTGGCCGTCGCGAAGCAACTCACCAACACTGTCGTGTCGATGACCGAAGAGCAGGCGTTCACCTGGACTACCGCAACGTCCGCCGAGCTCTTTCACAGTGACGAGGCGCGCGAAGGAATCAGCGCGTACTTGGAGAAGCGACCCGCGTCGTGGATTGAAACAACGGGTGACGAATAACGCAGTCCGCGGCGCTAGCGCCTACGCGAGGACGCGAGACACGTCGTTTTCATCAATCGCGCCCTCTCTAAGTAACTGCCACCCGTCGTCGTGTACTTGAACCACCGTTGAAACGACGCCCGAACGTTCGCCTCCATCGAGGACGGCCTTCAACGTGTCCGCGTCACCAAAGACCGCGAGGACCTGTTCCACGCTGTGACAGGGAGACGCGGAGTGCTCGTTGGCGCTCGACACCACGAGTGGTCCCGTCTGCGCCAACACCTGGCGCAAAAGTTCGTCGTTCGGTACCCGAAAGCCAACCGTGTCAACGTGACTCCCGACGCGGCGTGCCAGCTCACTGGGCGCGTCCATCACGATGGTCAGCGCGCCGGGCCAGAACGCCTCACTGAGCTTGCGCGCGAGCGGCGACAACGTGACACCCATTCGCTCGATTGTCGAAAGGGTGTCGACGAGCACGGGTAACGCGACGCTGCTCGGACGGTGTTTCATCGAGAAGATCTGTGCGACCGCGACGTCACGCTCGAGCGACGCCGCGAGACCGTAGACCGTGTCAGTCGGCACCGCCACGACGTCACCCGCGGTGAGAAGCCGCACGGCTTCGTTTCGGTCAACGATGACGGTCACCGGCGAGCCACCAACACTCGGGGATGACCCGCGAGGTCGTCAACGTCGCGTACGTCAGAGAAACCCGCGGACGTGGCCGCCCGGAGAACGGCGTCACGGTGCGTGTTCGCGTGTTCACAGACGAGGACGCCGCCAGGCCGTAGCCACGTCATCGCCTGCGTGATGATGATCTCGAGGTCGGCGAAACCAGTGACCCCCTGTCCGTCCGGGGCCACGATCGCCCCCTTCGGCTCGTAGAGAAGGACCGGGTCGAGTTCCGCGAACTCCTCACTGCCCACGTACGGAGGGTTCGCGACGATGAGATCGACCTCACCCTGGAGGGAGGCGTCCACGTCATCGAACCACCAGGAGTGCACGAAGGTGACTTGCGTTAGTTCATGCTTGAGGGCGTTCTCTTGCGCGAGCGCCAGCGCGTCGGTCGACTCATCGACCGCCACCAACCTGGCAGCGACGCCGAGGGTACGAAGTTCGTCGAGCAGAGCGAGACCGATAGCGCCCGAGCCGCTGCCAAGGTCCACGAGGAGCGGCTCGCCGACCTCAAGTCGTAGGAGTTCGCTGAGCGCCACGGACACCAACTCTTCGGTCTCGGGACGAGGGATGAGTGCGCGCTCGTCGACGTTCAAATCGAGTGAGCGAAAGGGCCAGTGTCCAATGACGTACTGCAAGGGCTCGCCGTTGCGGCGCCGGAGTGCGGCGTCGCGCAGGGCTTCAGTGTCTGGGCCGAACTCTTCGACAAGCCATCGGGCCTCGCGCGGATCAAGGCCGCCCTCGATGAGCACGGCCACCGACTCGGCGTTAGCGTCCGTCACTCTCGGCCAACTGGCGCGCTCGCTTGTCCGCCAACAGCGCGTCGATGTAGGGATCGAGGTCGCCCGCGAGCACCGCGTCGAGCGAGTAGTTGGTCAAGTTGATCCGGTGATCGGTGACCCGGTTCTCTTTGAAGTTGTAGGTGCGGATCTTTTCGCTACGCCCGCCGCTTCCCAACTGGGAGCGCTTGAGATCACCGAGTTCGTTCGCTTGGGCGTCTTGGGCCGCTTTCAGGAGTCGAGCGCGCAAGACAATGAGTGCCTTCGCTCGATTCTGGATCTGACTCTTCTCGTCCTGCATCGACACCACGATGCCCGACGGCAAGTGCGTTATGCGCACGGCCGAGTCGGTGGTATTCACACTCTGGCCACCGGGACCAGACGAGCGGTACACGTCGATCTTGAGATCACTGGTGTTGATGTCCACGTCGACTTCCTCGGCTTCGGGCAGCACCGACACTGTCGCGGACGACGTATGAACCCGTCCCTTCGCTTCGGTGACCGGCACGCGCTGGACGCGGTGCACGCCCGCTTCGAACTCGAGCCGCGACCACGCGTCGTCGCCTTTGATGAGGTAGGTCGCCTCGTCGAGGCCGCCCTGCTCGGATTGGCGCTCTTCGATGACTTCGAGTTTCCACCCACGCACCGCCGCGTAGCGACGGTACATCTCGGCGAGGTCCGCGGCGAAGAGATTGGCTTCCTCGCCACCTTCGGCCCCGCGGATCTCCAAGATCACGCTTCGACCTTCGTTGGGATCGTGCGGGAGGAGCAGGGTCTCGAGTTCGAGTTCGAGTGCCGCGATACGTTCCTCGGCGGTGTTCACCTCGTCGCGCCAAGACTCGCGGTCGGCGCCCTCGGTCTCGTTGAACATGTCGCGGGCCGTAGCGAGATCGTCGCGCGCGCCTTGCAAGGCGACCCAAGCGGTGTTGATCTCACTGAGTTCCTTGTGACGGCGCGAGAGGTCACGAAGACGCGTGAGGTCGCTCGCCACGTTGGGTTCTGAGAGCTGAGCCTCTACAGAGTGGAACTCACACTGTAGGACGTTCAGCGTGTCGTCAATGGAGCGCACAAAACTCGCTGGGCGCTCGAGGACCTAAGCCTTCGGCGCGCGCGCCTTCGTCTTCTGTGCGTAACGGCGCTGGAAGCGCTCGACGCGGCCACCGGTGTCGACGAGCTTCTGCTTGCCGGTAAAGAAGGGGTGGCACTCGTTGCAGAGCTCAATGCGGATCGACGACTTGGTCGATTCGGTCGTGAAGGTGTTGCCGCACGAGCAGGTGACGCTTGCTTCTCCGTAAGTGGGGTGAATATCTGGCTTCATGATGCTCCTTCGTGCGAAGAGTGAGTTTAGCGGGAAATCAGTTGGTCGGCGACGGGCCCCGGCCGATCTCGGCCAGGAACTCGTCGTTGGATTTGGTGGATTTGAGCTTGTCGATAAGGAGCTCGAGGCCCGCGGCGTCGCGGCCCTCAGCGGCCAGGCCGTTCAAGACGCGGCGCAGTTTCCATACCTGGGGCAAGGCTTCACGGCTGAAAAGAAGCTCTTCTTTTCTCGTCGACGAACCGTTCACGTCAATTGCCGGGTAGAGGCGACGTTCGGCCAGACGACGGTCGAGGCGCAGTTCCATGTTGCCGGTGCCCTTGAACTCTTCGAAGATCACTTCGTCCATTTTCGAACCCGTTTCGACGAGGGCGCTCGCGAGAATGGTGAGCGATCCCCCTTCTTCGATGTTGCGGGCCGCGCCGAAGAACTTCTTCGGCGGGTACAAAGCGCCCGAGTCGACACCACCGGACATGATGCGTCCGGTCGCCGGCGCGGCCAAGTTGTAGGCACGCGCGAGGCGCGTGATGCCGTCGAGGATGATCACGACGTCGCGGCCCTGCTCGACGAGGCGCTTCGCGCGCTCGATGCAGAGCTCGGCCACGTGGGTGTGCTCCTCGGCCGGACGGTCGAAGGTCGAGGAGATGACTTCACCCTGGACGCTGCGACGGATGTCGGTGACCTCTTCGGGACGCTCGTCGACGAGGAGCACCATCAGGTGGACCTCGGGATTGTTCACTTCGATCGACTGGGCGATCTGCTTCATGATCGTGGTCTTACCGGCCTTGGGTGGCGACACGATGAGTCCGCGCTGGCCCTTGCCGATGGGCGCGAGCAAGTCCACGATGCGCGGCGTCAGGTCCGACTTGCCCTCGTTGGTCGCGAGCTTGAGCTTCTCATCGGGGAACAACGGCGTCAAGTCCTCGAAGCGGGGG
>DASZHK010000063.1:0-2725 GCA_035937905.1 Acidimicrobiales bacterium
TCTTTCTCGTCGGTGACCAACGACGATCGCCTATGCCTGCGCCCGCGAGATGCACGACGGCGTCGAAGCCACCCACGCGTTTCAGATCGCCGTCGTCTACGTCACCTCGCTCGGGGTCCCATCGCACGACGCCGTCACCGAGTGTCGACGTCGTCGGACGTACGAAGGGGATGATCGTGTCACCACGCTCTCGCAACGCCCCGACAAGCGATCGGCCGATGAGTCCGGACGAACCCGTTACGCCGACGCGCACGCCTGGTCCCATTGCCGTCGCACGATCGAGGCGAGCTCGCTCGGGTTCTTGAGGTGGGCGTCGTGATCGGCGTGTTCGATCTCGACGATCTCGATGGACGGATTGACCTTCACGAGTAAGACGGAGAGTGCTCGGTAGTAATCCTCCAATATGCCGTCGCCGATGACGTAGGTCGCCGGCACGCTCAAGGACGCGAGGTCGAAGGGAGGACCACTGCGTTGCACGGTGGCGAGGTCACGCACCAGGGCCGGTCCGTCGAGTCGCCGTGACTCCTTTTGGTGTTCACTGAGCCGGTCCCACGCCTTGTTGGAGACCACGCGGCGAAAGAACTGTTCGGCCTCGTGGCTAACGTCGTCCGTGAGTGGAGGCCGAGCGCTTTTTCGGCGCAAGATCCACGGCAGGGGCGACTCGAAGTTGACGACGAGTTGGATGGCCGCCGGCTCGCGCACGGCGGCGGCGAACGTGACCAGGCCCCCGAAACTGTGGCCAAAGAGGATGACGGGTTGGTGTTCGCGTTCGCGCGCGACGAGCGCCAACAGGTCGTCGACGTGGACGTCAAGATCGGCCGGCTGTAAGTCGCGTGAACCCTGGTAGCCCCGACGGTCGTAGGTCACCGCGTCGAACGTGTCGAGTCGTCGCACTAGTCGGGCGAACGAGCCACCGCGATCGAGCGCGCCGTGCACGTAGATGACGCAGGCTTCGGAGTTCTCGACACGGCGCTCGGCGACGGCCAGACCCGGCACGGGCGCGTTGGCAATGAAGTGAAGCCGCGCGGGCGGCGCCGTGGGGGAAGTCACGGTGGAAACTTACCGGTCTTCGAGGTGCTTGGGCTCATCGAATGCGTGGTGTCGGGCCCTAGGCTAGAAGGGTGACTACGCCCCCTGACACCTCCTCGACTCGCCCCGCGCAGGGCTCGTTCGGACCCAACGCCTGGCTCGTCGACGACATGTACGACCGCTTCCTCGCTGACCCCTCGTCGGTCGCGGAGAGTTGGCGTGAATTCTTCGCCGATTATCAGCGCTCCACCTTGCCGACGGTCGCGTCGGTCACCACGGCGCCGATCGCGCCGTCGACCCCCGCGAAACCCACCAACATCGACGCGGAAGCGACACCTCTTCGTGGCGCCGCGGCTCGAATCGTCACCAACATGAACGCCAGTCTCGCCGTACCGACGGCGACGAGTGTCCGTACGGTCGCGGCGCGTCTCTTGGAGATCAACCGCAGCGCCCTCAACGAATCACTGGCCCGTTCCAGCGGCGCGAAGGTCTCCTTCACCCACGTCATCGCCTACGCCATCTTGAAGGGTCTCGGTGAGATTCCCGCGATGAACGCCACCTTCATCGACGCCGTCGACGACAAGGGGACCCCGGGAGTACGACGCCACGAGCACGTTGGTCTTGGTCTCGCCGTCGACGTACTGAAGAAGGACGGGACGCGCACGCTGCTCGTTCCCGTGATCCGTGACGCCGACACGATGGACTTTCGCACGTTCCTCCTCGCCTACGAGGATCTCGTTCGAAAGGTCCACGGCGGAGGGTACGGAGCGGATGACCTCGTCGGCGCGACGGTGTCGATCACCAATCCGGGCACGCTCGGCACGGTTCAGTCGGTGCCACGCCTCATGCCCGGTCAAGGTGCCATCTTCGGCGTGGGCGCGTTGGCGTGGCCGGCGGGTTTCGAAGCGGCCGATCCTCGCGCGCTCGCCGAACTCGGCGTGGGCAAGGTGATGACGCTGACGTCGACCTACGACCATCGCATCATCCAGGGCGCGGAGTCGGGTCTGTTCTTGAAGTACGTCGCCGAGTGTCTGACGGGCGAACACGAGTTCTACGACGAGATCTTCGCGTCCCTCGGCATCCCGTACGAGCCGGCGCGCTGGGCGAAGGACTCCAATCCCTCGTCGAACGAGGCCGAAGCCGAGAGGATCTTGAAGCAGATCCGCGTCCAGGCCCTTATAAACATGTATCGGGTCCGCGGTCACCTGAACGCCCACCTCGATCCCTTGAGCAGTGAGCCGCCACCCTTGCACGCGGAGTTGGACCTCGCGTCGTACGGACTCACCATCTGGGACCTGCAGCGTTCGTTCGTGGTGGACGGGCTCGCCGGCCTGCACGAAGCACCCCTCGAGAAGATCCTCGCGATCTTGCGCGACGCCTACTGTCGCACCATCGGCATCGAGTACGGCCACATCATGGACCCCGTGCAGAAGCGCTGGATCCAAGAGCGCGTCGAAGGCGTCGATTCCACCACCAGCCTCGAAGAGCAGCGCCGGATCTTGAACGTGTTGAGCGAAGCCGAAGTGTTCGAGCGATTTCTTCACACGCGCTACGTGGGCCAGAAGCGTTTCGGTCTCGAAGGCGCCGAGTCCACGATCGTCGCCTTGCAAACCGTGCTCGACGAGGCCGCCGATCACGGCGTCAAAGAGGCCGTCATCGGCATGGCGCACCGTGGCCGTCTGAACGTCTTGGCGAA
>DASZHK010000064.1:0-6896 GCA_035937905.1 Acidimicrobiales bacterium
CACCGTGCTCTTGGCGTTGTCGCAGTCGCCGATAGGTGGCAAGCAAATTCATAATTCCTCCTTGAATGGAAAAAACGGAATCGGAACTGTCTGCCCTTGCTGTCTTCGACGCAATCATCAACTAATTCACAAAGATAAAGCGACAGATGCACAATTTGCAAATAGATTTGTGATATAAGGGCAATCCACTCAAAACCGCTTTATCCATTGGGAAAACGGGCGTAGTTGCAGGAGGAGTTGCGCTGGGACTCGCAATCGCTTGGACGCAGACGCAGACGCATCAATATGAGGTGCTAGTCATGTTGAGCGTGGACACCCCGATCTCGAAGGCATACATTGCGCCGGAAAATGACGATGAGCCGATTCGCTACTCGGGCCATATTGAACGGACCGATGGAAGCTTTGAGTTTTCTCCAGTTTTCGACGCACTTTTGGATGTTGTGGCCTGGGCTCGCGAAAGAACAGACTTCGTCATCGCACGGGGGATCTCGGGCGGGTACCTGTGGTACGGGGCTGGCCCAAAACCTCCTGGTATCGCGGCACCGTTCGAGTAACGCGGCCGATTTCTTGAAGCCATCCGATGGTCGAGTTCGAAGTTTTAGACGAAAGGTGTGTGAACAAGCCGGCTGGTTCAGATTGTCTTTATCTCCAGTTCGAGCTTGATTCCTTCAAGAGAGAGATTCTCCTCGAGAAGGAAATCTGTTGGCCCGTGAAACGCTCGCCAAACGGGTCGCCCGCCTCGAGAGGACGCACTTCGTCGATGATTCCTTCGTACACAGAGCCCACACCCGACGACTTGCGGGCGAGGTCGTAGTCATGAAGCGCCACGCTCGACGCTTCGTACGATATCTATGCAGGAATCCACTCGCTCCATATTTCACCACGACCAGTAGAATTGACGCTTCCCTAAGTTCCCAACCCTGTGAAGGAGACCATTCGATGGTCGTCAAGTACAAGAAGGGTGATCGCTTGATCTACCCGCACCACGGTGCCTGCACGGTGGAGCAGATCAGCAAAATCTCCGCGTTCGACGTCAAGCAGGAATATCTGACTATCCGCGTATCCCATAGCGACTTGTTAATCAAAGTTCCGGTGAACAACGCCGAGAGCGTAGGGCTACGCGACGTGATCAACGATGAGGAAGTCGAAGAGGTCTACGCGGTGTTGCGTAAGAAGGACGCGCGCACACCGACTAACTGGTCACGGCGGTTCAAGAACCACTCGGAGAAGATGCGCTCTGGTGACATCTACCAAGTTGCCGAGGTGGTGCGCAACTTGACCATACGTAACCGAGAACATCGCTTATCAAACGCCGAGAAGCATATGCTCATCAACGCTCGCCAGGTCTTGGTTTCCGAGTTGACTTTCGCACTCAATATCGATCTCCCCGCCACCGAGGCACGTCTCACCGAGGTTCTCGCTTAGCGGAAGCGTCGAGAGTTCTTGTTTCCGATCGTTGCGTACCGCAACTTGGGAGCGCAGACTCTCAGTTTCTTCTGCCTCAGCGTTGCAGCGAACAATACGTGTTCCAACTCTCTTCGGCGAGGCGTGAGAGTCGAGTTAGCGGTTAACTCTTGGCTGGGCGCTCAATACGAAGCGCCCAACAACCGCGGCTCGCGTTATGAACATGGATGAATGCCACTTCCTTTGAAGCGAGCAGACGTGCTGCGGTGCGCTCTAAATCGACGCCCTCTATGACCTCGCCCGCGAGCATCATTTCGTTGGCGTCAAAGGCTCGAACTGAGAGCTGGCGGCGCAGCTGTTGCCCCTGAATAGTGCTGACATCAGCTTCACCGCAGTCGTCCTTATGAAGGTAGATCGGGCTCGCACTGTGATACGGGGAATCCAAGGTAAAAGGATCGTATGACACCAGGGCCAACACCTCACCCACTTCAGCGTCTTTCAGGCATTGTCGACACGGATAGCCAGGCGAGGAATCCGCCACATCAAACACCGTCGCTCCTACACGGAGACGATTGGCCTCATTAAGGTCAATTGGCACTTGAAGAACGGAACTCGTCATTCAAGAACCCTAACGGGCACCGCCACTCACTAGCCATTACGTCCGACGGCCAATGCAGTGGGTTTTCTCAATTTCGCACCGTGAGTCGTGCCGGCCGCTCGGCCGTCCACGCGGTGACCACTAAGCGACAACCGTCGAGCAACTACCCCGGTGGGATTGTTGTCGTCGTCGTGGTGGACGTGGTGGTCGTGGTTGGTGTCGTCGTCGTTGTCGTCGTCGTGGTCGTAGCGACCGTGGCTTCGTAGCTGGCGAGGTCACGGAGGTACACCGCTTTCGCTTCGAGGTACGTCGTCACCGTCGTTGGCCACTGCGCCCACTTGCTCTTCAATTGAGCGAGGGCCGCCGCTTCTTGCGTACTCAGCGGCGTCGTGTTCGACGGGACCGGCGGCGCCCGCATCGCGGTAAAGGCCCAGCCGCAACCGGGGCCCACGGTGTCAGTCGATGGCACTCGGACCACCGCCGTCAAAGCAATCGTCGGTGCGACGGGCGCGGTCGGTGCGACTAACACGGAACCGACCGGGGGCGGCGCGACGACGGGCAGGGCGGCGTTCAAGAGGTTGAGGTTGGGTCGGGTGAGCGTCACCGGCGGGGTAACGACGATCACCGTGGTGAAGGGACGGTAGTCACTCTGCGTGGGATTGCGACTCGAGGCAGTCACGGGCGCGTTCTGATTGACGCACACCGAGAACACTGCGGGCGCGAGTTGCGCGTCGAGCTCAGTCGCGAGCGCCATGGTCGCTGTCGTGGCGCTCTGGTAACCAGTCGGAAAGGCGTAGAGAGAAATGACGACGTCACCACGGCGCCACGTCACCTCGAGAATGGACGAGCCCGAGACGTTGGTGCCGCTCGCGATGAATCCGTCAAGTCCCGTGAGCGACGTCGATTGCACGTAGTCGCCGCCACAGTTCGACGTACTCTGCTCAGTCGTGGCGAGAACGAGAGCACCGAGTCCAGCTCCGTAGACGTCGACGTTCGCGACGACCAACAGCGACGTCGACGAGAGCGTCAGGGATCGTGAGATTTGCGCCACGGGAATCGTTGACGTGTCGCATCCAGCGAGCAACGGGTCGTTCGCGGCGAACGTAGGATTGCTCGCCGCGTATCCCGTCTCTTGTCGCAGGTCTCCGAGCATCGTGGTGACGACGGTCATCGCCGGGGAGGCGTCCTTCGCCGCGGCGGCGACCGGTGCCAGCGACGTCGTTGTCGTCGTCGGCGTCGACGCGCCCGGCGCCACAGGCATGAACCAGAGTCCCGAAATAGCGAGAATCGCGGCGGCGAGGAGGCCGAGTGCGAGGACACCGACGCCGAAGGAGGCGAGGTGGCGCCCGACACCGTGGCGCGCCTTTCGAAGGGCACGACCCAAGAAGTGCACGATCGAACGCACGATGGTCACGACGTCGGTCCCGAGTACGAGTTGAGGGTCACCGGATCGCCCGTCGACACCGGCGTTCCCGCGGGCGGGTTGGTGGAGCCCGCCACACCCACCAGTGGACCGGTGACCTCGAGGCCGAGTGATTGGAGGAGCGCGCGCGCGTTCGCCACCGAGAGGTCCGCGACATCGGGGACCACCTCCGAGGAGTTCGCCAGATAGATCTCGGTCGGAGGCGCGATGGGGACGTTGGGCTGTCCTTGCAGGATCGACGTCATCGCGGCCTTGAACATTTCGGCGGGGAGCGTACCTCCGTACACCGCGCCGACGCCGGCGACGTTGTACAAGGGGTAGGTCACCCCGCGCGGGTCACCCATCCACACGGACATCGCGGTCGTCGCGGTGTAACCGTCGAACCAGGCCGAACCGAAGTTCGACGTCGTGCCCGTCTTGCCCGCGAGCGTGTGCCCCGCGACGGCGGCCCCAGTACCAGTACCCGACGTGATGACGCCCGCCAAGAGTGACGTCACCGTGTCGGCGACCGCCGCGGAGAGGACCTGCGTGCACTGCGGCGAAATCTTCATCGTGATCCCATTCGAGAGCGTGACCGCGGCAACGGCGTTGGGCACGCAGTGCAGTCCGTGCGCGGCGAGTGTCGCGTAGGCGCCGGCCATTTGGATGGGCGTGAAGTCCCGGGCCCCGAGCGTGAGACTGCCCTCCCTCGCGGTCACGGCGTTCGGACCCGTGAGCGGGAGTGTGTCAAGGCCCATTTTGCGCGCGGTCTTGGCGATCGGCAAGACACCGACCTTCTCCTCTAACTGGACGAACGCGGTATTCACGGAGCCGTCAGTGGCTTGGGCGATCGAGAGGTTGGTGGCAGACGACGGTTCGGCGTTCGTGAAGTAGCCGCCGGGCGGATTGTCGAAGATCGACGAGTGATACCGGCTGCCCGCGGGGAGAATTGTCGTCAGCGGTATGCCGGCGCTGAGCGCCGCCGACAGCGTGAAGGCTTTGAACGTCGAGCCCACTGGCGACGAGGAGTTGGCGTAGTTGAGTGTCGTCTCGTTCTTCGCGGAATTGAGACCGTAGACGCGGTTCTGCGCCATGGCCGTGATCGCCCCGGTGCCCGGCGTCTCGACGACGATCGCGTCACCCACCCGGTCGGTGACACCCACGATGGACACCGCGGCACTCTCGGCCGCAGCTTGCTGGCTCGGGACGAGGGTCGAGTGGATGACGAGTCCACCTCGCTCCAGCGTGGCGACGCGCTGGGCTCGAGTGGCGCCGAGGACCGGCAACGTCGTGAGCTCGTTCGACACCCAGTCACAAAAGTAGGGAACCTTCGAGGCTTGACAGCCCGTGGTGGGCAGCGACGGGCGAAGGCCGAGCGGTGACGCGGCGGCGGCCAGCTCTTGGGCCCGGGTGATCTGATGGTTGAGGTAGGTGACGTGCAGTACTTGATCGCGCATGGTTCGAGCGAGCGTCGGGTTGGTGAGGGGGTCATAAGAGGTCGGCGCCTCGACGAGCGCGACGAGCATCGCCGACTGTTGGAGATCGAGTTGCGACGCGTGCACCGAGTAGTAACGCTTCGCGGCGGCTTCAATACCGTAGGCCTGCGCACCGAAGTAGACCGTGTTGAGATACCCCTCGAGGATCTCATTCTTCGAGAGTTCGCGCGTGAGTTGGCGTGCGTAGACGATCTCGTTGATCTTGCGCTGGATCGTGTCGAGCGAGGCTGCTGCTCCTCCTTGGAGTTCAAGGATGTTCTTCACGTACTGCTGCGTGATGGTTGAGCCGCCCTGGATTGGTCGGCCTTCGAGGTTCGCGAGCATCGCTCGAGCGATGCCGCGCGGATCGATGCCGTTGTTCGTGTAGAACGTGCGGTCTTCGGAGGAGATGAGGACTTTCACGACGATCGGCGCGACGGCAGAGAGCTGCACGGGCACGCGATTCTCCGACGTGAAAGTCGCGAGCACCGAGCCGTTCGCGGCGAGAAGCGTCGAGTACTGAGGCAACGACGGGATGACGAGCGGAGGCAGGTCAGTCACCAGCGCGTCAAAGTTCGCCGCGCCGACGATGATGGTCGAACTGACGGCGGGTACGTAGATCCCGGACACGACGAGCGCGATGACGGAGCCAACGAGGAGCGACACCGTGGTGCGGTGGGTGGGGCGAACACGAAGGAGGAACGAAGGGAGTACGCGCTTTCGCCCCTTCGCTTCGCCTGCTCTCGAGTGCTTGTTCAAAGAAGTTCCGTCCGTTACCCGTGGGTGCTACGAATTCGTCCTCCTGACCCGCTGACAATAGTGTCTGGTACGTCAATCCGTTTGTCAACCTTTGCACGTCGCCGACGCTCAGAGGTGCCGGCCCGGTCGTAATGACGTTACGAACGAGAAGGTTTTGACGTCGAGAAGGAACTCGGATCAAATGTACGGACCCGAACCTGAACGTGCTGTTCAACGACGACTGACAAAATTATCTTGAGGCGCTACCTCAGTTGGTCGCGACGACGTATGAGGTAGGCCCTCTCGGCTGTGTTTCCCGCCAGTTCGATGGCTCTGTCGTACGCGTCCCTCGACTGCTCGGTCGAGCCCAACCGGCGCAACAGGTCGGCGCGGACCGCGTGAAAGGCGTGGTAGTCACCGAGCCGGTCCTCAAGACGGTTGACGACCGCGAGCCCGACGTCGGGGCCGTCAAGTTCGGCGACGGCGACGGCACGGTTCAACGTGACGATCGGCGAGGGGTCGAGATGGACGAGTTGATCGTAGAGAGCGACGATCTGTGACCAATCCGTATCGTTGACCGCCCTCGCGGACGTGTGCACGGCGTTGATCGCGGCGAGAATCTGGTATCGACCCGGTGCCTCGCCGCTCGCCAAGCGCTCGCGCACGAGGTCATGACCCTCAGCGATGAGCACCGCATCCCAAGATCCACGGTCCTGCTCGTCCAGGGTGACGAGTTCGCCGCTCGTGGACACTCGTGCGGCGCCGCGCGCTTCGGTCATCAGCATGAGGGCCAAAAGTCCCGCCACCTCGCCGTCGCTCGGCATGAGGGCTCTGATCAGACGAGTGAGCCGGATCGCCTCAGCGGTGAGTTCGTGACGCACGGGATCGGTTGCAGGTCCGGTCGCGAGATAGCCCTCGTTGAAGATGAGAAAGAGTACGGCGAGCACGCCGGAAACCCTCCCGGAAGATCCTCCGCGGACGGTACCCGGTACGGGATGCGTGTCGCCTTGATCTTCGCTTTCGCCCGAGAGATTCGTTGCCCGATCGTGGTCTCTTGAACCAAGAACGCTCGTGCGATCTCAGGCACCGTGAGACCTCCGACCATACGCAGGGTCAACGCCACGCGATTCTCCATCGAGAGCGCCGGGTTGCAACAGGTGAAGATCAGCCGCAGTCGCTCGTCGTCAACGGTGCCGAACTGCTCCGTTGGCTCGTCGTCGTACAACATCGAAGCCTCTCTCTGTTTGTCGCCTCGCTTGTTCTCGCGCCGGATCCGGTC
>DASZHK010000065.1:0-20269 GCA_035937905.1 Acidimicrobiales bacterium
GGTGAGGCCCTCGGCATGTCGTTGCTCGGAAGCGCCTCCGCCCCGTCGATCGACGATCGTCGCGACCAGTTCGCCTACGACTCCGGGTTGGCGGTACTCAACCTCTTGGATCAGGGCATCAGCGCGCGTCAGATCATGACAAAAAAGGCCTTCGAAAACGCCATCGCGATCGTGATGGCGCTCGGCGGATCGACGAACGCCGTGTTGCACCTGCTCGCCATCGCCCACGAAGCGCGCGTCGAACTCGAACTTGACGACTTCAACAAGATCGCCCAGCGCGTGCCGCACATCGCCGACACCAAACCCCACGGCAAGTACCACATGAGCGACCTCGACCGCATTGGTGGACTGCCCGTCGTGCTGCGCCACCTCCTCGAGAACGATCGCCTGCACGGCGACGTGCTCACGGTGAGCGGCAAGACGATGGCGGAGAACCTCGAGGCGTACGGCGCGCCCGACCCCGACGGCGACGTCGTGCACGACGTCGCTCACCCCATCCACGTCCAAGGAGGCATCGCCATACTGCGCGGATCGCTGGCGCCCAAGGGCGCGGTCGTGAAGGTGGCCG
This sequence comes from Acidimicrobiales bacterium, assembly GCA_035937905.1. Lineage (GTDB taxonomy): Bacteria > Actinomycetota > Acidimicrobiia > Acidimicrobiales > RAAP-2 > RAAP-2. The sequence goes on from DASZHK010000065.1 coordinate 569, forward strand.
GCATCGACGACCTTCGATTCAGCGGTACCGCGCGCGTCTTTGACGGCGAGGACCTCGCGATGACGGCGATCATGGCCAACGAGATCGAACCCAACACGGTCTTGGTCATCCGTTACGAGGGCCCGAAGGGCGGACCGGGCATGCGCGAGATGCTCGCCATCACTGGTGCCATGAAGGGCGTGGGTCGCGGGAGGGACTGCGCCCTCGTCACCGACGGACGTTTCAGCGGTGGAACGCACGGCTTCTGCGTCGGACACGTCGCGCCCGAAGCCCTTGACGGTGGTCCCATCGGGCTCGTACACGACGGCGATCGAATCGTCATCGACGTCGAGGCACTCTCCATAGAGTTGCTGGTGGACGAAGCGGAGCTCGCCGAACGCGCGAAGAACGTGGCGCCGTTTACTCCTCGGTACACCACGGGAGTACTGGATAAGTTCGCCCGCTTGGCCCAGGGTGCTGAGAAAGGCGCGGTCACGACGCGCTGAGACCTTGTGCGTCGCGCCATTCTGTGTTTAGACTAGAGAGGTGACCCCGCACTTCGAGATTCTGGTAGTAGTAGGCGCTCGCCGCCGGTAGTCACGCGTACACGTACACCGGAGGCCTCCCAAATAAGGGAGGCCTTTTTTCTTATCTGACCCCAAAAGGAGCATTGTGCAACTCACCGGAGCGCAAGCACTCATCAAGAGCCTCGAACAAGAGGGCGTTGACACGATCTTCGGCCTGCCCGGTGGCGCCATTCTGCCCGTCTACGACCCGATTCTTGACTCCTCGATCCGCCACATCCTCGTGCGCCACGAACAGGGTGCTGGTCACATGGCGGAGGGGTACGCGCTCGCCACCGGCAAAGCCGGCGTCGCCATGGTCACGAGCGGACCCGGCGCCACCAACATCGTCACGCCCATCGCGAATGCCCACATGGACTCGACGCCTCTCGTCATCATCACGGGTCAAGTCGCGACCGCGTCGATCGGATCGGACGCCTTCCAGGAGTGCGACATCACGGGTATCACGATGGGCATCACCAAGCACAACTTCTTGATTCAGTCAGCACACGAGATCCCTCGCGCCGTGGCGGCAGCGTTCTACCTGGCGACGTCCGGCCGACCTGGGCCGGTCTTGATCGACCTTCCGAAGGACGTCTCACAGTCGACCATGGAGTGGTGGTACCCCGAGACCATCGAAGAGCTGGACCTACCGGGCTATCACCCGGAGGTCGCCATCGACGAGCGCGCCGTGGCGCGCGCCGTCGAGCTCATCAGCCGCTCCGAACGCCCCGTGCTCTACGTGGGTGGCGGCACGTTGAAGTCACGCGCCCACCACGACCTCCTGGCCTTCGCCGAGCGCACCAAGATGCCGGTCGTGACGACGTTGATGGCGCGCGGTGCCTTCCCCGATTCGCATGAACAGCACCTGGGGATGCCCGGCATGCACGGCATGTACAGCGCCGTCGCCGCTATTCAGAAGTCCGATCTGCTGATCTCGTTGGGCGCTCGCTTCGATGACCGCGTGACGGGACAGGTCTCCACGTTCGCCGCGAACGCGAAGATCATCCACGTCGACATCGACAAGGCCGAGTTCAACAAGGTCCGCCGTGCCGACGTGTCCTTGCAGACCAACGTCACCTCCGCGCTGCAGGCGCTCGACGCCGCGAACGCGACACCGCAGAACCTTGACGTCTGGTGGAAAGAGATCCGAACGTGGCAAGAGCGCTACCCGCTCGTCTACGACGAACCAACGACCGAGGGACCACTTCGTCCTCAGCACGTGATCGAGGCGATCGCCAAAAAAGCCGCGCCGGGGACCATCGTGTCGGCGGGCGTTGGCCAGCACCAGATGTGGGCGTCGCAGTTCTGGGAATTCGAAGAGCCCGGCACCTGGATTAACTCCGGAGGCGCGGGAACGATGGGTTTCGGCGTTCCCGCGGCCATCGGCGCGAAGGTCGGCCGACCCGATCGCACGGTCTGGTGCATCGACGGTGATGGCTGTTTCCAGATGACCGCCCAAGAGCTCGTGACCGCGCGCGCCGAGGGAATCCCGATCAAAGTCGCGATCCTCAACAACGCGTACCTCGGTATGGTTCGCCAGTGGCAAGAGATGTTCTACGAAGAGCGCTACTCCGAGGTGTACTTGAGCGCCGACTTGCCCGACTACGTGAAATGGGCGGAGGCGATGGGCTGCGTCGGACTTCGCGCCACGAACCTACAAGAGATGCACGACGTGATCGACCAGGCCAACCTGATTAACGACGTACCGGTCGTCATCGACTTTCGTACGGACTCGTCGGAGAAGGTCTTCCCGATGGTGGCGGCCGGGGCGAGCAATGACGACATCATGGTGCACCCGCTGCTACGAGGAGAGAACCAATGACCCCCGAGCCCTTCCTCGGCGTGATCGATCGCACGCCGGTGCGTCACCACATTCTGTCGGTGTTGGTAGAGAACAAGGCGGGCGTGCTCGCGCGCATCGCCGGACTCTTCGCGCGGCGCGGCTTCAACATCTACTCCCTGGCCGTGGCGCCCTCGGAGGGCAACGCGCGATTCTCGCGCGTCACCATCGTCGTCGACGCCGAGTCGGCGCCCTTGGAGCAGATCGTTGGCCAGCTCGACAAACTCGTGAACGTCGTAGCGATCAAAGACCTCGCCCCACGCGACGCCGTCGAGCGTGAACTGCTGCTCGCGACGATGAGCGTGGACAACTCCAATCGGGCCGAGGTGCTCGACGTCGCCGCCAATACCGGCGCCTCGATCGTCGACGTGAACGCGGCGTCGGTCACCATGATGTTGGCCGGAACTCCGAGCGCGTGCGATCAACTCGAGAGGGCCCTGGAGGTCTTCGTCGGCGTTGAGTTGCAGCGTACGGGTCGCGTGGCACTCCCTAGACTCGTTCAGACGGCCACGGCCTAGCCCCCCAAGAGAAAGATGTAACTGATGACCACGATGTACTACCAAAAGGACGCCAAGCCCGAGCTCCTCAAAGCGAAGAAGATCGCCATCTTGGGTTACGGATCGCAGGGTCACGCGCACGCGCTGAACCTCCACGACAGTGGCTACGACGTTCGCGTTGGTCTGCGCATGGAGTCGTCGTCCGTGGACAAGGCCGAAGAGGCGGGCCTCCGTGTCCTCTCGATCGCCGAAGCGTGCGCCGAGGCCGACGTCATCATGGTGCTCGTGCCCGACACCGAACAGAAGCGCACCTACGACGCCGAGATTGCACCACACCTCACCGCTGGCAAGTGCCTTCTCTTTGCCCACGGCTTCAACATTCGCTTCGACTTGATCAAGCCGCCGAGTGACGTCGACGTCGCGATGGTGGCCCCCAAGGGTCCCGGGCACCTCGTGCGACGTACGTACCTCGAAGGCGGCGGCGTGCCGTCCTTGATCGCCGTGGAACAAGACGCCACGGGTCATGCTCACGACATCGCGTTGGCCTACGCCGACGGCATCGGCGCGACGCGTGCTGGCGTCCTCGAGACGACGTTCTCCGAAGAGACCGAGACCGACCTCTTCGGTGAGCAAGTGGTCTTGTGTGGCGGCGTCACGGCACTCGTGCGCGCGGGCTACGAGACCCTCGTCGAAGCGGGGTACCAACCCGAGAGCGCGTACTTCGAGTGCCTCCACGAATTGAAGCTCATCGTGGACCTCATGTACGAAGAGGGCATCACCGGCATGCGTTTTAGCGTGTCGGACACCGCCGAGTACGGTGACTTGACCCGCGGACCTCGCGTCATCAATGACCAGGTCAAGGTCGAGATGAAGAAAATCTTGGGCGAGATCCAAGACGGCACGTTCGCCGCCGAGTGGATCTTGGAGAACGAGATCGGCCGTCCGCGCTACCGCGAACTTCGTGACGCTGGGAAGCGCCACCCGATCGAAGAGATCGGCTCGCAGCTTCGCGAGATGATGCCCTTCGTGTCGGCGGGTAAGCAAAAGGTCTCTGAGATCTCTGGTGGCGACACCGACGTCTAGAAGGTCCCCAGTAAGTTCTCACAACTGGTCCGCTGGTACTGCCCGTTTTCACGTCTCACCGTTGGATGCGACTGCAGCAAGGGCTCGTGTGCCTGCGCCGGGACCTGATGTGTACAAGGTATCGAAACCGTTTTTCGCCGCCGGTACGTCACCATCGCGCTCGCGTCATCGTGTCACTTGCTGGTCCGTGAACGAGGCGTGAGCAACCTCGTCACGCGCACCTCGTGGCGGACGATTCAACGAGGAACGAGACGCTTCCGCGTTCGAGACGCCGTTGCGTGACGACTACATTTATGAACGGAGAACACCGCTTCTCCGTTCGAGTTTCCCATGAGGATGGTGTCAGGAATGCAGTTAACGATTATCGGTGCTGGCGCCATTGGCGGAACTATTGGTGCGCACATGGCACGCGCGGGTCACGACGTCGTGTTGTGCGATACCGACGTCGAGTACGTGGCCGCGATCAATCGCGACGGCATCATCATCGAGGGTCCCGTCGAGAATTTTACGGTTCGCGTGCCAGCCATTACTCCCGATCAACTACCCGCGCAGATCGACCACATTGCCATCGCCGTGAAGAGTCACCACACGGAGTCCGCCGCGGAACTCCTTCGAGGACGCGTCGCTCCTGGCGGCTACGCCGTGAGTTTTCAGAACGGCTTCACCGCCGACATCCTCGCGGAGGCCGTTGGCCGCGACAATCTCATCGTGAGCTTCGTGAACTTTGGTGCGGACGTCATGGGCCCGGGCCGCGTCATGCAAGGGAACGTAGGAACGTTTCGCGTAGGCGAGCCGTTTCAATCGGTCATCACGCCACGGGTCCAAGAACTCGCGGACGCGTTGCCGTACGCCGTAGCGACGGACAACATCATGGGCTACCTCTGGGGCAAAGAAGCGTACGGCGCGATGCTCTACGGGGGCGCCACGTCGGATCTCTCCATCGCGGACTCACTCGAAGACCCGAGGTACCGGACCTTGATGTTGGCCATCGCCCGCGAAGTGTTGGCGCAGTCACCCGTCACGCCGATGGGTTTTGACGGATTTGAACCTAACGACTTGGAAGGTTCGTTCGACCGACTCGTGACGTTCAATCGAGCGAGTGCGAAGTCGCACAGCGGCATCTACCGCGACCTGATGGTACGCAAGCGCAAGACTGAAGTTGACGACTTGGTCCGCGACTTGAAGGGGCCGCTCACCACGTACATCGGCGAACTGATCCACGCGATCGAAGACGACGAGCGCACCTGTGAGGTGGCGAACCTCGACCTTCTTTCAACGTACGAGCGCACGAATCGACTCGGGCGCCCGTTGAACGCTGTCGTTCAGATTCTGCCGGCCCCGCTTCGAAGCCCCGATGGCCCACTGCACGGCGTGGCGATCGCGGTGAAGGACTTGGTGGACGTGAAGGGCGTGACTCGTGGTAACGGGAATCCCCACGACATGGTCGGACCTCCCGCCGTCGAGGACGCGCCGGTCATCACCGCACTGCGTGCCGCGGGCGCGGACGTCTTCGCTACCACGACGTTGCTGGAGTACGCGGCGGGCGCGCTGCACCCGGACGTTGCCGAGGCGATGAATCCCTACGACCCACTGCGTACCGCGGGCGGTTCGAGCGGCGGCTCGGCGGCGCTCGTCGGCGTCGGCGCGTGTGACGTCGCGATCGGTACCGATACCGGTGGTTCGATCCGCATTCCTGCGCACTACTGCAACGTGGTGGGCTTCAAGCCGACGTTTGGCGCGATCGACCTCACCGGTGTCCAGGCGCTCTCGCCGTCGCTCGACCACGTGGGCCTGTTGGCGCGCGACGTCGCGACGACGGAGAAGGTCTTCGCGGCGATAACGGGCCAAGCGGTCGCACCAACGCCGTCATCGCGACTGCGCGTGGGGGTCGTCACGGAGTGGTTGGACGACGCGATCAGCACAGCGGAGATTCGAGACGCCTTAGCGGCAGCGGTGAAGCGCCTGCGCGAAAGTGTCGACGTCGTCGAGGTGAGCGGCTTCGCGCTCGACGCCCTTCGTCCTTTGATCGACGACATCATCTTGTACGAAGCGTGGCAGGTCCACGGCGAACAAGTGGAACGCGACCCAGGTCACTTCGGCCCTGAGACGTTGCGACTCTTCCTCGCGGCGTCGGAGGTCACTCGCGCCGCTTACGACGACGCGCTGGCCATGCGCGCGAAGCTTCTGCCCGCCGCGGAGGCGCTGTATGACGGCATTGACGTGTTGTTGACACCCTCGACGCCCTACGTCGCGCCCACGACGACGCCACCCATCGACACGCCCGATGGCGCGATCGAGGGCTACTTCACGGGACCTTTCAACCTGACTGGCGACCCCGCCATCGTGTTGCCGTGCGGCTTCAACGATGAGGGACTACCGATCGGGCTCCAACTGTCGTCGCGTCGCGGCACCGACATGACCTTGCTCGCCAACGCGCGCGTCATCGAGGAATTGCTCGACGTCCCACGTCGAGAGCCCGTCATCAAGTAGCGACGTTGCCGTCGTAGCGATGGCTGCTGAGCGAATAACCAAAGGAGACCTGTAGTGACGTCTGGACCCATCATCATTGGTAGTGAACGCTCGGAGGCGGGTCTGCCCGCCGCCATGGATCTGTTGCGACAAGGCGCGAGCGCACTCGACGCCGTGGAGGCGGCCCTCCGACTCTGCGAGGACAACCTCGAGGACCACTACGTGGGCACGGGGGGACTGCCGAACGCTCGGGGCGAAGTGGAACTCGACGCGTCGATCATGGTGGGCTCGACGCGCGCCTTTGGCGCCGTCGGCGCGGTGCGCAACTTCCCTCATCCCATCTCGATCGCTCGAGCCGTCCTCGAGAAGCTGCCCCAGCACTGTCTCTTGGTCGGCGAAGGCGCCGAACTCTTCGCCCAGGAGCAGGGCTTCGAACCGGCGACCCTTCTCACGGACGAGGCGTGGCAGCTGTTTCGCGACGCGCTTCGGCCTTCGAGCGAGGCGGTCGAGGGCGAGAAGACTTTGGCAGCACCCGGCGACGACATTTATCGCCTCACGGCCATCGAACTAGTCAATCGCTTTCGTCCCCACGAGGGACCGTGGGGAACTATCAACGTCATCGCCCTCGACGAGAGCGGCGAACTGGTGGTGGGAGTCTCAACGAGTGGCTATCCCTGGAAGTACCCGGGACGCGTGGGCGACTCCGCCCTGCCGGGCACGGGCAACTACTGCGACCTTCGCTACGGCGGCGCGGCGTGCACCGGTCGCGGCGAGATGAGCATGCGAGTGACCGGCGCACGGATGGTCGTCGACGGACTCGCGCGCGGCGAGGAGCCGTCGGACGCGTGTCGATCGATGCTCGCTGAGGCGAGCACGCTGCGCGATGACTTCAAGGCCGAACTGCGCACGCTCTGTCTGACGCCCGACGGACGTCACGGTGCCGCGGCCGGTCAATCTGGTGCCACGTACAACGTCATGACCTCGTCGAGCGCCGCGGTCGAAGTCTTTGAGAGAGTGGTGCTGTGAAGATCTACATCTCGTCGGACATGGAAGGAACGGCGGGCGTCGTCGACTGGGACCACGTGATGGCGGGCGGTCCACTGTACGAGTACTACACCGGACTCTTGACCCGCGAGGTCAACGCCGCGATCGAGGGAGCGATGACGGCGGGTGCCACCGAGTTTCTCGTGAACGACTCTCACTCGAAGATGGCGAACCTGCGCCCCGACGCGCTCGCGGGCTCCGCGCGCTACCTCTCGGGTCGCTTCAAGCCGATGTACATGATGCAAGGTCTCGACGAGACCTTCGACGCGGTCTTTTTCATCTCGTACCACGGTTCGATGGGCAGCAAATCGTCGAACCTCTCGCACACCTACTTCCCAACGGCGTTCGCTGAGGTCACGCTCAACGGCGTCGTGGCGGGAGAGGCCGGCATCAACTCGTTGGTCGCCCAGGCCTACGGCGTGCCGTTGGTGCTGATCACTGGCGACCAGGTCACGGCCGACGAGATCGCACCCTTCGCGCCTGGCGCCTACAGCGCGGTCGTCAAAGAATCTGTGACGCGCTTCGCGGCGAACTCACTGCACCCCGACGAGGCGTGCAAGTTGATCTTCGACCAGGCGGCGCTCGCGACGACGTCGATCGCCACCGCAACACCACCGTCGCTGTCCTTGCCGGTGACGATGGGCATCACGTTTCGAACCAGTGACTACGCCGACTTGGCGGCGCGCGTGCACGGGGTCACTCGAACTGGCGATCTGTACGCTGAGATCACTGAAGAGGACCCCTTGGAGCTCTACCGCGTATTCATCACCGTGGTGTTGCTCTGTCGGGGCCTCTCCGAATGATTCGTAACTAGTCGAGGGTCGCGAGGAAGTCGCGCATGACCTCCTGGAACAGGTCGAACTCTTCGATCTGAGGGGAGTGGCCCGACTTCTCAAAGACCCTCAGAGTGGAGTTAGGTACGAGTTCGGCGATCGTCTCGGCGTAGGAGACGGGTGTCACCCAGTCCGTACGTCCGACGGTCACGAGCGTCGGACACGTGACGCTCGGCAACTGGGGGCGAAGATCGTAGTTGGGCATGTTGTAGAGGAAGCACCAGTTGTGCGCCTCGTGCCGGTAGATACCCGCCTCGACGGCGGCGTTGGACTTGACGGGGTCGTAGTCGAAGTCGTACATGGGGATGATCTCAGCCCAGCGCTCTTTGAGGTCCTGGTCGTCCGTGATTCGTCCGCCCCAGTAGCGGTTGAAGTTGTCCCAGTTGATCTCGACGCGCGTCTGTTCGCGCGCGTTCTCGAAGGCCCGCGTGAGGTTCGAGTTGTCGGGCGACGTGTCGCGAAGGATCATCGCGCGCGTGTGCTCGGGGTACGCGATCGCGTACTCCATGGCGATGAAGCCGCCGTAGGAACCACCGGTGACGACGATCTGATCGACGCCCATCCACTCGCGCAGGCCGTCCACGTCGGCCGCCCACTGGGCGTGGGAAAAGGGGGGCTTGCCTTCACTGAGGCCGCACCCGCGCGCGTCGAAGACCACGACTTGGAAGATGTCGGAAAGTGGGCCGAAGGTGGCTTTGGGCTCGCCGAGTGAACCGATGCCGCCGCCACCGTGGTGCGCGATGAGGACGGGTAGTCCCTTGTCGCCGAGGACTTCGACGTTCAATTCATTGTCGTTGATGGTAACGCGCACTGGTTCTCCTTAGTTGGTGGTTGGTGTTGCGTGATGCGGTGATGTTCGTCGCTGATCGATCCACTTGGTGACGACGGATTCGAGAACGTCGAGGGGCACGGCCCCGTTCTCGAGGACCGCCGCGTGAAAGGAGCGAACGTCGAAATTGTCGCCGAGCTCGTGGGTCGCGACGCCGCGAAGGCGTTCGATCTCACGTCGGCCGATCATGTACGCGAGCGCCTGTCCAGGCCAACCGACGTAGCGGTCGATCTCGTTGGCGACGTTCGACGCCGTCGTCGCGGTGTTGTTCCACATGAAGTCGAACGCGCGTTGGCGCGACCAGCCCAAGTGGTGCATCCCGGTGTCGACGACGAGCCGACACGCGCGCAGCGCGTCGAACGAGAGCATGCCGAGACGCGCGAGATCGGAACTGTACAGTCCCATCTCGTCCGCGAGTCCCTCGCTGTAGAGTCCCCAACCTTCGACGAACCCGCAAACCTGCGCGTCGAGGAACCTCCGGTACGTCGGCAACGTGTCCAGGGTCTGGGCGAGCGCGATCTGGAGATGGTGACCGGGCGTGCTCTCGTGAAACGCCAGGGCCTCGTACTCGTACGTGAAGCGCGTCTCGGGATTCGTCGTCAAGACGCAGTGAGCGCCGGGGCGACTGCCGTCTTGGGCCGGCGGGACGTAGTGGGCCAGCGCGGCGCTCTTCGCTTCGATGGGATGGATCTCTTCGATTACGCAGTCGGCGATGTCGTAATGCATGAACCACCCGTCGCGCGCCCCTTCGGCGCGTTCGAGCGCCTCGGTGACGACCTTCACGATCTCTTCGGACGTCGTGAAACGCAGGGACTTGTCTTCTCGCAGGCGGGTCAAGATCGTGGGCACGTCGGACTCACCGAGTACACGCTGTCCCAACTCCGACCATCGGGCCTGAAGACCTTCGAGGCGCTCGAGGCCAATGGCGTGGATCTCGTCGGGGGTGAGATCGGTCGTCGTGTGACGTCGGACAGCCTTACGGTACGAGGACTCACCGCCCTCGACCCAACGAAAGCCGACGTGGTCGTCGTCACGCGCGACGGGCAACATGACGTTGGCAAGGTAGTGACACAGTCGTTCAATGGCTGGGCGAACGGTGTCCGTGACGATCGCGCGCGATCGAGCGAGAAACCCGTCGCCGTCGACGCCCTCGGCGACGAGGGGATTGGCGAGCGTGTCAACGTCGATACTGAGCTCTAGATGTCCGCGCAACTGATCGAGCGCCCGGTTGATGCCCACGGCGGTGGAGTGGCGACCGTCCTTGTGAGCCTGCGCGTATCGTTCGGTGAGGGCGTCGAAGTAGTCGCCGAGTCCCTCGAGACGCGTGAGGTAGTCCCGCGCCGAAGCCTCGTCGTTGGCGCGCGCGGCGGGCACGCACATGAAGACCATGGCGTGCGGTGACGCGTAGCCTTCGGCCGCGGCGTCCGCTTCCCATATTCCCTCTTCGAGGTCGGTGCGCGCACCCCACGAGAGGCGCGCGAGGACCGCGGCGTTGACTTGATCGGCGTCGGACATCGCGCCGATGTCCAATTGCGCGAGTCGGTCCTCGATTGACTGGAAACGCGCCGCGCCGCGCACGTACCCTTCGCGACTGGGGTCGGGAAGGAGTGCGTCGTAGCCCGTGATACCGAGCAACGTGGCCGAGAGTGGATCGACCGTGTTCTGCACTTCGAAGAACTCTTGGTTCAACTGCTCGAGGGCAGCGTGACTCGACTCAGTCATTGAAGAAGCTGACCTTCTCTAGACGATGAGGACCATCGGCCAAGAGGCGCCACAGCTGTTCCCACGCTTGCATGCCTTCGCCCAGGCGGCGGATGCGCATGAACTCATTGGGCGCGTGCAACTTCTCGTCGGACGTGGAGAACGAGAAGAACAGCGTCTTCGCGCCGAGCGCTGATTCGAAGAGGGCGGTCGCGGGGAGTGTGCCAGCGATGCAGGCGAGCAGCACCTTCTCGCCGGGGTACGTTCCGGCCAGCGCTTCCGTCGCCGCGCGAATTGCGGGGTGATCAGCACTGATCGTGTAGGCGGGCACGACTGCTTCGTCGGGCAGTACTTTGATCGTGAGTCCGGGGAGTTTCTGGTCTTCAAGGTGGCTGACGACCGCGGCGAGCACGCGCGCGGGGTCTTGACCCGGAACGAGTCGACACGAGATGTGCGCGGCGGCGACGTGGGGGATGACGGTGTACTTACCGCCGCCTTCCATCCCGTTGACTTCGAGGGTCGGGCGTTCCCACAGTCGTTCGATGGTGGAGTAGCCAGGCTCGCCGAACAGTTCGGGGACGCCGAGTTGATCGCGCCACTGGTCGTCGTCGAACACCACGTCGGCGAGTTCACGTCGGCGCTCGTCACTGAGTGGGGGAATCCCGTTGTAGAAGCCGTCAACGGCGATGGTGCCCTCGGGCGTGTGCAAGCTCGCGACGATCTGCGCGAGACCATGCAGGGGGTTGGCGACCGTGCCGCCGAAACGTCCGGAGTGCAGATCGTCGGTCGCGCCGTGGACTTCGACGCTCAAGGTGACGAGTCCTTTCGACATCAACGAAAGTGACGGCTCACTCGGGCGCCACATGGCGCCGTCGGCGGAGATCACGAGGTCACAGGCCAACTCCTTCGCGTGCTCGCGCACGTACTCTTCGAGGTGGGTACTGCCGATCTCCTCTTCACCTTCGAAGAGGAACTTGATGTTCAAAGGCAGTCGGCCCTCTTGCTTCATGAAGGCCTGGGCCACCTTCAATACGATGAAGACCGGTCCTTTGTCGTCGGTACAGCCGCGGCCACGCATCACGTCGCCGTCGACGGTCAGCTCGAAGGGAGGCGTGATCCATTCGCCGAGGTCGCCGGTCGGCTGAACGTCGTAGTGACCGTAGACGAGAATCGTGGGCGCGGAAGGGTCGCCGAGCCACTCGCCACGAACGACGGGGTGGCCCTTCGTCGCGTCCACGTACGCGCCCGCGAAGTCGAGTTGACGAACGAGCCAGTTGGCTGCCATGGTCATCGTCTCGAGCGACGCGTCGCGCGAGATGCTCGGGATGGCGACGTACTCGGCGAGTTCTTCGAGGTGCGCCGTGGTGTCGTGGTTAGTAGAGAGCATGGCCGCCGTCCACCGAGAGCGTCTGACCACTGATCCACGAGGAGTCCGGGCTCACGAAGAAACGAACGCCGTTCGCGATGTCCTCCGCGGTGCCGAGGCGCCGCGTCGGGATGGCGTCGAGCAGCTTCTGCTGGCCTTCGTCGCCGTAGCTCTCCCACTGGGCGATGGACGTGGGATTCGAGAGCACGAAGCCGGGGGCGACGCAGTTGACGGTGATGCCGAAACGACCGAGTTCGTGCGCCATCTGGCGCGTGAAACCGATCTGGGCCGCCTTCGCGCTGGCGTAGGCCTGGATGCCCGTGAGACTGACGCTGCGACCAGCACCGGACGAGATCGTCACGATCCGACCCCAACCGCGTTCTTTCATCGACGGCACGACCGCGCGCACGCAGATGAACGCGCCCGTGAGATTGGACTCGACGACGTCGCGCCACTGTTCGTCGGTGACCTCTTCGATGGGCTTACCGATCTGTCCACGAACGCCACCAGCGCTGTTCACCAAGATGTCGGCGCCACCGATGCTCGCGACGAACGCGTTCACGGCTTTGGAGTCAGTGACGTCCACCGTGTCTTTGTCGATCCCGTGCACCGTCGCGCCTTCGGCCGTCAACGCCTCAGCGATGCCGCGACCGATGCCTTGCGTGGTGCCGGTGACGAGGGCTACCTTGCCGGCGAGTGGTTGATTTTCTTTGCTCATTAGTTTCGTACCCATCCTGATTCAATAATCGTTCGTACTTCTTGGACCCCAGCGGCCCACACTTTGTCCATCACGTCATCCGGGGCTTCGTACGGACCGCCCATGGCGCCGTCGGGCGCGAGTTCTCTGATCGCGTCAGGACCGAGGTTCATCAAGAGCTCGCGTGGCACGACAGCCTTCGGCGCCGGCGCGTCAGCGCCGGCGATCCTCGTCCAGGGGAAGTTCTCCACCCAGGCGCCGTGCATCTGGTCGGGGTGAAACGTATTCGCCGCGACGACGGTCTCTGGTCCGTTGTACCAACTGTGAAAGAGGACTTGCATCTCTTCGGCGCGCGGAAGGCACAGCCACTCGCGAATGAGTCCCGCCACCGGCGCGTTGCCACCGTGTCCGTTGATGACGGCGATGCGGCGAAAGCCCTGGAGCTCAAGTGTGTTCAAGAGGTCGCGCATCACTTCGATGTACGTGCTGAGGCGAAGACTCATCGATCCTGGGTACGAGGTGAAGTACGGAGCCATGCCAAAGGGCAGTACCGGCAAGACCGGCACACCAAGGGGTTCAGCGGCCTCGACGGAGACCCGTTCGGCCAAAATCGCGTCGGTGCCAAGTGAGAGGTAGCCGTGTTGTTCGGTCGATCCGATCGGTAGAACGATGCGGTCATCGTGGCTCAAATACTCCTCGATTTGCAACCAATTCGAATCAAAAACGCGCATGTTGGACACCCTTCGGCCGTCTTCACGACCACTCTTCGTTGAGTCTTACGAACGCTACCCTTGGGCTCGCCTGACGCTAAGTCTTCTTCAAGAACACTATCTTCGCGTTGACGACGTTCGCTAATTCGACACTCACGAGACACGTACACTGTGCCTACGCGTTCGTGATGTTCGTCGCAGATCGAACGCGAGCACGAGGTACCTAAGGGACTCAAGTAAAGAGGAGAGCCCGTGAGTCGCATACTAGATATCAAGGACCTCGCGGTCCGCATCGACATGAGGCACAAGTCGGTCACGCCCGTCGACGGCGTCACGCTGCACATCGACGCGGGTGAGACGCTCGGCATCGTGGGCGAGTCTGGCTGTGGCAAGTCGATGACGGGTCTGTCGATCATGCAGCTGTTGCCACCCGGCGGACACATCGTCGGCGGGAGCGTCGAGTTCATGGGCCGCGACCTCGCGCCGCTCAACTACAACGAGATGCACGAGATCCGTGGCAACGACATCGCCATGATCTTCCAAGACCCAATGACGTCGCTCAATCCCACGAAGACCATTGGTGACCAGGTCGCCGAGCCGGTGCGAATCCACCGCGGCGCCAACCATCGAGAGGCGCTCGACCGTGCGGTCGAAGTCCTCGGTCTCGTCGGACTGCCCCGACCCAAAGAACGCCTGGGTGACTACCCCCACCAACTCTCTGGCGGTATGCGCCAGCGCGTGATGATTGCCATGGCGCTCGCGTGTGATCCCAAGTTATTGATCGCCGACGAGCCCACGACCGCCTTGGACGTGACGATTCAGGCCCAGATCCTCGAACTCTTGAGCGACCTGAAAGACAAGCTCGGCATGGCCGTCCTCTTGATCACCCACGACATGGGCGTCATCGCGGGGCGCACTGACCGGGTCATGGTGATGTACGCCGGCAAGGCCGTCGAGTCGTGCTCAACCGAAGCACTCTTCGACGAGATGCGCCACCCCTACTCCCAGGCGTTGTTGGCTTCGATTCCCCGTCTCGAACAGGACAACCAACAGCGCCTCTACAGCATCCCGGGTCTTCCACCGGACCTGACGAACCCACCCGTGGGCTGTCGGTTCGCCGCTCGGTGCGAGCGCGCAACGGACCAGTGCCTTACGGACGAGCCACCGCTCACCGGACCGAGTGACGCGCACACCTTCGCGTGCTGGCACCCCATCGACGGCCCGCTCGACATGTCGTCGTCGCGACGCACGGCGGCGCGCAGCGAAGAGAGTCAAGCGCGCGTGATCTTGGAAGTGAAGAACCTGGTGAAGGAGTTCCCGGTCGGGGGAGCGTTCCTCTCTCGAGGCGCGAAGCACCGCGTCCACGCGGTGTCGGATGTCTCCTTCAGCGTTCGCCAAGGTGAGACGTTTGGCCTGGTGGGCGAGTCGGGCTGTGGCAAGACCACGGTTGGCCGTCTCGTCACGGCGCTCGAGACGTCCGATTCCGGTTCGATCGAATTCAACGGCGAGGACATCACCACGTACGACCGGAAGAAACTGCGAGCAGAGCGGCGCAACTTCCAGCTCATGTTCCAAGACCCTTACGCCTCGCTCGATCCGCGCATGAGCGTGGGCGCGATCTTGCGCGAGCCGCTCGCCATTCAGGGCATTGGCAGTCGCCAAGAACAGAACGAGATCATCCAAGGACTCCTCGCCGACGTAGGACTCGCCCCCGACGCGGTCGATCGCTACGCGCACGAGTTCTCCGGTGGTCAACGCCAACGTATTGGCTTAGCGCGCGCGCTCGCTCTCAATCCAAAGCTCGTCGTCGCCGACGAGCCCGTGAGCGCCCTTGACGTGTCGATTCGTTCCCAGGTCTTGAACCTCATGCGTCGACTGCAGTCGACCCACGATCTCACCTACATCGTCATCTCGCACGACTTGGCGGTCGTGAAGTACTTGGCCGACACGATTGGCGTGATGTACCTCGGGAAGATGGTCGAGATCGGGCCGAGCGAGGTCATCTACGAACACCCCGCTCACCCCTACACCGCGCGCCTCATCGAGGCCATCCCCATCCCGTCACCCGAGGTCGAGCGAACGAAGGGTGGCCACGTCGTACGCGGCGAGCTGCCGAGCGCGCTCAACCCGCCGTCGGGCTGTCGTTTTCGTACTCGATGCGACCGAGCCCAAGACCTCTGCGCCGAGGAAGAGCCGTTGCTTCGGACCTTTGGGACTAACCACGTCGCGGCGTGCCACTTCCCCCTCGAACGCGTGGCGGTCGGAATGCCCTCGTCGAGGGAGTCCTCGGACGCTTCTGACGCTTGAGAATGACCTGCGTTGTTTCGCAGGAGTGAACACTGACTTAACGCTTGTTTCGGGAGAATGAAACCTCAAGAAACTGGGTGGGGCGTGGTTGCGTGCGACCATAGCGCGCGGTTAGCCTGACGAAAAGCACAATACGGGGTCGTTGGACAACGTACAAAGGGGAGTAACGAATGAAGAAGTTGTTCACGAAGAGAGTGGGCACGCTCGCCGCGTGCTTGGTCACTTGCGCAAGTCTGATCAGCATCGGGGCTGGACTGTCAACGAGCGCGACGGCGGCATCGACGTCGGGTGATGTTACTTTCGCGTTGCCCCCGGCCGTCATCCCGAACTACATCTTTCCGGTGATGAGCGGCACGTACTACAGCAACGTCAACATCTACCAGTTCCAAGCGATCATGTTCCGTCCCTTGTATTGGTTCGGCAATGGCAACCAGCCGACGTTCAACGAGTCACTTTCGCTCGCGAAGACGCCTGTGTTCACCAACGCCGGCAAGACGGTGACCATCACGTTGAACAAGTACAACTGGGCTGACGGCAAGCCCGTCACGTCAGCGGACGTCCTCTTCTTCATGCAGATCTTGAAGGCCGAGCAGAGCATCTGGCCCGTGTTCGTCCCCGGTGAGTTCCCAGCGAACGTGTTGTCGATGTCGGCACCAAACGCGTCAACGGTGGTCTTTCACCTCGACAAGGCGTACTCGCAGACCTGGTTCCTCTACAACGAGTTGAGCCAGATCACTCCCATGCCGCAGCACGCGTGGGACAAAGAGTCGACCACGGGCAAGATCGGCAACTACACGACGACCACCGCCGGCGCAAAAGCCGTGTTCAACTACTTGAGCACTCAGGCGAAGTCGCTCGCGACGTACGCCACGAACCCTCTGTGGCAGGTCGTCGACGGTCCCTTCAAGTTGAAGACTTTCGAGACCACTGGTTACACCGTCTTCGTTCCGAACTCGAAGTACTCGGGCAAGGTCAAGGCCTCGTACTCACAGTTGACGTTGCTGCCGTACACGACTGACGCGGCAGAGTTCAACGCGCTTCGCGCGGGCACACTTGACTACGGGTACACCCCACCGCAGGACTCCAGTCAGATTCCCGTCATCAAGAGTCAGGGCTACTCGAGTTCGCCGTGGATCGGTTGGGGCATCAACTACTTCCCGATGAACATGAACAACCCGACGGTCGGACCGATCTTCAAGCAGCTCTACTTCCGTCAGGCGTTCCAGGAGATGGTGAACCAGTCCGTTGACGTGAAGAAGGCGCTCTACGGCTACGGCTACCCGACCTACG
The DNA here is from genome assembly GCA_035937905.1 of Acidimicrobiales bacterium. Classification (GTDB taxonomy): domain Bacteria; phylum Actinomycetota; class Acidimicrobiia; order Acidimicrobiales; family RAAP-2; genus RAAP-2. Next base: position 17,780 of record DASZHK010000065.1, read on the forward strand.
GTCCCGTGCCCATCGAGCCTAAGAGCACCTTGTCTACGCCGCAGGAAGCGTCAAACCCGTACCCCTACAGTCCTTCGAAGTCCGCGGCGCTGTTGAAGGCCCACGGTTGGACCGTGAAGCCTGGTGGCGTCACGACCTGCGCGAAGGTCGGAACGGCCGCAACTGACTGTGGTGCTGGCATCACGAAGGGTGAGAAGCTCGTCTTCAACCTCCAATACAACAACGGCTTCACCTACGTGACCCAATTCATGCAGCAGTTGAAGTCGAACCTCCTCCAAGACGGTATTCAGATTACGTTGACGACCGCGCCCTTCAACACGATCCTCGCGAACGCGACACCGTGCAAGGGCGCGACGTGCACGTGGCAGATGGAGAACTGGGGCCAGGGCTGGTCGTACGGACCTGACTACTACCCGACGGGTGAGTCGATCTTTGAGACAGGCTCGAACATCAACGAGGGTAGTTACTCGAACGCGACCAACGACGCCAACATCAACGCGACGCACACGGTGACGGGCACGTCCGTTCTCTACAAGTACGAGAACTACCTGGCCCAGCAGCTTCCCGTGGTGTGGCAGCCGGACCCCGACTTCCAGATCTCGGAGATCAGTAACAAGTTGACGGGTGTCACGCAGAGCCCGTTGTTGAACTACACCCCCGAATTCTGGAAGCTCGCGAAATAGTCATCACGACTAGGGCGTCTTGAATACATAGTGAAGAAATCAACCATCCGAGTCGGCGGGGCCACTGGCCTCGTCGGCTCGGATGTTCCTTTTTACGAATACGGTGATCCGTCGCAAGGCCCGACCGTCTCTCTGATGGCGGGCGTACACGGGTGTGAGTACACGTCGATGTTGGGCCTACGAAGGTTCCTCGACACTCTCGACGAGTCGGCGCTGCGTGGGAGCCTGCGCGTGGTGCCGATGGCCAACGTCGCGTCGTTCGAAGCGCGCAGCGCCTTCGTCGTGCCGCACGACGGTTTGAATTTGAATCGATGTTTTCCCGGCGACGCCAACGGTAGTTTCACCGAACGTCTCGCCGCAGCTCTCTTTGACACGGCAATTCGTCCGGCGCAGTACCACGTCGACATGCACGCGGGCGACCAGGTCGAGGACCTCGAGCCCTTCACGATCTACGACGCGTCCGCGGTTGAGGATCAGTCGCGCAGTTTGGCGCTCGCGTACGGCCTCGGGTACATGATCCGCACCGAGCGATCAGCCAGTCCCATCGCCGGCACGTCAAGTGCCGCCGCCGCGGAGGCGGGCGTCGCGTCGATCACGGCTGAAGCCGGAGGTCGAGGCCTCGTCGATGAAGCGTCCGTTCGTCTCCACGAAGAAGGCGTACGTCGAGTGCTCGCGATGCTCGGCGTACTGCCCGCGACGTTCGAACCGGCGCCCGCGCCCATTGAGATCAGTCACTGGCTGTGGCTTCGAAGTACGAACGGTGGCTGGTGGAATTCGAACGTACGCGTGGGCGACGAAGTGCGGGCCGGTTCCGTTCTTGGCACCGTCCGTTCCTTGGAAGGTGACGACGTGGAAGAAGTGATCGCGCCCGAGGATGGTTTCCCACTCTTTCTGACGACGAGTCCCGCGGTCGCCGCCGACGGACTCCTGCTCGGGCTCGCTGCTCGCTAAAGTTTTGCTCGATGAAGTCTTCCCTCTCTCCCTGCACTGAGTTCGCGACGGTTGTCTCGTGACGCGTTTCTTAGTCAAGAGGATTGGTCAGTCGGTCGTCGTCGTGGTTTTGGTCTCGATGGCCACCTTCACCCTGTTGCACCTCTTGCCGGGCGGGGCGGCGCGCGCGGAACTCGGCGTGCGCGCCTCGCGTTCGTCGATCCACGCCTTCAACGTCGCCAACGGGTACAACCGACCTTTCGTCGATCAGTACTGGTTCTACGTCGACCGCTTGATACACGGCAACCTTGGCTACTCGTACAAGTTGAACGAACCCGTGTCGACGCTGCTGTCGATGGACTTGCCGAAGAGCGCGTACCTGAGCGGTCTCGCCCTTCTCATCACCATCATCGTCGCGATTCCACTCGGCATCTACCAGGCCGTGCGTCGCAACAAGCCAGACGACTACGCGTTGACGGGGTTCTCGTTCATTGGCTACTCCATGCCGACGTTCTGGCTCGGGCTCTTGTTGATCGCCTTCTTCTCCGTCTTCTTGAAGTGGCTGCCACCCTCAGCGCCCCAGACACCCACGGTCAGTGGATCGATCACCGATCCGAAGGCCATGATCTTGCCGGTGTTGACCTTGACGATCGTGGGCGTCGCGTCGTTCAGCCGTTACATGCGATCGTCAGCTATCGAGAACCTGGCGCAGGACTACATCCGCACCGCGCGCGCGAAAGGCGTCACGAAGGCGGGCGTGCTCTTTCGTCACATGTTGCGCAACGCCGTCCTGCCGATCGTGACGCTGCTCGGCCTGAGTGTGCCGGCGCTGCTCTCGGGCAATCTGATCACCGAATCCGTCTTCAACTATCCCGGG
>DASZHK010000066.1:0-33698 GCA_035937905.1 Acidimicrobiales bacterium
AGGACGTTCGCGAGCCAGTTTCGAAGTGGCATCGCTTTAGGGGGTCGCCGACCGAGCCGATTCGTACCGACGACGTCGTCACCTTCTCGCACGCGACGCACGAGTTCAGGGAAGATATCGGCTGGGTACGTATCGTCAGCGTCCACAGTCACGACGATCGGTCGAGTCGACGCGCGAAGAGCGAAGAGTAGGGCCGGTGCTGGACCACCCGCTGGCTCAACGAACACCTTGGCGCCGTGTTCTTTGGCGATTTCTGGAGTGCGGTCCGAGGATCCGTCGACGACAATGACGTCGCATCCTGGAAGAGCCATACGCGCTTCATCAACCACTTTCGCAATTGCGCCTTCCTCGTTTCGCGTGATCATTACCACGGAGACGTCGTCGTAGTCCTGCGGATCCATTGTCAACGTCGGCCGCCGTCCGGAACTGAAGGCAGCGCCGTCTCGCGTCCGTTCAGCATCGTCGCCAACGCCTGTGAGCGAGCGACGCAGCCATCCACGTTCAGGTAGTCGAACGCACCGAAGCGGCCGTGTAATTCAATACCAAGACTTCTCGCCCACTCTCCGACCACCGAGACCGCGGCTTCGTATCCCTTGGTGTACACGACGTACGCGTGAGGCATTCGCTGCACGTCCTCGAAGACTGGATCGTTCGCGGCGTCCACCATGCCCGCAGCCACAATGCCATCATGAACGTGTTGCACGAGACTCGCGTCGGTCATTTCATTGAAGCGTTCCCCCGGTGGATAGGTGATTTCCGCTTGAAGACTGAAGTGACCGTCCGGCGCGTTGCGAGGGCTAAAGACACTTGGCCCGCTGATCCGGTTCGGGAGATATCCCTCATCCGCGAAGTACACCGCGGTGTACTCCCCACGATTCGTTCCTCGGTAGCCGAGGGTTATCACGTTGACGGGATTGAGACGAAGCGACGTGACAGCATCGCGAACCCGATCGGGAACGTCCGGGACCAACTCTAGAAGTATGGGGAGCGGGACCGTTGACACGACGCGATCGAAGACCGAGGAACCTGCCACGCTCGTCACCATTACGCCGCCGTCGACTCGTTCGATCCGCCGGACTTCGGCGTTCAGTCGCATTGAGTCAGGAGCAATGCGCTTCGTCCACGCGGCGGTAATCGCCTCGTAGCCGCCTTCGAGGGGGTAGTGGTAATGAAGCTGGTGCAAGTACCCTTCGGTAGATTGCCCTAACGCACCAAGGACGACGTCGCGGGCCGGGGGCAGGGGTATGCGTTCCGACCAGGTCATAGAGAGTTCCTCCAAAGCGACGTTCCAGAGCTTCTCGTTGTAGGGGCGGAAGTAGAGCTCCGTCATTCCTTCACCGAAGTTGCCAAGAAACCACTCACTAAGGTCTGTGGGCGCCATAGCAAGCGAGGCGTGTTCGTTGAAGAGATAGGTCAATAAACAGCGCGCCCGGGACGATAGATCCAGCGAAGCGAGGTCGTTCTCGAACGGGTACTTCACCATTCTGTGATCGATGAAGACCTTATTGTTGCGCGTGGACTGATGAATGTTGTCACCAAGACTCTTGATCATGAAATTGAGCACGTCGAGGTTCTTGGAGAACATGATGTGTGGCCCCTGGTCAAAGGTCCACCCGTCACGAATGGTCGTTTGGCAATGACCCCCTGTTCGATCGCGACGTTCAAAGATAGTGAACTCACCATCGAGCATCAGGGCGAGACTGAGTCCACTCGCTCCCGCTCCAATGATTCCTGTCCTCATTCACGCTCCAACCCGTTGATCTGTCGTCACTCTACAAAGGGGCGAAAATGGTCCGCGTCACTTGGCGGGTAGACGTGGTCCGCAGAACTATCGTTTGCAAAGTGTCGACAACGAGATCATCCCTTCGATCACGGCTGCGCGAGTTCAGCCATTCGCCCGGTTTCGCAAAGCTCTGTCGATACGGGACGATCTCCGTCGTGTCGACGGTCATCTCTCTTAGCGGCCTCTTCATTTTCTATCGAATCCTCTCATTGAGCGCAGGCTGGTCGAACATCTGGGCGACTGTCATCGCGACAATCCCCTACTACTACTTGAATCGGATGTGGGTCTTCAAGAGGCGGGGCCGATCACACCTGACCCGAGAGGTCATACCCTTCTGGGTCATCGCGTTCGGATCACTCATTCTCTCTACGCTGGCGGTCCGCTTCGCTGGCCACGAGGCGCGGTCGATCGCTTCAAAGACGACGCGAGCGGGAATCTTGGTCATGGCGAACTTTATGACCTACGGAATCCTTTGGCTATTGAAGTTCTTTGTCTTCAACAAGCTGCTCTTTCGAAGTCGTGTGTCCGAGATGCCGACGGATCCTCCCATCATGTTCTAGGCCGCAGACGAATGGTCCGTTCGCTCGTCGTTGGGAGGGGCGCCGCCCGCGCTCGGGCTACCTTGCCCACGAAGCGATAAGTAGCTCCAGAGCAAAATGAAAATCGGCCCTACGACGATGATGGTCCCCCACCAGGCGCCGCCTTGCACGTCCTTGTAGGGCGTGTGGACCGTCCAGAAAAGTACTTTGTGCCACTCGGTCCACGAGTAGATGTTTCGTAGGAACGCGTAGTGCTTGATACCCGTCTGGACAACGCCGATGCTGACGTTCTTGACGTGAGTGGGCTCTAGCAAGTAAGTGACGACGGAGGCTATCAAGAGGGCGACGAACGGCACGCCCAACCACGTCGCTCGCCACTCACGTGGGTTCCTGAGCAGTCCTTGCTCGGACGAGACGGCTCGCCATTTGGACGTCAACAAGAAGCACGCCAACGCGCACATGGCGATTGGAACGTAGAGGTTCAAGACTGGCAACCACACTTCGTGCGCCAAGGAAGTGTTCGCCGCCCATTTCAAGGCGCTCTGAGGGACCCCCAAGAATCTCAGCCAGTGCAGAGGCAGAAATGCTCCGATGTTCTCCCCTGGAGAGACCGACGAGGCCGGAATCAAGAAATAGAGCAACAAGAGATAGGACGTCACTGCCGCGTACGCGACGGCGAGACGCAGGCGGCCGGCGGCGATGATGAACGCGAGTGGCCACACCAAGTACTGCGGCGCAAGTCCGCCAATCGCTTGAGCGACCAAGAGCATCGAAGCCGCTGCGATCATGACGTCCACCGGTGTCCTCGAGAACACTTGATAGAGGACGATGCCGAGGACGTAGATAACGGCCAAGGACCGAAAATCGCTGACGATTGTCGCACCCGGCTGGAGTCGTAAGAGAAAATGGAAGAAAGAGAGTTGGGCCGGTCCGAAGACGATAAATCCCGGGGCACTGCCATAGCTGATGACGTTGCTGAGATTACGGTGAAGGTCGATTCCCTCGCTCGCGAAGACCACGAAGAACGCGCCGATCGAGACAGCCGCTCCAGAAATGATGAGCGTCAGCTCCTTGATCCACGACGTCAGTGACGCGCGGCTGTGAACGTTAGGGACCAAGAGCCCCGCAACGACGAGGGCGACCGGCTTGGCGAGCAGCGCGACACCGAAGAGCAGGCCAATGACGAGACACGTTCGGTACTTGGCTGGACTCGTGTCGCGCGTCTGCTTCGACAGCGCCAGCGCCGCAATCATTGGGAGGATCCACAAGGAGTCCCATTGGCCCGCGAGACAGACCAGGATGATCGGCAAGGGACAGAAGGCGTAGATCCATGCCGCTCTTCGCCGAAACGTCGCGTCGAATCGGTCGTAGCGAAGGAGCCACGCACTGAGCAGACTGTCCGCAACGCACGGGGCGAGTTTCGGGAACAGGCCAACCGGTAAAAAATGCAAGTGGTTCATCAGTAGGGCCGATGAGCCCAGGATGTTCTCCACAATTGGGAAATACGGGAGATAGAAGTAGCCGTGCGAGACCGCCACCGGCATGTACGAGAGACTGTTTACGGTGTCGACGCCCCCAAGGAATACTGCCGCCACCGCGAGCCGAATGGCCAACGAAACGAGAAACACCGTTGACGCTCTATCGAAGACTCTGTCGTTGTCATCAGGTTCGAAAACCAACTCGTGTTCGGTCGTCGAGCGCTCACTTTCCACGGAGGCGACCCGCTCTGGCGCGCACACGAGCCACCTGCACGAAGGACCGAAAAGCCGTGCGCCAAAGTTTGAATTTGGCGAGTCCGGCGGTGCCAACCGGTGCGCCAACGTCACGTACTTCAGTTTGGAAGATTCTCAACCGCGAGTAACCGGCCAATCCGGAGATGATCACGTTGGGGGCCACGGCGTCGTCCGGCAACAGGGCGAGCAAGGGCGCGACCGCGCTCGCACGCATCAGCCGGTAGGGCGTGTTCGCGTCGTTCACCGGGGATCGGAACAGTCCGCGCACGACCAGACGACTGGTCGCGGTCACGACCTTCCGGGCCCAATTCGATTGACGGCCAACTCGGTAGCCGAGCAGTACGTCGAAGTTCTCTCGCTTGGCCCATAACAGCTCGAACGCCAACGTCTCAAACGCGTCGTCGCTGTCCATCTGGAAGATCCAAGGCGACGTGGAGTCTCGATAACCCATGAGAACCGACGGACCGTGAGGCAGACCCGGGCGGACACGAAGTTCGAGCCGACGAGTGGGGGCTTGCGCCATCTTCTCCTCAATGATCGCCAGCGTGGCGTCATTGGACGCCGCGTCGTAGATGACAATCTGGAAGTCAATGGCCAGACGATCGCACACCTCAGACCAATCATCGATGACCTTGGAGATGTGTGCCGCTTCATTGAACGTCGGGATAACAATCGTCAACTCGGAACTCAATTCCGCGCCCAGCTATCTCGTTGACCCGTGGCCAATCGTGGCAACTTCACTTCCGGCACAGAACCCCTCACTAAGCCAATGCTTCATTCGCCCACTTATCATCGTCCACGGACGTAGTCTTCTGGGGGAATGCGAAACGGACCGCTGAGATCATCAAGCCGCGATGGTCAGTGACCGTGCGGACCCAGTACCGTTCGCGAGTTCGAACCCAGCCGAAAGGGTGTCGTTGACAAAAACATTTTCCGAGACGTTTCTGAGCGAATCAGCGAAGGTCATGGCCGAAGTCGATGCGGCATCGATTGAACGGATGGTGAATGGCCTGTCGTCCGTTCGAGATCGAGGGGGGCGCCTCTTTATCCTCGGCGTGGGCGGTTCGGCAGGTCACGCCTCGCACGCCGTCAATGATTTTCGAAAGCTGTGCGGTTTCGAGGCGTACGCACCCACGGACAACGTTTCGGAACTGACCGCGCGTGCCAACGATGAAGGGTGGGACTCGACTTTCGAAGGCTGGTTGCTCGGATCGCGACTGGGGGAACGTGACGCGATTCTGGTGTTCTCCGTGGGGGGTGGGAGCAAAGAGTCCAACGTCTCCGTCAACATCGTTCGAGCAGTGGATCTCGCGGTATCGACCAAAGCATCCATCTTCGGGATCGTGGGGCGCGACGGGGGCTACACCAAACGCCACGCCGACGAATGCGTCGTCATTCCGCCCCTCTTCGACGATCACGTGACACCGCACACCGAGGGTCTTTGTTCGGTGGTGTGGCACCTCCTCGTGTCGCACCCGACACTGTCTCGAGCGAGCGCCAAATGGGAGTCAATCAAGTGACGATGGAAGTTGAATCGTTGCGCTACGCAATGACTCGGGTCGTCGTCGTTGGTGGCGCCGGATTCATCGGCGCACATTTCGTCGACACCCTCATGGCCATGGACGACGTACAACGAGTCAGGGTGTTCGACAATTTCTCGTCTGGTCGTCGGTGGCACGTGGAGGCTCACCTCACCAGCGACCGATTTGACGTCGTGCAGGACGACGACCGCAATCTAGGCGCACTCACGTCGGCGTTTGAAGGATTCGACACGATCGTCCATCTCGCCTCCAATCCGGACATCGCTGCGGCCGTGAGCAACCCCCTCATTGACTTCGATCAAGGGACACTGCTCACGCAGAACGTCGTGGAGGCGATGCGACGTTCCGGGTGCGAGTTGATACTCTACGCGTCGGGGAGCGGCGTGTACGGCGATCTCGGTGAACGCGTGGGTACCGAAGACTACGGTCCACTCATACCGGAATCGACGTACGGGGCGAGCAAACTGGCCGGCGAGGCCCTCATCGCGTCGTACTGTCACATGTTCGGACTGCGCGGACGTGCTTTTCGATTCGCCAACGTCGTAGGGCCTCGCCAAACGCACGGCGTCGGGTACGACTTCGTTGGCAAGCTGCTCGCGAATCCCTCGTGTTTGGACGTCCTTGGCGACGGCCATCAATCGAAGTCCTACATCCACGTGGACGACGTGATCGCGGCTGTGCTGACCGCCGCGAACGCCCCAGTCGATCCGTTCGCTACTTTCAATGTCGCAACGTTGGACTACATCAGCGTGAAAGAAATAGCCGAACTCGCGATCGAATTAGTTGTTGGTGCAAACCACGACACCTCGATACAGTTCGCTGGCGGCGAGCGGGGATGGCAAGGTGACGTGCCAATTGTTCGATTGAACAGCGATCGCATTCGTCGTCTCGGCTGGCACAACAATCTCACCACTCGAGAGGCACTACAAAGTTCACTCGAATCGCTCCTCCTGGACTTCCGGTCTGGGAAGATCAAGTGAATGGATAGCGTCGGACGCCCTGCGGTGTTCCTCGACCGTGATGGCGTCCTCAACGAGTTGATTCGCGTCGACGGCACTGCGGTGCCGCCTCGCACCGTCAATGAATTTCGCCTCATCGATGGAGTCGTGGACGCCGTCGATCAGTTACGAAGTGCCGGCTACCTCTTGATTGTCGTGACGAACCAGCCCGACGTTGCTCGCGGACGACAGACGGTTGGCGTAGTAGAGGCGATACACGAGCGACTTCGGTCCGAACTGACCGTCGACGACGTCATCACGTGCTGTCACGACGACGCAGACGGGTGTGAGTGCAGAAAGCCCGAGCCGGGGATGCTCACTGACGCAATCAGACGATTCGCCATTGATCCCTCACGAAGCTTCATGGTGGGAGATCGGTGGCGCGACGTCACGGCGGGGCGCCTCGCCGGTTGCACGACGATCCTCGTTGGTCAGGATTGGGACGCACCGATTCCTGACGCACCGGACCTACGCGCCCGGAATCTCCACGAAGCTGCGGGCATGATCTGCCAAACACAGAACCACGTTCGGTAAAAATCGAGAGCCTAGGATTCGTTGGTGACAGTTCCGAACGTCAATATCAAGATCTTCGCGGACGGCGCCAACCTCACCGAGATCTTGAGCTTGTCACGGAACTCGCTCATCAAGGGTTTCACCACGAATCCGACGCTCATGTTTCGCTCCGGAGTGGTCGACTACGAAGCGTTCGCGCGAGAGATTCTTGAAGAGGTCACGACCTTGCCCGTCTCCTTTGAGGTGATCGCGGATGACTTCAATGAGATGACACGTCAAGCTCGTCTTCTGGCGTCGTGGGGCGACAACGTGTTCGTCAAGATTCCCATCATGACCACTCAGGGGGTCAGCTGCGCTCCACTCGTCAAGGCGCTCGCCGCGGACGGGCTTCAGCTCAACGTAACCGCGCTCACCACGATAGGTCACGTCCAGTCCATTGCGGAGGTTCTCAACCCGAACGTTCCGCTCATTGTCTCGGTGTTCGCGGGCCGCATCGCGGATACGGGCGTTGACCCAATCCCCGTCATGGAGGAATCACTCAAGCTCTTGGCGCCGTACACGCGCGCTGAGTTGCTCTGGGCCAGTCCTCGAGAGATCTTGAACGTCGTGCAGGCCGCGTCCTTAGGATGTCACGTCATCACCGTGACGAAGGACCTCCTAACGAAACTGTCCGGACTTCATCGTGACCTGGAGTTGGTCGCGCTCGATACGGTGCGAATGTTCACTAATGATGCCATCCAGTCGGGTCTGACACTCTGATGACGGAGCGTGCGACGACGTGATAATTACTCGTACGCCAGTTCGAATCTCCTTAGGCGGAGGTGGCACTGACCTGCCCTCTTATTCGGATCGTTTTGGCGGGATGGTGATCTCCGCAGCGATCAATCGCTACATGTTCATTTCCATCAATAGATCATTCGGCGACGACTACCTGCTTAAGTACTCTCAGCTCGAACGGGCGAAATCGATCAGTGACATCGAGCACCCCATCATCCGCGAAGCCCTTCAGCGGTACTACCTCGCGCCTGGCATAGAAGTGGTGAGCGTGGCCGACATACCCTCGGGCACGGGTCTTGGAACGTCGGGGTCCTTCACCGTGGGTCTCCTGCGCGCACTTTCCGCACTTCGTCGAGACTTCGCGACGGCGCACAGTCTCGCGTTGGAGGCGTGTGATATCGAGATCGGCAGCCTCGGGCGGCCCGTTGGCAAACAGGACCAGTTCATCGCCGCCTACGGAGGGGTGGCCGTGATGAACTTCCACCCCGACGGCTCCGTCGAGGTGAACCCTCTCCGAATGTCCAGTGAGACACTGGCCCAGTTGGAGTCGAACCTCGTGATGTTCTTCACCGGCTATTCGAGGGACGCCGACCTGATCCTGGGCGAACAAAAATCCAAGTCCGAGGACAACGATCCGTCAATGATCGAGAACCTCCACACCATGAAGAAGATCGGCAACGAAGTCAAGGCCGCTCTCGAGTCCGGCGACATTGACGCTTTCGGCGAGATCATGAATCGCCACTGGACTCATAAGAAGGAGCGTTCCCTTTCGATGACGAATCCGCTCATCGATCGCTACTACGACCTTGCACTCTCTCACGGAGCAATCGGAGGCAAACTCGTGGGTGCCGGAGCGGGCGGCTTTCTCCTTTTCTACACGCGACGACACGCCGAGCTGCGGTCGGCGATGGCGAGCGAAGGACTTCAAGAAGTCCCCTTCGGCTTCGACTTCGAAGGATCGACGGTTCTTGTCCGAGATTGACTTTCCCTGCGTCATCCTCGCCGGCGGACTGGGAACTCGAATGCAGTCAACGGCAGCGACTGTTCCAAAATCACTGATTCAAGTCCACGGTCGGCCCTTCATCGAATGGCAGCTCGAGTGGCTGGTCGCGCAGGGCGTTCGTGACGTCATCTTGTGCATCGGGCACCTTGGTGCCGACGTTCGTCGCCACGTCGGCAGCGGCAAGTCATTCGGCCTTCGGGCGATCTACGTTGACGAGGGCGACGCGTTGAAGGGCACCGCGGGCGCCCTGCGATTGGCGGTCGATGAGCTGAGCATCGCAACTCCGTTCTACGTGCTCTACGGCGATTCGCTCCTGGACGTGTCGGTTCCTGACGTCACCGCGACGTACGAGGAAGTCGGTCTACCCGCACTGATGACCGTCTTTCGAAACGAGAACCAGTGGGAGGTGAGCAACGCAGTGTTCGACGGGCGCTCCGTGACGAGGTACGAGAAACTCCTCGCTACTACGCCTACTGACATGGTTTACGTTGACTACGGCTTCCTCGTCCTTCAGTGTTCCCTCATCCATGAGTTCGTTCCTGCTGGCGACGTCGTCGATCTCGCGCTCGTGCTCAGCCGCTTGAGCATGAGCGGACGGCTCGCGGGATACGAGGCCCCTCAACGATTCTTCGAGATTGGTTCTCCAGAAGGCCTCATTTCGATGGAGGCGTATCTCGCGTCGAAACGGGACCTCGACCAGTGACTGGATACTTCAAGTTTCAACGAGGTAGCCCGGCGCGTAGTCCCATTGCGGGCGCCGAATCGAAGTTGTCGTGGTTGGATCGACCACTCAATAGTTGGGCGTGCGTGCTCGGCTGGCTCATCGCTCTCGCACTCTTCGTCGGGCTGACCTCCCTCTTCGGCGGACTCACGCAATTGGACGCGCTCCTATCCACCTACTCGTCATGGTTCATCGCCCACGGGAACTTTGCGTGTGCGTATCCTCCAGGTAGTTCGCATCAGATTGCGCTCACCGCGCCGCTTTACACACTCGTCTCCGGTGGACTCTCGCTTCTCTTTGGTATCGGTCACGGTGTCGCGTTCCCCACACAGTCGGTGCTCGGTACGCGATGTCTCACGTGGCTCGACCCGATTCGACAGTGGTCCGCGCAAACTCGAGCGTTGACGCCAACACTTCGATTCGGCTACGTCGGTTGGTTGGCGTTGATGACTGGTGTCGTCGCCGTGCTTCGCGTCTGTCGGCGTGGCAAGACGCGCCGGGAGCCACTAACGCTCATTCTCATTGCGTGCACTCCTCCGGTCTTCATGTGTCTCCAATACCTGTTTCACCCTCAGGACCTGCTCGCGATGGGACTAATCCTCGGTGGTGTCGCGTCGGTACTTCGCGACCGATGGATTCTGGCTGGCGTCTTGATGGCTCTCGCGTTGACCTCCCAGCAGTTCGCGATACTTGTACTCGTGGCACTTCTCGTGGTGGCTCCCAAGGTTGGCCGCTTGAAGATCGCCGCCGCCACGGTCGTGACGTGGCTCGCCCTTGTGCTCCCGCTCGCGCTGGTGACGTCTGGGCGTGCTCTTCGAGTGGCGCTCGTCGGATCGGGGCTTGCCGGTTCGCAGGCCGGGTCGCTGACGTTTGAGCTCCATATCACCGGATCCGGAGCGGTTGCCCTGTGGCGGCTCGCTCCGATCTTGGTCTCTGCTGGTCTCGCGTATTGGACGTCGCGGCGCCTCGGGCGTGCTGCTCTAGATCCGGTCCCACTGATGGCGCTCGTCGCCACGTCATTGTCGCTGCGCCTCGTCTTTGACGAGGGATTGTACGGTTACTACTTCATGGCGGTCGCCGTTTCGCTCATCGTCCTAGACGTGTTACGCCGACGATTCCGCGTCGAGCTCATCGGGTGGCTCGCCCTCATCGTCTTAGTGTTCGATCCATTTCCGTGGGGATACGACAAGTTGACGTACTCAGTTCCCATGTGGATCTGGCAGCTGGTCCTCGTCACTCCGGCTATCTGGCTTTCACTGTCTCCACTACTTTCAGTGATTCATGGCTCCAGACCTGTCACTGCCGATGCACAGCCTTCTGCGTTGAGTTCTTGAGCACCTTCACGAAGTGATACGTCAAATCATGAAGTCAGGCGTTTCACAACGACTAGCTCTCGCTCCGGCAACGTTTTCGCGCGATGTAAGGATTGACGCCCGTCGTGCTAGGAAATTGCTTCGACACGTCCACGGACGTCAACGCCAGAATTCAGTGAGCCGCTCGGCCAGTTCTCTGCCTTGGTCGTAGCCAGCTCGAGCGGCGTCCGGCCGTAGCGAAAGATCCATCGCGTTGGCGCCGAACATGTGCTCGGCGCTGGTGACCGGAAAGATAGTTTCAATGCTGCTCCCGCTTGCGCGCAGTTCGTCGACCTGTGTGGAGAGATGCATGCCCCACGCCAGCGGATGCCGTGATCTGCCGCCGAATGGTGACAGCACCAACACCCGTGCGTAGCCGGCCGCTAGATCGGCGTTCTCGTTGCGTCGATAGCCGCCGTTGATGTAGCGGTTGGCACCGATGCCGTAGGGAGGAACACCGAAGCCATTGGAAGTGCTGGCAGCGACGGCGTCGACGAGGTCGACTCCGCTGAACCGGTCGAACACGACTGGTTCACCGGTGTGAGCATTGACCGCGGGGATCAGCAACATTTGTTGCGGCCAGTGCTGACTAGGTAAGCGAGCCGCGACGACCGCCCGCCATGACGTTTGCGCAGCAGCGTGCGACGCTGCGTCACTCTCCAGGGTCGCCGCACCCATCTTGCGGCGCATGTCGGCCGCATTCGCTGAGGAGGCGATGACGGCGCTCGTTCTCTCCATATGATCCGGCGCCGGTCCAATAGGAGCACGTCCACGGTCGGATTTAACGGCGCCAATCGCCGGCCGAGAAGCAGCGGCAAGGATGTCGGCAAGCAGCACACTGGGTTGGGACCCGCTCGCTATCTGTACCGCAACCGTCGATCCGGCCGACGTCCCAACGATCAAGTCGGCCTCGCTCACGTCCAACTGGGCCTCAAAGAGTCCGGCGATGACGCCAATCTCCCACGCGCTACCGGTCGATCCGCCACCACCGAGCACCAACGCTCGCTCGCCAGCGACTGGCGCCGGTGGTGCCACGTCGACCCGCGACTGACCCCGAGTCAGCGGAGGACCCGGTAACGAATGTGGGTGGCTTGCGGCGTATCGATGACTCGAACGATTTCCAACTCGATCCTCGCCGGCAGCACCTCGAAGAGCCGACGACCACTACCGAAGAGCACTGGGACCTGGTGGATCTGCAACTCATCGAGCACTCCCGCCTCGAGCGCCGTCTGTGCCGTGTACGCGCCGTGGACCAGCACGTCGCGGTCACCGGCGGCGGCCTTTGCTTGGGCCATCGCGCTGACGATTCCCTCAGTCACGTACGTCACCAATGGATACGTCAGCGCCGAGGGTCCCGGAGGCCGGTGACTCGGCACGAAGATTCGAACACCATCGTGGTGTTCACCGCCCCAGTGATCGACCTGTTCCACCGTGTTGCGGCCCGCGAGGACCGCGCCCGTCCTTCTCCCTTCGTCCAGAAACTGCTTGCCTATCGGGTCGATGGACTGTGTGTTCGGCCCAGCGACCGAAGAAAATCCATACCACTCATGAAGCCGCATGAAGTCGTCGCCGCCGGGGTTGCTCGGTGCGTCATTCGGACCAGCGATGAATCCGTCGAGTGACATGGACATGTAGAGCACTGAAGCGGACATGAGAACCTCCGGTGGTTTTATTGTCGGACAACTGTTGAACGCCTCGGCATCCCCAAAACTATGGACAACCACGTGCACCTCGGGCAACTCTACGTTGGTTCCAACTTTGGGTTGAACCTCAGCAATGAGGCAATCGGTGGTTGTCGAGATATTCTCTGCGTCGATCGGTACTCACGGTGATGAAGGTCAACCGAGTTGCCAGATGACGGCTTGACCCATATCGAGTGTCCGACTTCCCACTCTCGCCGTTTCAATCAGTTCCGGGTGGTGCCATTGGTGTTCCCATCGAGGATACGCGTAGACGATGACCACTGGCCGGCGATCTTCTCTCCACGACTTGATTACTCGGTCGATGACCGTCGCGGTCGTCTGTTCACCAAACGGGTTGTACATGTAAAGCAGAAAGTGACCGGCCGGAGGTTCGTAATTCGCCGCGTCACCCTCGACAATCTCCATGTTCAAGTCACGCGCCGACAGCCACCGACGGGAGTACGACTCGACGTTTGCTCGCGCGCGGGCCGCGAGCTCCGGGTCATATTCCACTCCGACCAATCGCCGCCAGCCAAACTCCGCGGCAACGATGAGCGCGTGACCCTTTCCGCATCCCAAGTCGACAAATGTCGACGTTTGGGGATTGAGGTCGACCGCGCGCAAGGCTTCGTTCATAAGCCGTCGATCGATGGGCTTGTAGTGATGCGCATCGCCGTAGTGGGCGTTCGCCATCACAGTCTGCGAGGGCCAATAGTCACCCCGTGTTCGCGTTTTCGTCCGCAGCTCGAATGCCTTGTCTTCGAGAAAGTGCACGAAAACGACACCGAAGGCCTTACTCGTTCGCACCACAGCCGCGAGAACCCACCACAGCCCGTCAGAACGCAGTCGGGCTCTTGTCATGGCTGCAAGATCCTTGATTGTCACCGACCGCGGTGTCATGTCGTGAGGATATCCCGGTGTAGCTGGCTGGCATCACTGCACCGTTCTCGTGGTGACCGGAGAAACATTTGTAACACTTCGCTCGCGTAGCGGCTTTGGCGTCTCCTTCCCTGACCGGTTACGGTGCAGCTTGTACTCGCACGAGATCGGAAAAGAGATTCTCGGTTAGATCGAGAAGATGAAAGGCGAAAGACGAACCCCATGTCACACGTAAAACGTTTCGATCATGTCGGCATCACCGTTGCATACCTTGACACGGCGTTGAAGTTCTTCGTCGCGCTGGGTTTCGAGGTCGAGGGAACGCGGATGTTCATCGAGGGTGAGTTCTTGGACACGGTGATCGGCATTCCCGGCTCACGCACTGAGATCGTCATGCTTCGCCCGCCCGACGGAGGTACCCGGCTCGAACTCTCGAGTTTCGTACGACCCGCCCATCAGCCCGGATCTCCCGTCGCGATGGCCAACGAGCTGGGACTGCGGAACGTGGCCTTCGAGGTCGACGACCTGCAAGCGACGGTCGACGGGTTGGCCGCGGACGGCTACGGGCTGGTAGGGGATATCGGCCAGTACGAAAACATGTGGCGCATGGCGTACGTACGCGGGCCAGAGGGAATTATCGTGTCCCTCGCCGAGAGGATCGGTTGACGATTCTCATTCACCGCGCGTAAATCGCCGGTGGCGGCGTCCTTCGGAGCCACCATGAAGCTGGCTCACGGCGAGAGATATTTCCGTACTATGAGTTGGGCGGCGCGATTCGCGCCCTACTACCCGAAAAAGGACGACGGCCATGGTGAAGTCGAACGACACGTCGGGAGAACTCGAACACAGTGATTCGACTACTTCGATCTGCGACGGTTACGTCGGCGATCATGCGGTGCGAGCCTCCTGGGACAGTCGCTACGCCGATCGGGATCAGATGTGGAGTGGCCAGCCCAACGGTGCTCTTGTAGTCGAGGTCGCCGGACTCTCGCCCGGTCGAATGCTCGACGTGGGCTGCGGAGAAGGCGCGGACGCGGTCTGGCTCGCCAAAGGTGGCTGGGACGTGACCGCACTCGACGTCTCGGGCGTCGCGCTGGAACGCGCGGCTTCGCACGCACGAGACGCCGACGTCGACATCCACTGGATACACGCCGGTCTGGCGGAGGCGAAACTTCCCCTTCGCTCGTTCGACCTCGTGTCGGCGCAGTACCCGGCGCTACTTCGAACTCCTGACGCGGCAGCTGAGCGCGCGCTCCTCGCGGCCGTCGCGCCCGGCGGGGTCTTGCTCGTCGTGCATCACGCGGGGATGGATACGCAAGCAGCGCATGACGGCGGCTTCGACCCGGCCGATTACGTCTGGCCATCGATGATTGCTGACCACCTCGACGAAACATGGGAGATAGAGATCAACGAGCAGAGGCCACGGAACGCACCCGAGAGCGGTGCGGGCGCCCGGCCTATTGATGACGTCGTGCTTCGTGCGCGGCGGCGCTGAGTACGTCCTACGAGCTCGACCCTGAAGTCACTTGAGCGCTGAAGCCTTCAGAGTGTGCGAGCGGTATTCCTAACGTCAAGGACGTAGGCCAATCACCGATGGTCACGACGCGCTACCCACCCACTTTTGGGGCCGGTGACGTCCGCCCAGATCCTCCGGCTGCCTTTTTAGGAGGTTTTTACATCGTTCCAACGAACAACTCACGACGGGCGTTCACACTGGTTGAAGTCGTACACGCGTGAGAGGAACTCGCAATGGATTTTGAATCAGAACCCCAAGAAGTCGCGCCAACCGAGCCGATCTCATCCGAGGCACCGAAACGACCGGTTCGCAAACGATTGCTGCTGGCCTCTTCGGCACTCACCCTCGTCGTGGCGGCGGGATTGACGGGCTTTTTCATCGGACACGCGAATCAGAACGCTACGAACGCGGTCGCCAAAGTGGGCACGACGCCGCCACAGTTCCCAACGGGTGGCTACGGAGGATACGGGAACGCCGGTGGCTACCCCAATCCACCAGCGACGCCAGCCGGCAACACGCCTGCTCCGGCCGTCAATTCGGCCGCCGGGAAGATCGCCGCGTCCGTCGATCCCGGGCTCGTGGACATCACCACCCAACTCTCACTTGGACAGGGCACCGCCGCCGGCACGGGGATGATCGTCTCGAAGAAGGGTCTGATCCTCACGAATAATCACGTGATCGCCGGCGCCACGTCAATCTCCGTGCGCGACGTGGCGACGGGCAAGACCTACAAAGCTACGGTCGTGGGCTACGACGTAACGTCCGACATCGCGGTACTGCAGCTCAAGAACGCGTCGAACCTGGCCACCATCAAGACGAACACCAGCGCCCCCGTGAAGGGTGAATCGATCGTCGGAATCGGGAACGCTGGCGGCACGGGTGGTACACCGAGCTTCGCGGCTGGATCTGTCGTGGCCGTCGACCAGTCGATCACGGCTGCGGACGACGTGAACCCGACGGGCTCGGAGTCGCTCACTGGAATGATCGAGATCAACGCGCCCATCCAGCCAGGCGATTCTGGTGGCGCGCTGGTCAACAG
Organism: Acidimicrobiales bacterium; assembly: GCA_035937905.1. Taxonomy (GTDB): domain Bacteria; phylum Actinomycetota; class Acidimicrobiia; order Acidimicrobiales; family RAAP-2; genus RAAP-2. The sequence continues at coordinate 16,077 of DASZHK010000066.1, forward strand.
CAAGGGTCAGGTCATCGGGATGGACACCGCTGCCTCGGTGAGTGGCAACCCTGTGTTCAGTTCTGCTTCGGCAACGACGACGCAAGCCTTCGCCATTCCCATCGGCACCGCGCTCTCCATCGCCAAGGCAATCGAGAACGGCAACGCGTCGTCGACGGTGCACGTCGGTGGCACGGCGTTCCTCGGCATAGAAGTTGACGCCACGCCAACGAGCCCGTTCCCAGGATTCGGTAGTGGTTCAGCGAACCCGACGAGCGGCGTCACCATTGCGCAGACGGTCCCCGGCACGCCCGCGGCGAGCTCTGCATTGACCACGGGCGACGTGATCGTCTCGGTCAATGGGCAGACCGTCACCACCATTACGTCGCTGGACAACATTCTCCAAACGCTCAAGCCCGGTGACTCGGTCACCATTGGCTACACCACCGCCAGCGGTGCGCAGTCCACACTCCAATTGGCACTTGGCTCGGGACCTGCGCAGTAACGGCTAACGGCGGAGTTTCTGAACGGAACCTCCGCCGTCAAGAAAAAGCATCGCGAACACCGCTGAGTACGTGGGAAGTGACACTCCCGCCGGTACATTCGTCCGGCGGGAGTGTCACTTCGTGCTGCCAGGACGCTCGCGAACACGGCAAGGTCGACACTTCAGACCGACTCGAACAAACGGCGCAGTGGATGGCATCCATACTCTTCCAACGCCCTTGAGGACGTTTCATCCGTCAAAGGTCGCGGGCGACTCAGTGTTCCGTCCTTCTCGTCGGTCCAGGAGTAACTTGACTCGTTATGCGACTTGATGACTGGTTCTTGACGCCAGAGCAGCGGGGGAACTCGACCTCCGAGATCGACGCGGACCGAATCGCAGGCGTCGCGTGGACCGAAGGCAATCACGTCACGGTCCTCGTCGACGGTGCGACGTATTTCCGACGACTCTCCGAGACGATCGCAGAACTTTCAGCCAACGACGAGCTTCGCTTCACCGACTGGCGCGGAGACGGAGACGAACGATTGTCCGACGACGGCGTCTCGATATCGACGTTGATGGCCGACGCGTGTCGCCGCGGCGTCAACGTTCGCGGGCTGCTGTGGCGCTCTCATAGCGATCTCCTCGCCTTCAGCAAAAAAGAGAATCGACGACTCGCCATCGAGGTCAGCGAGGCCGGTGGTGACGTCCTCCTCGATAGGAGGGTTCGTCGGGGAGGTTCGCACCACCAAAAGATGGTGCTGATGCGTCATGCGCTCTCCGCTGATCGCGACGTCGCGTTCATCGGGGGCATCGACCTGAGCCACGGTCGAAGGGACGACTCGCTACATGGGGGCGACGTACAGATCATCAAGTTGGACCCCCGCTACGGAACTCGTCCTCCCTGGCACGACGTCCAACTCGAAGTGCGTGGTCCGGCCGTCGCGACGCTCGATCTCACGTTCCGCGAACGATGGGAGGATCCAACGCCACTCAATCACGCCATTCGCCTGAAGGCCCGCCTGAACCGGTCGGCGCCGAGTCGTGTGCCAGCGCGGGCGCTCCTCTCTCGGCTGGAGGAGCCGCCAAGGAAGGGTGGTCACGCCGTTCAAGTGCTTCGGACGTACCCGTCGAAGCGACCGAAGTATCCATTCGCGCCGCGTGGTGAGCGAAGCGTCGCTCGCGCCTTTGCCAAAGCACTCACTCGAGCGCGCACGATGATCTACATCGAGGATCAGTACTTTTGGTCGAAGGAGATTGCGCAACTCCTCGCCACCGCGTTGCGTCGACAGCCCTCTCTCCAAGTGATTGCCGTCGTGCCCCGATTCCCTGACAAGGACAGCAAGTTGTCGGGACCCCCGAGCAGACTCGCACAGGCGCGAGCCATCGACATCGTGAAGCGCGCGGGAGGCGATCGTGTTGGGTTTTACAGCGTCGAGAACGACGACGGAACACCGATCTACGTTCACGCCAAAGTCTGTGTCATCGATGACGTCTGGGCGACCGTGGGTTCAGATAATTTGAATCGCCGATCATGGACGCATGACTCCGAACTCTCGTGCGCAGTGATTGACAGTGAACTCGACGACCGATTGCCACTCGACCCGGGAGGTCTCGGTGACGGCAGTCGCAAGTTCGCGCGAGAGCTGCGCCTTACACTCTGGGCTGAGCACCTCGGACGGTCGCCCGACGACCCGCGGCTCTTTAACGTGGAGAACGCGAGTGCACTGTGGCGCGAGACCGCCGACACGTTGGCCGGTCGATCATCGTCTAGCGAGACTGCGCGTCGTCCGATGAGTCGAATTCAACGACACGTCATCGAACCAGTTCCATCGACGAGTAAGCGTTGGGCCGACGTGGCGTATCGTCTTATCTTCGATCCCGACGGTCGTCCCGTGGCGTACCGGTTACGCCGTCGATTCTGATTCGGAGCAACGAAACTGTAACATTTGGTACCGAACTATCGAGTGCTGGATCCCTCCCCTGACGAGGTGCGATGGCGCCCGCTCCGTACTACAAAAATTACATGACGCGGTGGCGTCGACAGAATATACTCCCTCCGAGAGTTAGTGCTGTAGAGCTGGTGAAACACTCATTTTGAACTGGACGGTGAGCATGACCGACATGACTTTGAGCGGATCCGCTTCAACAATTTCGCCATCGCGCGACGATTCTCGAAGGAGAAGTGCATTTCTTGATCCTTCTCCTGACGGCGTCGCACGCGCTTTGGCTCGACGCTTTTCTCAACGCCATGGCGTGATAGCCGTAGCGATCGCGACGATCATTTCCTTCGTTGTCTTGGCCCTCATCATGGCCGGTCTCGGACTACTGATCACCCACGTCCTCGCGCACGGCCCAGTTGGAGCGTGGGATCGTCACGTGAGTCGGTGGTTCGATAGGCAGCGCGTACGACCCTTGAATCGATCGAGTGGTGACGCGACGAACATCGCGGACACGTTCGAGGTCGCCGGCGTCGCTGCCGTCATCACGATCTTCCTTCTCATTCGTAAGTGGGGTCGACGCGCGTTCGTACTCGTCGCCGGTCTCGTGATCGAACTCTCCGTCTTCTTGGTGGTGAACGCCATCGTCAAGCGACCACGTCCGACGGTGCACCATCTGGGGGGGACACCGTCGACCTACGGTTTCCCGTCGGGTCACACGGCCGCCACCGTGGTCCTCTACGGCGGCGTAGCCATGCTGGTCATGGTCGCGACGACTCGACGAGTTCCCCGTGTCGCCGCGTGGATACTGGCCGTCGTCCTGACGGTATGCGTTGCTCTTTCACGCGTCTATCGCGGCGAGCACTACCCTACCGACGTGATGTCAGGTTTTCTCTTGGGGGTCGGCTCGTTGGCATCGGCCGTCTTCATCCTTCGTGTCGCCGGCGCCGCGCGTTCTGATCGATTAAGGGACGACAAGCAACGGCGTTCATCGGGCACGTTGTCGCGACTCGATACAGCGACGTCATGACGTCCATTGCCGTGGTCGCGCATCGGAACAAGATGCTCGGCGGGGGCTTAGGCGAACTTCGCAAGGTCCTGGCCGAGAAGGGCTTTCCCGATCCGATGTGGTTCGAAGTCACCAAGAGCAGTCGAGCCCCGGAGAAGGCGCGCAAAGCGGTCGCGAAGGGCGCGGACCTGCTCTTCATCTGGGGCGGGGACGGCACGGTGCAGCGATGCGTCGACGCGGTCGCCGGTAAGACCGTGGACTTGGCGATCTTGCCAGCGGGCACCGCCAATCTCCTGGCCCGCAACCTTGAGATCCCCATCGACTTGGAAGGAGCAGTCGACGTCGGACTGAGCGGCGACCGTCGCCCGTTGGACGTTGGGGTGCTCAACGGCGAGCGCTTCGCGGTCATGGCTGGCGTTGGCTTCGACGCCGTCACGATGCGTGACGCTGACGGAGAGTTGAAGGGGCGCTTCGGTCGCGTGGCCTACGTTTGGACAGGGATTCGCGCGACGCACATGAAGTCACGCAAAGTCCGAATCGAACTCGACGGCGCACCGTGGTTCAAGGGTCCAGCCAGTTGCGTCCTTCTCGGCCAGATGGGCAGCCTCGGAAGCGGCATAGTCGCGTTCCCCGACGCCCTTCCCGACGACGGTCTTCTTGAGGTCGGCGTGGTGACCGCGGAGAACACCTTGCAATGGGCCCGAGTGCTCAGTCGCATGGTCGTCGACGACGCCAAGAACTCGCCCTTGGCGCAGGTAGGCCGAGGCCGAACGGTCGATATAAAACTCGACCAGCTCACGGAGTACGAACTCGACGGGGGTGCACGTACGGCGAAGAAGAAGTTTCATGCCACGATCGAACCGCTCGCGATCACCGTCCTCGTACCTCGAAAGGAGCAACGATGAGTAGCGCCACACTCGTGCCGGAGACCCGCGACCTCAGCGGCGACGACGCGTGGAAAGTGCTGAAGCGCGTTGGATGGGGCCGATTGGCGAAAGACTCCTTCCAGCGACTTCGCGTCGCGGACGGTTTCAGCCACGCTCGCTCACTGGCGTTCATGATGTCGCTCGTCGCTATCGAGGGGCTCATTGGCATGGTGGGACTTGCGAGTGCCCTCCATAAGGGCAGTGTCGCCACGATCATCGACGCCGCACTCCGCCGTGCGGTTCCGGGCCCCGCGGGGCGCGTACTCACGACCGCGGTCTCCCAGGCGCACCACGTCGTCGCGGAACATCAGTACGGCGGTCTCCTGTTCGGGGTCATTGGTGGCGTCGTCGTCGCGACGACCGCAATGGGACAACTCGAGCGCGGGCTCAATCGCATCTACGGCGTCGAACAGGACCGTCCGAGCGTCTTGAAGTACGGCCTCGCCATGATCTTCGCGCTCAGCGTCGGCACGGTGAGCGCCGCAGCGTTCATCTGCCTGGCATTCGGAAGGGACCTCTTTCACTCGACGAACAACGCCGCGCTGTCGACCACCTGGGCAATCGTGCGCTGGCCACTCGGCGTCGGGCTTCTTGCTGTTGCCGTCACTGTCCTCTTTCGTTGGTCGCCCCGACGCAAGCAACCGCGACTCTCATGGCTCGCTTTCGGATCGGGGATATCGGTGTTGCTATGGGGCGTAGCGACGGCCTTGCTGGGCCTTTTCTTCTCCACGAGTTCGTCGTTCGGCTCCACGTACGGACCCTTAGCGGGCGTGGTGGCGCTCCTTCTGTGGTGTTTACTGTCGAGCATCGCGCTGTTCTATGGCGCTGCCGTCGCGGCGCAACTCGAAGCAGTGAGAAGCGGTGTGCCCGAACCCCAGGACGCGGAGAAAGTAATTGACTCAAACCCGGAGAGTGATCGTGGATCGGTGGTGACGTCGTGACGACAGAGAGCGTGCCCGACCACGCCGTTGAGACGTCCGAGTCGATTGATCGCGCTCGTCGCACGCTCGAGGGTGTCGTCGGCATTCCGGCCACCGAGGGGAATCGGATCGACGTCCTTCGAAACGGGTGTCAGATATTTCCCGCAATGCTCGACGCCATCAACGACGCGAAACGCGCGATCGACTTTCTGACCTTCGTCTACTGGAAGGGTGAGATCGGCACCGAGCTCGCGGGGGCGCTCTCGCGACGCGCGCAAGAAGGAGTCCGTGTTCGCGTGCTCTTGGACGCGTGGGGCTCACGTCCCATCGAAGTCAACCTGATCGATCAGATGATCGACGCCGGCGTCCACCTCCGGTGGTTTCGTCCACTCAGCCGACTCCACCCGGGCGACGTCAATCATCGGACGCACCGTAAGGTGCTCGTCGTCGACGAGTCAGTCGGCTTCACGGGCGGCGTGGGCATCTCCGACCTCTGGCGAGGAGACGCACGAAACGAGAACGAGTGGCGTGACACCCACTTCAAGGTGGAAGGCCCCGCCGTCGACGGACTTCGGGCCGCGTTTCTCGACAATTGGACGGAGACCGATCCGACCATCTTCGAAGATTCGTACGACCGCTTCCCACGTCAAGCGAGACTGGGAGAAAGTACGGTCCAGTGCGTGCGTGGCGCGTCAGAGACTGGAGGCAGCGATCTCAAGAGTGTCTTTAGGGCACTGCTGCAGATCGCTAATCGTCAGGTGCGCGTGACGACCGCGTACTTCGTTCCCGATGAAGACCTCACGAAACGGCTCTGCGACGCCGCGAGCCGAGGCGTGCGTGTGCAGATCCTCTTGCCGGGCCCCTTCGCCGATAAGCGCTTCGTGCAGCTTGCCGCAGAAGTCGACTACGCGGAACTCATCGACTCGGGCGTTGAGATCTGGAACTTCCAGCCCTCGATGATGCACGCGAAGATCATGACGGTCGACGGTCTCATCGCCAACGTAGGATCGGCGAACTTCAACACCCGTTCGCTCAACTGCGACGAAGAGATCAACATGGTGATATTCGATCCCCTGGTGACGCGCGTTCTGGATGGGCACTTCGAGAGCGATCTGGAACGAAGCGTCAAGATCGATCCGCAACGGTGGAGGAAGCGCTCGCTCATCCAACAAGCCAAAGAACAACTCGTCGCCCCACTACGCCACGTTTCATAGGAGGAAACGCCGATGCTCATTCTCGCGCTCACCGCTGTCGCGATTCTCATCCCCGGCCTCATCGCTGCGTTCGTCGTGTACCGGTGGCCGCAGGCTGCTCCGACAGCGCCCTCGATCGATCCGGCGACGGTGAAGAGTGAAGTTCGTCGACACCCTCGCGAGGCCACGTTCCTCCGTTCTCGGCTGGACCCGGAATCGGCCACCGGCTTACTCCTGAGCGCTTCCGTCGTCGTCGTGGTCGTAGGCGCCGCCGTGGTCGGGATAGTCCTATTCATGATCCACACGAACACGGGATTCGCCCGACTCGACCGCAGCGCCAGTCTGTTCGGTGCCCATCACGCGACGAGCCTCTCGACGCACGTCTTACGGTGGTACACGCAGATCGGTGGAGCGCTCGTCATCGTCCCCCTCGGCGTCGTGGTTGCCGCCATCGAATCGATACGCCAGCGCTCCGTCGCCGTCGTGACGTTCCTCACGCTCGTCGTCGGTGGACAGTTCCTCGTGGCGAACGTCATCAAGTCGATCGTCGGTCGGGCCCGACCACACTTCGATCAACTGACCGGCTTCTCGGGAACGTCCTTTCCGTCCGGTCACGCCGTGGCGACAGCGGCGTGCTTCGCGGCCTTCGCGCTCGTCATCGGACGAAGACGGTCCCTACGGGCGCGGGCGCTTCTCGCGGGTTTCGCCGTCGGTCTCGCTACCGGCATCGCTTGGACTCGCGTCATGCTCGGCGTTCACTGGCTCACTGACGTACTCGCGGGGCTAGCGCTCGGTTGGGCGTGGTTCGCGCTCTGTTCGATCGCCTTTGGCGGTTACCAACTTCGCTTCGGCGCTCCCGCGAAGACCGCCGCGGCCGTCGTCGCCACGCAACAACTCGACGCCAGTGAACAGCGTCGCTTGATAGGCGATTAACGCGGAACGTTGAAGTTGAAGATGGAGGAGTCGTACTCGTTGTACGACTCGTAATCGAGCAAGTTGTAGAGGTCCGCGCGATGTTGCATCTCGTCGAGCATCGTCACGAGGCTTCCTTCACGAGTGATGGTGTCGAGCGCGCGGACGGCACTGCCCATGGCGAGACGCAACAGCGACACCGGGAAGATCACGATGTTGACGCCCACGTCGGCCAGTTGGCTCGTGGTGAACAGCTCGCTTTTTCCGAACTCGGTCATGTTCGCCAGCATCGGTACGTCGATCGCCGCGCGAACTGTTTCGAACTCCTTGAGGTCCACCATCGCTTCGGGAAAGATCGCGTCGGCTCCGGCGTCGACAAGAGCCTTAGCGCGATCGACCGCGGCGCCCAGCCCGTCGATCGCGCGAATGTCGGTTCGGGCCATGATGAGCAAATTCACATCACGCCGTGCGGTCACCGCGGCCCGGATTCGCCGGATGGCCGACCCCTCGTCGACGACCTGTTTCCCATCTAGGTGCCCGCACCGTTTGGGATTGACCTGATCTTCAATGTGCAGACCCGCCACGCCGCTGTCCTCCAACGTCTGAACGGTTCGAGCGACGTTCATGGGTTCACCGAACCCGGTGTCCGCGTCGACGAGCGTCGGGAGATCGGTGACGCGGGCAATCTGACCGCTACGAGTCGCGACCTCACTCAGCGTCGTGAGTCCAATGTCGGGCAGACCAAGATCGGCCGCAAGGACGGCACCCGAAACGTAGACGCCGTCGAAGCCCTTCCGCTCAATCAACTTGGCCGAAAGTGGGTTGAAGGCGCCCGGCAGGATCAGGAGCTCACCCGTTGCGAGACGTGCTCGAAAGTGCTCGCGCTTCTCGGCGGCACTGACGCGCGAGTACAGCATTAGATCAGTCCTTCGGGTTCGGGCACCGACGCCAAGAGTCCGGGCCGAGCGGTGAAATTGAGCTCCGCGAAGTCGTCAGCCGCCATATCGGGCAGACGCTGCGCCGCCGTCAAGAAGCGCTCGATCTCATCATCCTCAAGCACGCCACCTGCCAACGAACGGAATTTCGCGACGTACTGCTCACGACCGAAGGGGCGCGCGCCGAGCGGGTGCGCGTCCGGCAGGGCGATCTCCTCCACGATCTTCGTCCCGTCCTTCAAGGTGATCTCGACGCGACCTCCGTAGGCCTTCTCGCGTGGGTCGACGGAGAGGTAACGGCGCGACCACTCGGGATCTTCCACCGTCGACACCTTTTGCCAGAGTCGAATGGTGTCCGGGCGCTTCGCACGCTCGGGCGCGTAGGAATCGACGTGGTGCCACGATCCGTCTTGGAACGCGACAGTGAATATGTAGGGCACCGAGTGGTCGAGCGTCTCTCGCGACGCGCTCGGATCGTACTTCTGCGGATCGTTCGCTCCCGAGCCGATCACGTTGTGCGTGTGGTACGAGGAGTGGATGACGACGCTCTCGATGGCTTCACCATCGGTCAACTCGGGGTGTTGGTCGTGGAGCTTTCGTGCAAGGTCGATCCACGCCTGGGCTTGGTACTCGGCGGAATGCTCCTTCGTGAAACTCTCGAGGATGGAGCGCTTCGATTCGCCTGGAGCTGGCAATGAGACCGTGTACGAACCTTCGGGGCCGTCGAGTAGCCACGCGATGACGCCGTCTTCTCCTTCGTAGATCGGCGCCGGCGACGTCTGGCCACGCATCGCGCGATCGACGGCTTCGATGGCGACCTTGCCGGCGAAGGCTGGTGCGTACGCCTTCCATGTGGAGATCTCACCCTTGCGTGATTGACGGGTCGAGGTCGTCGTGTGCAACGCCTGGCCGATCGCCTGATAGATCGTCTCCTCGCCAAGGCCGAGCAACGTACCGAGCCCGGCGGCGACGCTCGGACCCAAATGGGCGACGTGATCGATGCGGTGCTCGTGCAAGGAGATCGTTCGCGCGAGGTCGATCTGAATCTCGTACGCCGTCGCGATCGCGCGCACGATGTGCGCGCCCGTCAGCCCACGTGCCACGCCGACGTGCTGCGCCACTGCCACGATCGGTGGGATATTGTCACCCGGGTGCGAGTACTCGGCCGCCAAGAACGTGTCGTGAAAGTCGAGTTCGCGCACCGCGACCCCGTTGGCCCACGCGGCCCATTCAGGCGAGACGCGAACGTCGGACGTAGTTCCGACGACGGTGCTGCCTGGTAGTGCCCGATGACGTGTGGCCTGCGAGCGTGCGGCCACGACGGGGCTTCGCACGAGCGACGCGGCAGCCACCGCCGCGTTGTCGATGACGCGGTTGATGACCATGTTGGTGACGTCATCGCTTACCTCAACGGGATCAACGGCCACGGCGGCGATCTTCCACGCGAGCTGCCCCTCACGAGGGAGTTCTTCGTCACTCCTATGGACACGTACCTTGTGATCGATCACTTGATTCCTTTCATTCGTGGGCTCCAGTCACGCCAGGCCCAGCACTGTCACGCGAATTGATCCTGCGGCGACGCGCGCGAGGCGCTCGCGGGGCGCGCAGAGCAGTGACGTCGTCCGGAGCAACGCTGGTCATGGAAGTCGCTTGGTGATCGCGGCGCTGGCCCGCTTCAACTCCAAGATGCACCACTCAACCTTCTCCTCGTCGAGTTCGACCGCCGGTCCCGAAACTTGGAGTGACGCTTCTAACGTTCCCTCTTGGCTGAACACAGGAACAGCAACGGACGCGGATCCGAGATCTCGCTCACTGATGCTGTAGACGAAACCCAAGTCGCGAATCTCTTTCAAACTATTGGAAAACTCCTGCTCCGTGACAGTCTGTCCGCTCGCCAATCGAATCTCCGGAACACCTTCCAAGAGTTGCGCGACTTCCTCGGTGGTCATCGCGGCGGCGAAGATCCGCGCGCCACCGAGGTACAAGGGCGTCGCTTCACCGACCGGCAAGAGGTAGCGAAGGGGTGCCGTACCTTCGACGCGCAGCACCATCACCTGGACGAAGTCCACACGAATGGCGAGCGACGACATTAAGCCACTCGCGGCCGTGAGTTCTTGCAAGATCGGCTGGGTTATCTGGTTCAGGCTGCTCGTGACGTGGAACGAAAACGCGTTCATTACTGACGTGACACCCACCGTGTAGCCGTAGCGCTCTTGACTCACGTAGCCGTACTGCAACATCACGCTCAAGATCCGTTGCGTCGTCGCGAGATGGATGCCCGACTCCGACGCGATGTCCGTCAGTCGCATGGGGACACGGCTCTGGCGAAGGATGCGCAGAATGTCGAAGGTTCGCTCGAGGGAGCGCATCGAACTCGAGTTCGCGATGCGATTCGTGGCGGCCATTAGGTCTGGCCCAACGTTCGTCCGTCCACCGGCGACGACGTCAACACTGATCGACTAGTGCTCAACACGTGGCTCTTTCGTGACAGCGCCTGGTTGCGGCCTCGCGGGCGAGACGATTGGCTCCGTCCACGGCGACATCGCCCCCTCGTAGGCTCGCGGTCCGAGTCGAAAGTGTTGAGCTTGCTCTTCTGTCTCGATGAACGGCAAGTCCATTGGAAAGAGTGCGTCGCCGCGCGGACGCGGTCCCGCCTTTGACACGTGACCCCACAACGAGTGACCCACCACCTCTTCGGCGAGTATCGCTGCTTCAATGAGTCGATCGATGTCGATGCCGGTAGGAACACCCAATTCGTTCAAGAGGTCCACGAGATCTTCGGTGGGGATCATTCGTGTCATTCGACCGTGACCGCCGTAGGGGCACCCGCCCATCCCCCCGATCGACGTGTCGAGGACCAACGTCTGATCGCTCGTCAAGGATTTCAACGCCTCGTACGCCGACAACATCGCCGAACCTCGGGCGTCGTGCAAATGGAGATGGAAACGCCTGATCTCGGGCCAACGTTCTTGGATCGCTCGCAGCTGTGAGGCCACCCGATCGGGCACGTTCCAGGCCATCGGGTCACCGATCCACACCTTGTCAACCGTCACGCCCGCCGCGGTCCAGAGTTCGTGCTGGCGAGCGAGCATCTCCATCCGGTACTCCTCGTCAAAAGGACCGAGCCAGTTCGAACCCCACGCGGCATTGATCGCGATGCCGGCGCTCTTTGCGCCCGACGCCACGGTGCGTTCGATGACCGACGGCCAAAGATCGATCTCGTCTCGTTGAGAACGGTTGGTGTTGCGGCGCACGAAGACGTCACAGAGGTGAACGAACGTCCGAGGGAATTCTTTTGACTCACTCAGTGGCGGCATGTACTTGCTCATGCGTTCGCGACCGCGCTCGTTCAAGGCGAGCGCGGTGTACGTGACGCCGTCGCTCGGGGTGAAGCGCGTAACCAGTTCGTCTATGTGGGCCATTTGGGGAGTCCATTTGGGACTGACGAAGGAACCGATCACGATGGTCTTGAGACCTGTGGCTGAGAGCGCGTTGAGCAACGCGAGCTTCGCGTCCACCGTGATCTGCGCGCTCTCGATCTGCATGCCTTCGCGCATGCCCTCTTCAATGATCTCGACCGTCGGGTACGAAGCCTGGCGCGTCACGCGTGCTCCTCCTTACTCACTACAGCATTCCAGTTCTCGCTAACCCTAAACGGCGTGATGATCATGGAGGCTTTCGATTTCTTCGCTGGAGTAGCCGAGTTCACTGAGGATGTCACGCGTGTGCTGTCCGAGGCGCGGAGGTGGGAGCGACGGAGCGAGTGTCTGGCCGTTCACGTGCACGCCGCTTCCGAGTACTTGAACACTTTCGCGTCCGCCCACGCCGACTTCGACGTCGTGCACGAGCCCACGAACCTTGATCTGCTCTTGGTGCAAGGCTTCGGCCACGTTCAAGAGACGCCCGGCAGGAACGCTCACGTCGGCGAGGCGCTCTTCCCACGTTGACGCGGGCTGCGCGGCAAGAGCCAAATCCAGTTCGGCGGTCAACGCCGTACGATTCCTCTTGCGCTCAGTTCGAGTAAGAAAGCGTTCATCGGTGATGAGGTCTTCGCGAGCGCACGTCCGACACAACGCCTCGAACTGCTTTTGGGTGTTGGTCGCGATGTTGATCGGACCGTCACTCGCCTGAAACATCCCCGACGGGGACGACGCGGCGTTGTCGTTTCCGTGTCGAACGGCGTCTCGGCCGCTGATGAGCTGCTCGGAGATCACCCAACTCATCGAGGTGAGCGCCGCTTCGAGCATCGAGACGTCGAGAAAGACGCCGATCTGATTGACGGAACGTCCAACGAGCGCGGCGCAGATGGCCATCGCGGCGACGTAGCCCCCGAGCGCGTCGCAGATAGGAAAACCCACGCGGACAGGTCCGCCCGACGCGAGACCGGTGACCGCCGCCATGCCCGCGAAACCCTGAATGATCTGGTCGTACGCGGTGCGTTCGGCAAGCGGACCCGTCTGACCGAATCCCGAAACGGCGCAGTACACGAGTTGGGGGTTGATGTCGTGGATTCGCTCCCACGAGAAGCCGAGTCGCGCGAGCACGCCCGGTCGCATGTTCTCGAGCAGCACGTCCGACGCGCGAAGCAGGCGCTCGAAGACTTCGGCGCCCTCGTCGCTCTTCAGGTTCAGCGTTATCGATCGCTTCCCCGAGTTTTGAGCAAGGAAGGAGGGACCCATCGACGCGCCCTTCAGTCCTTCGTCGTCACCGAACTCACGCGCGAGGTCACCGGTCTCGGGGATTTCGATCTTCGTGACGTCCGCACCCATGAGGCTCAGCTGATAGGCCCCGAAGGGTCCCGCCAGTACGGTGGTCAGGTCGAGCACTCGGATGCCACCAAGCAGTTCAGTCACGATTCGGTCCTCACGTGCGAGCCTGGCGTCGGCGATAGTCAGGCGAAAACGGGATCTGCATAGTGTCCGCGCACGACGTGCGCCTCAAACCAACGTTCAGTCCTTCGCCATGCAGACGACTTAGCGTGGGACGGTCAACGGATAGACCGCCGACCGTCCCCCACTAAGCGAACAGCTTTGTACTACGTGACTAGCCTTCCTTCGCGACCACGGCGGCCAACTGGGCCGGCGTGATGTACGCCCTCGTGACGTTGTTGAGGCTCGAGTCGAAACCGAGCATCTGAAAGCCACTGAAGACGTTGTGGAACTTGTTGAAGTCGTCGTTACCCGAGGCGCCGTTGTAGTTGATCTTCTTCTTTTCCTTGATCAACTTCACGCACGCGGCGTACGTCCCGCACACCGTTCCCGGTGGGTCCGAGACCAGCATCACGTCATTCACCCATTTCTTCGGGTCCGTGGACTTGGCCATCGTCATGGCGAGCGACGCGATGACGATCGAGTCGTACTCGTTGAACGTCGTGGGCAGGATCGTCGTGGTCTTCCATACCGACTGGTAGTCGGCGAGGAAGTGGTTGTACGCGCCGTCAGCGGTCGTCGGCGTCGCGGGCAGTGCCGCGATCAAGTCCGTCGAAGCCGTCGGTCCAAAGGACTTGGCGTAGGTACCCTGCGGTGCCGACTGAAGGTCGTCACCGATCCACGGCGTCGTCATGTAACCGAGCTGTTGACCGTCAGAGAACAACGTTGCCGCCGTTTGACTGTCCATCGAGTCGAAGATGACCTGCGGCTTGTTCGCGAACGCGGACGTGAGCTCAGAGCTGTAGGACGACTGACCAGGCGTCAACGTGATGTTCTGTTGAATCGTGCCGCCAAGCGCCTTGTAGGCCGCCTCGAGCGGAGCGATGAAGCCCTGTGAGTTCGACGAGTTGTCGAAGATCAACGACGCGGTCTTCCAACCCTTGCTGATCGCGTACTGCGCCATCGCTATCGACTCGTTGGAGTCGGACGACGAGGTGCGGAACACGTACTTGTAGTTCATGTTGTCGAGGGTCGTGAGACCGCCAACCATGAAGTCCACCACGTCATTGGGCTTGAACTGACCGATCACTGCTTCGATCGTTGGCGAGAAGGGCCCAACGATGACCGTCGGGTGACTTAGCTCCAACTTACGAAACGCAGGCAGCGCGTCCACGGAGTCGGCCGCGTCGTCGACGTACGCACTCTTCAGCTGGTGACCGAGGACACCACCGTTGTGGTTCACCTCGTAGATACCCACGGCCACGCCGTGCGTTCCCCAGCTCGAGAGCAGCGACTTCGATCCCGTGAACGGAAAGATGCCTCCGACGATGAGCGGCTTCGAGCTGGCGTTCGCCGAGCCCGCCGTCAGCCCCACGCCGGCGACTGAGGTCACCATCGCGAGGACCAGCATCGCTCTGGCACCTCCTCGACGACCTACTAACTTTCTAATGAATTTCATCTGGTACTTCCCCCTATCTTTCTTTTTTTCTTACTTCAAGTTTGTGGGAATTTCCCACTGTTACGAACGAGTGGCACCCGCGCGACCCAGGAATATCGCCGCCAAATCGAGTTCAGCGATCTCCTTCGCCGGTCCATGCACGTGGTTGGTGCCGGCGACGAAGATGTGCACGAAGTCGGAGTGCTTGAGCGCGCGTTCAACGTTCTGTTCGACCACCAACACCGCCGTACCGGACTTCGTGATGAGGTCGATCTGATTCCATACGACGTCCGTGTACGCGGGCGACAGACCAGCCGTTGGTTCGTCCAAGACGATCACCGTTGGATGGACCATGAGAGCGCGCGCGATCGCGAGAAGGTTCTGTTGGCCGCCCGAGAGCAGACCGGCCTTCTTGTTGCGGGCCTTCTTGAGGTCGGTGAAGATGTTCAAGATCTCCTCCAACCTCTCGTCAGAGTTGCCCTTCACGGCGAAGCCGCCCACCTCTAAGTTCTCGTTGACCGTCAGCGTCGCGAAGACGTTGTCGTTCTGCGGCACGTAGACGAGGCCGTTGCGCGGGATGAGGTGACCCGGCATCTTCGTGATGTCCTTGTCGTTCACGACGACGCGTCCCTTCGTGGGGCGCAAGATCCCGACGAGCGTCTTGGCGAAGGTCGACTTGCCGGCGCCGTTAGGGCCAATGATCGTCGTGATCGAGCCCACGTCGGCCGTCAGCGAGATGTCGCTGATGATGGTCTGGCGTCCGTAGCCGGACGTGACGTTCTCAGTTAGTAGTGCCGGCACTGATCACCTCTCCTAGATAGGCCTGGACGACCTCGGGATTCGCGCGCAACTCGCTCAATCGACCAGTCGCGAGCGTCTTGCCCTCAGCCAGAACAATGACGAAGTCACAGATCTTCTCCACGACGTTGAGGTTGTGCTCCACCATCAAGACCGTCATGCCTTGGCGCTTCATGTCGAGGATGTAGCCGCCGATTCGCTCGATGAGTGCCGGGTTCACGCCCGCCATCGGCTCGTCAAGGAGGAAGACCGTGGGCGCGGCCATCACGCCTCTCGAGATTTCGAGCAACTTCTTTTGGCCCCCCGACAGCTCACGCGCGCGGTTGTCACGAAGTTCGTACAGCCCGTAGGTGGCGAGGATCTCCGTCGCGCGTTCGATGTTCTGTCGCTCTTCTCGCTTCAAGAGACGAGGTCGAAAGAAGATGTTGAAGAGTGATTCGCCCGCCTGGACCTTTGGCGCGACCAGCAGGTTCTCGAGCACGGTCAGCCCACCGAGTTCGCGCGATAGCTGGAACGTGCGCATCAGACCCATACGAGCGATCTTGTAGCTCTCCAAGTTCGTGACGTCGACGGAGCCAAAATGCGTGGTCCCTGAGTCTGACTTCATGGAACCCGAGAGGATGTTGACGAGGGTGGTCTTACCTGCGCCGTTCGGACCGATGAGCGCGGTGATCTTATTCTTCGGGACGTCGAACGTCGCGCCGTTCAGCGCGTTCACACCAAGGAACGACTTGGTGATGTTCTCGCAGCTGAGGATCGACTCACCGGAAACGCCAGGCGACGTAGTGGACTGGTCACTGCTCGCCATTAGATGTCCGTTTCTTCGATGATGAGCGATGGTCCAGCGCCGAAGGCTTCTTCCGCGGGGATCGCTGGTCCCGACGGCGTGACGCCCGCACTACCACCGCCGGACGAAGCGAAGTCGGGCAGAAGGAATTTGCTCCGGCGGACGCGCTCAGGCACCATCCCCTGCGGGCGGAACCAGAGCATGACCATGAGCAAGACGCCAATCACCATCGCGTCGATGTACTCGATGAGGCCCGGGTGTCCGGG
This sequence comes from Acidimicrobiales bacterium, assembly GCA_035937905.1. Taxonomy (GTDB): domain Bacteria; phylum Actinomycetota; class Acidimicrobiia; order Acidimicrobiales; family RAAP-2; genus RAAP-2. Next base: position 32,529 of record DASZHK010000066.1, read on the forward strand.
AATCGCCGGTAGGAAGGCCGGCAAGTGGATGAGGAGCGTCTCGACGAGGAGCGCGCCGACGATCATGCCTACGTTGTTGCCAACACCACCCACAATGATGACCGCGAAGATGACGAACGTCTCACCTGGGAGCCACGCCGTCGGATTGAACGAACCCCCGAACTGGATGATGAGACCACCACCGATGCCCGCGTAGAAGGAACCAATCAACATCGACGTCAACTGGTAGCGAAAGACGCCCTTGCCGAGCGCCGACGCGACCGTCGGATCATCACGGATCGCGCGAAAGGTTCGGCCCAGCGGTGATCGAGTGATGCGACTCATGAAGTACCACATAATGAGTGCCACCACGCCCGTCACGGCAGCGAAGAAGGGGACGAAGGAGTTCGTCGTCAACTTGAGCGCGTTGGCAAAGGGCTCGGGCACGTTGTACAACCCGTCGGCACCGTTGAACAGCGGGATGAAGTTGTTACTGATGTCGTAGAGCACGAGTGAAAGTGAAATCAACACCATCGCCAAGTAGTCGGTACGAAGCCGACGCAACGTGATCAGTGCAACAAGAAACGCCAACGCACTCGCCGAGAGCCCGCCGATGATGAGGTTGATCGGAAACGGAAGATTGAGGCCCAGGATGTAGTGCTGGCCGGACGTCCCGGCGCTCGGCATACCCGCCACGCCCGTCATGTACGCGCCGACGGCGACGAAACCGATATAGGCGAAGTTGAGAATCCCCGTCTCGCCGTATTGGATGTTGAGGCCCATCGCCAGGATGAAGTAGTCGAAGAAGAAGAAGACGAGCGTGAAGACGTAGAACCAAAAGGCGGACATTGTTAAGCCCTTCCCGGCCGAGCGAACAGACCGCTAGGCCTGAACAGCAGGGTCAAAATCAAGATGACGAAGGCGATATCGAGTTTGTAGGCCGGATTGATGAAGGCCGCGGAGACCTCAGTGGCCAGGCCGATCAACACCGCGCCCGCCATCGCGCCGTAGATGCTTCCGACACCACCGACGATGACGGCCGCGAAGATGACGAAGAGAAAGAGCTCACCAGACGCGGGCGTGAGGTTGCCTTCGGTGATGGCGAGGACCGTACCCGCGAGACCGGCGAGCGTGCCGGACAAGAACCAGGTGATTGTCGTGATGCGCTTGGTGTCGATGCCGCTTGTCATC
>DASZHK010000067.1:0-6649 GCA_035937905.1 Acidimicrobiales bacterium
TGGGCAAATGCATGCGAAGGCCGTAGTTGAATAGGCGAGCGCACGATGCTGACGAGGAGTAAAAATGACTCGTCGCGCTATGAAGACCCACTTGACTCCTTATCCAAAGTCCCGAGGCGTATGGATGCGCTGCCTAGCGACGGCGTCTCTGGCTGTGCCGGTGTTCACCGGGGTTCAGTTCATGAGAATGAACGCGGCGACGCCAGCTTCACTCAACTCGCACGTGAGTCGAGTTTCGTTGACGGCAACGTCGCCGTTCACCATGTCGACACGGACGGCGTTGGTTCGCTCGGCACAGAGTAAAACGTCGACGTCGAAGGTTCTTTTGGATACTCCCGTTGCGGACAGCGCTCCTTTTCGACTGCCCTCGCGCGGATGCGGCTTCACTCCAATTTCCGCGCTCGCGCGGACGAGTACCTCGACCTCGACCACTACACCGCAGCACGCGCCCTTCGCACTGGGCCACTGTCGGCTTCTCGAAATTGGCGACTCGTTAGGCGACGACCTCGAATACGGCATTCGACATGAACTTCAGTTCACGCCCGGCTTAAAATTGATCCAACGAAACAAAGAGTCGACTGGTCTTTCGGCGTCGTGGTTTTACAACTGGCCGGACCATCTGAAGTCTTTTTTGCACGAGTACCATCCCAATCTCGTGGTCATCATGTTCGGCGCGAACGATGAACAGGCACTTGCTGTCGATGGCGTGTCACAACCCTTCGGTTCGCCGAAGTGGCGTAGCGCCTACGTGGCGCGCGTTCGTCGGATCGATGAAATGGTGACCAAGGCGGGCGCGTACGCGTTCTGGGTCGGTCTCCCAATCGCAGGTCCCACGATCTACAGCCACGGCCTTCAGGCGCTGGACGCCATCTACAGTCAGGTGGCCATGTCGACGCCTGGTGTCACGTTCCAGCCGATGTGGCATCTCCTCGCAACGAAAAGCGGCAACTACCGCGGAGGTGCCGTCGTAAATAATGTGCAAAGTGCGTTGCGAAAGTCCGACGGCATTCACTTCACGTCGACCGGCGAACTCGTCATAGGCACGTTCGTCGCGAAGCAACTGGCGACCGTGTACAACGTGAATCTCCGCCCCGAAGAACCCGCGTACATCGATCGATAGTTTTGTCCGGCGCTGGCGTTGCAATCTACTCTGTGTCGTTGGTTTCGAAAGGAAGACAGCGACGAATGACCTCCGCGTCTAGAGGGCTCAGTCCGTCCCACAATTCATCGGTCGGAATCCACCAATGAAAGCTACTGAGTTCGTCGCTCTCGACCGGTTTCGGGTCACTGGCACTGACGAACGCGAATACCGCGGCTGAATAACTGGCCGCTTTGCCTTCGAAGAAGAAATCGGCGCGAGCTACCTGCGAAACTCGGTCAGCTCGAATGCCCGTCTCTTCTTCCAGTTCTCGGATCGCTGCCTTGTACGCCGACTCGCCCTCGTCGAGCGATCCTCCCGGTAGCTCCCACTGTTGCCGGGACACGTTGAAACCGAGCAGTACATGTTTGCCCCACTGCACGATGACGAGTGAACAAGCGGGCCGCAGCGCACCCTCCGGACCATTGAGGAGGTTGTCGTCCAGTCGTGCGAATGACACAAGGCTTCCGCCACGAGCGTCATGCATTGGCAGTTCCATCTTGACCAAGACTGTATCGCTGGCATTTTGCCCGTGAGCCGCTCTCGGTCAAGATCGTCGGACTGAGTCGGGCTTTATCCGACGATGATTTCACGAGTCCGAAAACGAAGGGAGTCGCCGAAATGAAAACCTCTTCACGCGATGAATGTGTGGTGCCCCCGGCAGGAGTCGAACCTGCGCACATGGCTTCGGAGGCCAATGCTCTATCCGCTGAGCTACGAGGGCGGCGTGTTCAGCCTACCGGACAAGGTTTTTCTGTCTTATTGTGATGCCGACAACTCGTAAGGTTTATCCATGAGTAGTGATCCCATCCTCGCGACGCTCTTTCCCGATACCGTGACGTTGCACGACGGTGGCGTCACGGTAGGTGGTGTCGATCTTCACGAACTCGCTACCACCTTCGGCACTCCTCTTTTCGTCTACGACGAAGAGACGTTGCGCGCGCGATGCCGTGAAGCGGCGAGCGCTTTTGACGACGGCGTTGCGTTTGCCTCCAAGAGTTTTCTCTGTGGCGCTATGGCCCGCCTCGCGTTCGAGGAAGGATTATGCGTGGACGTGGCGACCGGCGGCGAACTCGACCTCGTGCTGCGCTCTGGCGTTCCCGCACATCGCGTCATCATGCACGGCAATAATAAATCGCGCGACGAGATAGCTCAAGCGCTTTCGGCCGGTGTGCATCGCTTGGTGGTCGACAATTTCGACGAGATCGGCCATCTGCGAGAGTTGGTGAACGCGGAGAGTCCCCTTAACGCGCTCGTTCGTGTCACACCTGGCGTGGAAGCACACACCCACGAGTACGTGCGCACCGGACAAGAGGACACGAAGTTTGGCTTCTCCGTCTCGAACGGCGATGCTCGAAGAGCCATCACCCTGTTGCGCGAGATGCCGGGACTTCAACTTCGTGGTGTGCACGCCCACATTGGTTCTCAGATCTTTGAGGTGGACGGGTTTCGCGAGTCCATGGCAGTGCTGGGCGAGTTCACGCGCGACGACAACTTTGACGAACTCTGCGTCGGCGGCGGACTCGGGGTCGCGTACGTTGCGGGCGAATCAGCACCCAGCATCCGCGAGTGGGCCGACGCGATGCGAGAGGCCGCGCGAAAGGCGGGACTCCCTGCAGATCTACGGATCCTCGCCGAGCCCGGTCGCGCCGTCGTCGCCCAAGCGGGACTGACCATCTACTCAGTCGGTGTCGTCAAGCCCGTCACTCAACGCACCTACATGGCCGTCGACGGCGGGATGAGCGACAATCCCCGTCCCGTCCTCTACGGTTCGGGTTACGAGGCGTTCGACGTCGATCATCCCTGTTCGCCACGTCCACAGAGGGTTCGTCTTGTGGGCAAGCACTGTGAAAGTGGTGACGTTCTGATCGACGAAGCGTTCCTCCCGGCCGAGACGAAAGCGGGCAGCCTCGTCGCGACACCGGTGACGGGTGCCTACGGTTACTCGATGGCGTCGAACTACAACAGGGTGCCCCGACCGGCGGTCGTCTTCGTTCGCGACGGACGAGCGCGCGAAGTACTCAGGCGTGAGACGTTCGATGACCTCGCGCGACTCGAAGTGTGAGACCGAACCTCCATGAAGCGTGAGTTAGCCTTGTTTGATGGAGAGTCCGGTCGTTAGAGTCGGCGTGATCGGCGGTGGTTTCGTCGGTAGCGCCTTCGTGCAACTCCTGACGGACCCCAGTCGCCGCGAGGCCCTCGTGGACGGCGCGACTGCCCCCTTGGAACTTGTCGGCGTCGCGGTACGAGACCTCTCGAAGGCCCATCCCGGCATCGATGACGCGCTCCTCACTACCGACGTGGACGGACTCATCGCTAGCGATCTCGACGTGCTCGTCGAAGTCGCGGGCGGCGTGGAGCCGTGTCGCACCTACCTTGAATCAGCACTGAAGTTGGGCGTGTCGGTCGTGACCGCCAACAAGGCACTCATGGCCGAGAGTGGCACCGAGTTGGCCCAAATTGCGGATGACAATGGTGCCGATCTCTTCTACGAAGCGGCCGTTGGCGGGGCGATTCCGATCCTTCGGGCCCTCCGAAGTTCACTCGCCGGCGAACGAATCAATCGAGTCATGGGCATCGTGAACGGCACCACCAATTTCATCCTCACGAAGATGACGACCGAGGGGAGCGACTACGGGAGCGCCCTGGCTGAAGCACAGACGCTCGGGTTCGCGGAGGCTGATCCGAGTGCTGATGTTGAGGGCTTCGACGCAGCGGCGAAGGTGCAGATACTCTCTACGCTCGCCTTTGGGACGCGACTCAGTGGTGAAGAGATTGACCGTGAAGGCATCACCGGGATCCGTGCCCTGGACGTCGAGTTCGCGCGTCGTTCGGGCTACGTCATCAAGATGCTCGGTGTTGCTGAGCGCGTCGGCGACGACGGCGTGTCGCGCCGCGCACACCCGGCCATGGTGCCACTCCGCCATCCGCTCGCTTCGGTCAATGGTGCGATGAACGCTGTTTTCGTCGAAGGTGTGAAGAGCGGACCGCTGATGTGGCTGGGCCAGGGCGCGGGCGGCGAACCGACGGCGACGGCCGTCCTCGGTGACGTCCTTGACGCCGCTCGCAACAAGGTCAGTGGTCGCCACGACGTTCCGTTCACTGGTGACACGTCGCTGCACTACGTCCCGGGCGCCGAGCTGTCCAGCGTCTTTTATCTCAGCGTCGACGTGTTGGACCGTCCCGGAGTGTTGTCCGAGGTCGCAGGCGTCTTTGGGCGTCATAATGTCTCGATTCGCTCGATGGAACAAGAGGGATTCGGCGACGAAGCCCGACTCTCGTTCTTGACGCATCACGCGATCAGTGCCGACGTGTTCGCCACCGTTGGCGAGTTGGCGGCGTCCGATTCGGTCGAATCCGTTGGCGCCTGCATTCGAGTTATCGACGGGAGTTCTGAGTGATCGGTTGGCAAGGACTGCTGAAGGAGTATTCGGAGTGGCTCGATCTCGACGGTATTGACGACGTCGTCACTCTGCAAGAGGGGAACACCCCTTTGTTGCACGCGGAACGGCTCTCCGAACGTCTCGAAGCTGACGTCTGGCTGAAGTGCGAAGGACTCAACCCGTCGGGCTCGTTCAAAGACCGTGGCATGACGATGGCGATCACCAAGGCGAAAGCGCAGGGCGCGAAGACCGTGATCTGCGGTTCGACGGGTAACACCTCCGCCGCGGCCGCGGCGTACGCGGCGAAGGCCAACATGGACTGCGTCGTTCTCGTTCCTGAGGGCAAGATCTCGCTCGGCAAACTAGCCCAAGCCATCATGTTGGGCGCGAAGGTGCTCCAGATTCGCGGCAACTTCGACCAGGCGCTCAACTTGGCGCGAGAACTCACACAACACCTGCCGATCACCATTGTCAACTCCATCAATCCCGACCGCATCGAGGGTCAAAAGACCGGTGCCTTCGAGATCGTTGACGTCCTCGGTAAGGCGCCGGACATCCTCTCTATTCCGGTCGGCAACGCCGGGAATATCACCGCGTACTGGCGGGGTTTTACGCAGTACCACTTCGCCAAACGCTGTTCGACGCTGCCCAAGATGTGGGGGTTTCAAGCGGCCGGCGCCGCGCCTATCGTGCTCGGTCACCCCGTCGACAACCCCGAGACGATCGCCACGGCGATTCGCATCGGCAATCCGGCGAGTTGGGTTCCGGCCCTCGAAGTGATCCACGAATCACTCGGTGATATCCGAGCGGTCACGGACGAAGAGATTCTCGACGCCTATCACTACGTCGCGCGACACGAGTCCGTATTCTGTGAACCAGCGTCGGCCGCGTCGGTGGCGGGACTCTTGAAGTATGGCGTCCCCAAGGGTTCGACGGTAGTGTGCGTCCTCACGGGCAACGGTCTAAAGGATCCAGACACGGCCGTTGTCTCGAGCGCGACACCCGACGTCGTGGACGCGTCGCTGAGTGCACTCTTGGCGAAGCTTTCGTAGTCCTGTTTACTTTGTTCGTGTCGTCGGCTACACTGTTAGTTGTCGTCCGTTCGGTTGTACCGACGTAAGGAATCTCTTCCGAGACGACATTTCCCGATTTTCTTCTCCACCCGACGTATCGTTACGGGCGGCGTGAAAGGATCATGCATGGCTATTAAGCCTTCTCCAGACCGTTCGGATCTCGAGTCAAAAACTCGCGAAGACCTCCAAACGATCGCCAAAGTCAAGGGCGTTGAGGCTTCGACCCGCGCCACCAAAGCCGCACTCATCGAGGCCATCATGGGCGAAGAGCCCGCGGTCGCGAGCGCAGCTGCCCCCGCCACTCGTGCCGTTCGTTCGCGCCGCACCGTGGCCACCCCCACCGATGATTTCGATGACCTGCTCGGCGAGTTCGACGCCGACACCAAGGTCGAAAAGACCGTTCAGAGTGAGCCGCCCGTCTCCGAGGCCGCCGCACCGTCGGAGCGCCCGACCGCCCGCCAGTTCACCCAGACGAGGCCCGAGCGCCAGCCTCGCGAGTTCTCCAATGACACGAACAACCGCAGTCGTCGTAACCGCCGCAATCGAAACGGCCGTGAGCGCTTCGCCGGTGACTCCATGCCCAACGCCGATCAGCCGTACGCGGGCGACCTCGTCGAAGTCGAAGGACTGCTCGACCTGCGCGACGACGGCTACGGCTTCTTGCGCACGAAGGGCTACCACGCGTCACCCAACGACGTCTACGTGTCCATCAACCAAGTACGTCGTTACCACCTGCGCAAGGGCGACACCATCGTCGGCGGTTTCCGACCAGCGGCGTCGAACGAGAAGTACCCGGCGCTGCTGCGCGTCGACACCGTCGCGGGCGTCGACCCCGAGGTGGCACGTCTGCGTCCCCGCTTCGAAGACCTCACGCCACTGTTCCCTGACGAGAAGTTGAACCTCGAAACCAACGAAGGCAAGCTCGACCTCACGCCACGTATCGTCGACCTCCTGGCCCCTATCGGTAAGGGCCAGCGCGGACTCATCGTCTCGCCCCCGAAGGCCGGTAAGACGACGATCATGAAGCAGATTGCCCAGTCGATCGAAGTGAACAA
>DASZHK010000068.1:0-15047 GCA_035937905.1 Acidimicrobiales bacterium
GGCGACGAACTGGTTCATCCGCATTCCCTACATCACTGAAGGTTTCATCCAAGGACTCTTGGGAGCAGTGGTGGCGGTCTTGGCCGTGACCGCGCTGCACACGTGGTACCCGTTGCACAACGAGTTCCAACTGAACACGTCGGCCCTCATAGGTACCAACGCGGTCGTGTTGATCGTGGGCGTGGTGATCGGATCCGTGGGATCGGCGATCGCCATCCGACGGTTCCTCGACGTCTAACTCGCTGATTCGTCGAAGTCGATCGAGAGCGAGTTCACGCAGTAGCGAAGGCCGCTCGCCGTGGGACCATCGTTGAAGACGTGACCTAAGTGGCCCCCGCACTTCGAGCAGAGGATCTCCGTGCGCTCTCGAAACAGCGACTTGTCCTTTCGTTCGACGACGGTGCCTGGTTCGCACGCGTCAAAGCTCGGCCACCCACAGCCGGAGTCGAACTTCTGCGCGCTCGTGAAGAGCGTCTGCCCGCACCCTCCGCACGTGAAGACGCCGTCCGCGTCGACGTGTAACAGTGAACCCGTGAACGGGGCCTCCGTCGCGGCCTTTCTCAATACCGCGTAGCGGTCGGGGGAGAGTTGGTCGTGCCACTCTGCGTCACTTTTCTCGATTTCGTACGACATGGCACCAATGTACCGGCGCCCGGAGACGGCGCGACCGGTCAGGAGTAGTTCGGGCGAGGAGCTTCGTGGTACACGCGCGGGAACTCGGGCTGACCGGCGAGGAGTCGCGTGAACGCTTGCGCCAATCCCTCGGGATCGAGTCCGAGCTCTGCGAGGAGTTCGTCCGGTCGGTGCTGCTCGAGGTAGACGCGCGGCACGCCCAAGATGCGCGTCGTGGGAAAGGGACGCTCGAGCTCTTGCGCGCGCAAACGAACGGCCGAGACCATCAAGGTGCCGGCGCCGCCGTGGCGGGTCCCGTCTTCAATGGTGATGACGCGCTCGTGACTCAAGGCGTCGTCGATCATCGCGGAGTCTGGGGGCAGGACTCGCACGTCGTAGAGGGTGACGCGACTGGCCTCGTCGCCCATGAGCGCGAGCGCGGCGTACGCCGCCGGGGCCATCTTGCCCACGGCCAAGACACAGAGCGATCCGTCGCCACGTACAACTTCTCGAGCGTTGAGACCATGGCCGACTTTTCCGTCGAAGGGCTGTGGCAGGGTCTTCGGGTAGCGCAGCGCCGTCGGCGTGGAGAGATCGAGCGCGCTCTCGAGCATGACGGGCACCTCTTCAGCCGAGGAGGGTGCGAAGACGATCATGTTGGGTATCGCCAGGCAGAGCGCGATGTCGAGGAGTCCGTGGTGGCTCGGTCCGTCGTCACCGGTGATGCCCGCGCGGTCGAAGACGAAAACCACGGGAAGGTTCAACAGTCCGACGTCGAGGTGCGCCTGGTCGAACGCGCGCGAGAAGAACGTGGCGTAGACGGCGACGACGGGCTTCAGCCCGCCCATGGCCATGCCCGCCGCGGCCGTGACGGCGTGTTGTTCGGCGATGCCGACGTCGAAGAATCGATCGGGGAACTTCGTCTGGAATTTCAAGAGGCCCGTGGGTCCCGCCATGGCGGCGGTGATCGCGACGACGCGCTCGTCCTCGTCCGCGAGTCGAACCAGGGTGTCCGAGAACGCTTGGGAGAACGAACTCGACACGACCGTGTCGTCGTTCACGAGGGGCGGCAGTTTGTAGTCGTGCATCTTGAGGTCGTCGCAGACCGCTGGTTCGTAGCCGCGGCCCTTTTGGGTGAGCGCGTGCACGACGATGGGGCCGTCCCATTCGGCCGCGGCCTTCAGGGCCTTTTCGAGCACTTCGATATTGTGTCCGTCGACGGGTCCCACGTAGCGAACACCGAGGTTCTCGAAGAACGTGTGCGGGGTGACCATTTCGCGCACCACCGACGTGAAGCCGTCGATACCGAGGTAGGCGGCCTTGCCGACGCGTGGCAGACGCGGCACCAACCGGCGGATGCGATCACGCAGCGTGAGGTACGTCCGGTTGAGGCGAAGCGCCGTCAGCGACTCCGACAGCTTGGAGATGGTGGGGGCGTAGCTGCGTCCGTTGTCGTTGAGCACGATCACGACGCGCTGATTTGAGTGGCCCAAGTTGTTGAGCGCCTCGTAGGCCATTCCACCGGTGAGCGATCCATCGCCGACGACGGCGACCACGTGACGTTTGCCACCGTGGCCGATGAGCTCCTTGCGCTGTTGGAGCGCGACGGAGAGGCCGTGCGCGTAGGAGAGCGCCGTTGACGCGTGGCTCGATTCGATCCAGTCGTGCTGGCTCTCGGTGCGGTTGGGGTAGCCCGAAAGTCCGCCACGCCTTCGAAGATTCTTGAAGCCGTAGCGCCGACCCGTGAGCAGTTTGTGCACGTACGCTTGATGGCCCGTGTCCCAGAGCAGGATGTCCTTTGGAGACTCGAAGACGCGATGAAGTGCCAGCGTGAGCTCGACGACGCCGAGGTTCGACCCGAGGTGTCCGCCAGTCTTCGTGACGCTTTCGATGATGAAGTCACGGATTTCTTGGCTAAGCGTTTGCAGTTGGTCGTAGGAAAGTGGCTGGAGGTCAGCGGGTGTTTCGATCGACGGCAAGATCACGTAATTCAGCCTACCGTCGAGTGTCGCGCTCGGCTGAGACGCAAGGTTCCGCCAGTAGCCTGAGTTTTATGAGTACTCAACTGGTAGAAGGCGACGTCCTGGCGCGCACGATTGACGAGGCGCTGAGTCGCGGCGGGCAGTTCGCGGAGGTCTTCGTGGAGGACCGCGCGACGTCGTCGGCGGTCCTCGATCAGCGCCGCGTGGAGGAGTTGAGCTCGGGCCGCGACCGTGGCGCGGGCGTTCGCGTCGTCGTGGGCGAGACGACGGGCTTCGCCCACACGGCCGATCTCAGTGAGTCGGGTCTCTTGGCCGCCGCGCGCGCCGCGGCCGCCGTCGCCCGTGAAGGTGGCGGCGGAGTGCGTGAAGTTGCGCTCGAAACACAGCGTCGCTACCCCTCATTGGCGCAGATCGAACCGGGTGACGTCGAGAAGTCGAAGAAGATCGAGATGTTGCTCCAGGCCGATGACGTGGCTCGGTCGGAAGGTTCGTCGATCACGCAAGTGCAAGTCGGACTGGGCGACTCCACTCGGCGCTTCGTGGTCGCGAACTCCGAAGGCGTGTTCGCGAGCGATCATCAAGTACGCACCCGATTCAACGTGTCGTGTATCGCCACGGGTGACACGGGCATGCAGACCGGTTATCGTCCCGTCGCGGCGACGCGGGGGTTCGAACTTTTGAATTCCGACGTCATCGAAGAGGCCGCGCGCGGCGCGGCGCGCCAGGCCATCACGAAACTCGACGCACGTCCGGCGCCGTCGGGGGACCTGCCCGTGGTGTTGGCGAGTGGTTCGGGCGGGATCCTCTTTCACGAAGCGTGCGGACACGGACTCGAAGCCGACGCCGTCATGAAGCAGGCCTCCGTCTACGCCGGCAAGGTCGGCCAACAGGTCGCGAGCCCGCTCGTCACCCTCGTCGATGACGGAACGGTCACGGGTGAATGGGGTTACCTCGCTATCGACGACGAAGGCCACCCGAGTTCACGCAACGTCCTCATCGAGAACGGCGTCTTGACCGATTACATGTGGGACTATCTGCGCGCGCGCAAAGAGGGCCGACGGGTGTCCGCCAACGGTCGCCGACAGAGTTACCAGCACTTGCCAATGGTCCGCATGACCAACACCTATCTCTTAGAGGGCGACTCCGACGCCGACGAGATCGTGGCCCAGACGCCTTACGGGGTGTACGTCGCGCAACTCGGTGGTGGCCAAGTCAACACCGCCACCGGCGACTTCGTCTTCGGCATGACCGCCGCGTTCTTGATCGAAGACGGCAAGATCACCGCGCCGCTACGCGACTGCAATCTCATTGGAAACGGTCCCGAGATCCTTCAGCGCGTCGACGCCGTGGGCAGGGACTTCTCCATGATGCCCGGCACGTGTGGCAAGGACGGCCAACAAGTCCCCGTGGGCTGTGGCCAAGCGACCATGCGACTCAGTTCGATCACGATTGGCGGGGCAGCGTCGTGAGTGACCTTCTCGAACAGGTGACGCGACTCCTCGACGCAGCCGAGGGCAAGGAAGAGATCGAGATCTACGTCTCCAGTGGCGTCGAAACCGAGGTTCGGGCCTACCAGGGCGAGATCGAGAATCTTTCGAGTGCGAGCTCGTCGGGAATCGGGATTCGCGTGTTGCTCGATGGCGTCGGCGGTGCCCAAGTGGGGACGGCGTGGGCCGGATCCCTCGACGAGGAGTCGGTGCGTGACGCCCTGCGCGAGGCCCGTGACAACGTCCGTTTCGCCTCGGAGGACGAGTACGTGGCCTTCGCTCGGCCCGACGGGGTGGATCCGGTGGCCCTAACGCTCCGTGACGACTCGGTCTTATCGACACCGCTCGACGACAAGATCGCCATGGCCATCGAACTCGAACGACGAGTTCGCGTGGGCGATGCTCGAATCCGACAAGTCGACTCCGCGAACTACTCCGACTACGTCGCTGAAGCCGCCATCGTGTCGACGACCGGCATCCGTGCGTCCTACGCCCGCTCCGGCGCCTATCTCTCCGTGGAAGCGATCGCTAGTGACGGCAAGGACGACCAGACCGGTTGGGGACTGAGCGCGGGACGAGCGCCAGGTGAACTCGACATCGAACTCGCCGCCCACGACGCCGTCACGCGCGCGACGCGCATGCTCGGCGCGGTGAAGCCGTCCTCGATGAAGTGCACGGCCGTGTTCGATCCGCGCACCGCCGCCACGTTGCTCGCGATCATCGGCGGCGCGTTGAGTGGCGACGCGGTCGTTCGCGGTCGTTCGTTCTTCGCCAATCGCGTCGGTGAGATGGTGGCGTCACCGCTCTTCAGTCTCCTCGACGATCCCACCGATCCTCGCCACTTCGCCGCGAGTTCACACGACGGCGAGGGCCTCGCGTGCCGTCGTAACGTCTTGATCAGCAAAGGTCAGCTCCAAGGGTTCGTCTACGACACGGTCTCGGCGCGCCGCGCCGGTACCGCGTCGACGGGGAGTGCCCTTCGCGGCGGCATCGCGGGTTCGCCCTCGGCGGGATGTCGAGCCCTTCAGCTCGAGTCCGGCAGTGAAGATCAGGCCACCATTCTCAAGAGCGTCGGCTACGGCGTGTACGTCGAGTCGATCATGGGCGTGCACTCGGGCGTCAATCCCATCTCCGGTGACTTCTCCGTCGGCGTGACCGGCCTCATGATCCGTGACGGCGAGTTGGCCGAGCCAATTCGAGAGATCACGGTCGCCTCGACTCTGCAGCGGATGCTGCTCGACCTCAGTCACGTGGGCAACGACGTGGAGTGGCTCCCCGGTAGTGCCGCGGGCCAGACCCTCGCGATCGACGGGATCGCGGTGTCGGGCTCCTAGTTCGAGCTGGGTGTCGGGGCCGGCGTGGTGGGCGTCGACGCCGGTGTGGGCGTCGTGGCCGGTGTCGATGATGACGCGGCCGCGCTCGACTCGACGGGGGTGCTGGTGCTCGGCGTCGTGGTCGTCTTTGGGGCGGAGCCGCGACTGTCGTTCTTGTAGAAGCCACTGCCCTTGAAAACGATGCCGACCGCCGAGAAGACCTTGCGTAGTTCGCCACCGCACAACGGACAGACCGTCAGCGACGGATCGGTGAACTTTTGGACAGCCTCGACCCGTTCGTGGCACTGCTGACACTCGTATTCGTAGGTGGGCATGAAGCACTCCGATTAGACAACGTAACTAGAGCAGTGTACTGGTCAGGAAAGATACGTCGAACGTGACCTAACATGGCTCGGTGGACGACTTCCACCAACTACGACGCGGCGGGCCTTCCGGCGCAGCATTTCCCCGTGACGTCGGACTCACGGAGGTCACCGCACGCCGAGCCTTGGCACGATGTCGTGTCACGATGCTCGCCTCGACGACGGCCGCCGTGGCGGCGAACACCCTCAACAAGGGTGACGTACTCGCGACGGCGCGCGTGGCCGGTATCCAGGCGGCGAAGCAAGCCTCATCCCTGTTGCCGACCTCGCATCCGGTGATGGTGGGCAACGTGTACGTGAACTTCACCATCGCGGACACGTACATCGACCTCGAGGCCGGCGTGGACACCATCGACCGTACGGGCGTCGAGATGGAAGCGTTGACCGCGGTGACCGTCGCGGCCCTGACGATCTACGACATGTGCAAGTCGAGCGATCGAACGATGACCATTGAACGCGTCGCCCTGTGGGAGAAGTCGGGTGGTCGTTCGGGCTCGTGGCGACGTGAAGAAGACCCGGGGGACGCGGTCCTTCTCTGAGCTCGCGTCGCCCGTCTCGATATCGGTGATCCGCGGCGCCCGCTACCCTCGTGTGAGGCAAGAACGGGAGTTAGATGAGCACCATTCGCGGAGGAATCGAGCAGAGTCGTGAGCGACTCGTAGCCCTTGTCCTGCTGCTCCAACGCGCCTGGCAGTACGGTCCCATCACCCAAGAAGAGATCCTGCGTGACCTGAAAATCGACGAGTATCCCGTGGCCGCGAACGGTCCGAGGAAGATTCGCGCCTACGAAGGGGCCGACAGCACCGTTCGTCAGAAGTTCGAGCGCGACAAGGCCCGCATCCGCGAACTCGGTTTCCAAATCGAGACCGTCGCCACCGACGACACCTCCGTGGGCTACCGGATCGACCCCCAGAGCGGCTACGCGCCGCTCATCTACTTCACCGCCGAAGAGGAACGTGTCGTCAAATTGGCGCTGTCGTTCTGTGGTTTTGGCAAATCTGGCGCCTTCAGCGTCTTCAACGACGTGCCCGCCAGTGACGGGGGACTCGCGGTGTCGAACTACTACAACCCGGTCCTGCGAGCTCTTCACGTCCGACGAGCACTCGCCTTTGAGTACCTGTCCGCCGCGAACAAGGCCCGTCTCGTCGAACCGCTCGTCATCGACGTCTTCGACGGAGCGAGTTACCTCGTGGCGCGGGTGAAGGACACGAAGGAGATCAAGGGCTACCGCTTCACGCGTATGACCTCGATGCCCGTCGTCTTGCCCGACACCTTTGAGGTTGACGACGAGACGCAGCGTGTAGCGCGCGCGTGGCGTCCCGAGTACGCCAAATCACCCCGGCCCCTCGACGTCGTGGTGTCGACCAACGAGAACTACGGCGAACTCTTGGTACGCCAGTACCCCAACGCGTTGAGCGCCACGAAGAGCGACGGTACGGTGGAAGTCGGTATCACGTTTGAGAGTCCTCGGGCCGCGCTGCGACTACTCCTCGACAGCGCCGAACGCGTGCGACTTCAGTCGCCGAAATCACTCAAGAACGAATTGACCGCGTGGTTGAAGGACGTCAATCGTGGAAAGACGCCCGACGAAGAGAGCCTCTCGTTTGACGTGATGCCGTCGAACGACGTGTTGGGTCAGACTCTCCAGCTTTTGCACGCGGTGTACGCCAGCGACGAGGGTCTACACATCAGTGAGCTCGCGAAGCGGTTTTCGCTCTCTCCGGAACATGTTCGACTCATCATGGACCGCCTCGTCTCCCTCGAACCAATGGCGGAATCGACCGACGGCACGGACACGTTTCCCGCCCACGTCATCAAGGAGTGCGACGACTGGGACGACGAGGCACACGACGACTCCACCTATCGAGCGGACTTCTCCGATCTCCCCGAAGGTGCCGAGGATCCTTCGCCCTTCATGTGGCGCGACCTCTTCGAGTTGAACATCGCCCTGCGAGAAGCCTCGCGCGTCTACACCGACGACGCCATCTTCTCCGCGATCGAGAAGATTGAGAACGCCACGAAGATCCCGGTGCAGATCGAGATGGCGTCGAACGAGGCGCTGCTGGCTCAAGTCGAGAGCGCGATCGAATCGCACGCACAGATCAAGATCGAGTACACGTCGGGTGTCAGTGACGAGTCTCACGTGCGCGCCATCGAGCCGCGTGAGATGAAGGTCTTGAACGGCCACACCTACGTGCGCGCCTACTGCACGACGAGGACCGCGTGGCGAACGTTCCGCGTGGACCGCATCAACGCCGTGCTGGCCACGTCGCCGGCCCCCGAGACCCGCCCGCTCGACACGGTCTCGAACTGGTTGACCCAGGTAGGCGAGGAGGGCGACGAGATCGTCGTGGTCGTCGAAGCGGCCAATCGATGGCTCTTCGAACCGCTCCCGGGCGCGCAGTGGTTGGTACTGGACGACGGTCGCCACGCGGTCAAGTTTCGGGTGTCGGACGAGGCGTTCGTCGATCACTTGATGTTGCGTGCCGGCCCAGGCGCGGTCGTCGCGTCGCCCAAGTACGCCAAAGCTGGCCACGCGTTGGCGAAGAAGATCGCCGCGCAGCTTTAGGCGACCGTTGGGCACCTCGAAAGAGGTGTCCGTGATCCGTCTTCTTCCTCGACGTTCGAACGACGTCTCGTACTTCACGAACGATCCCGCGCTCGAACTGGATGGTCTTCGCCGTGGCGGCCCGGGCTGGTGGCTTCGCGGTGGCGGTGACACCAGGGACCCCACCGACGTCGCGAGGGTCCTCGTGACGAGCGATCGATCGAACGTGTACGGGTACGACGTCGTCATCGCCGCGCCGCGGCCGATCTCCATTTTGCTCGCGGTCGGACCCGAGCACGCGAGTGGGGTCGTCGAGGCACATCGCGCGTCGGTGCTCGCGTCGATGACGTACCTCGAGGATCGCGCGCTCGTCGTGCGAGAGCGTCGCAGCGGCGTCGACCGCGACACGTCTGCCTCGTGGGAGAGCGTCGTGAGCTTTACGCACGGACTGAATCGTCACGGTGAGCCGCACTTGCACGACCACGTGCTCGTCGGGGCGAGACCGCACGGCCAGACGAACGTCCTCGATTCACGCGCGTTGTACGCGCACGCCGCGACCGCCGACGCCCTCTACCGCGCGTCGCTTCGACACGAACTCCGTGAGCGCACCCCGTGGCAGGCGTGGCGCTCCTTCGAAGGCGTCGAACGAGTGGTCGGACTCGACGAGGGCTATCGCGCGTTGTGGAGTGGTCACCATCGCGAGCGAGGGGAGAAACTCTCGTGGAGTCGAGCGGAGACGGTCGCGTCGTGGAGTCGTGACGGCGAACGATACGAGTCCCTCGGTGTCGTGGCGCCGAGAGAGTACGCCCACGTCCTCGATGAACATCGATTCGCGGGGGCCTTCGAGGGTCGCCCGGACGTCGCGCGACGTCACGTGATCGCGGCCTGGGCCAACGCCGCAACGTTCGGGCAGCGTCCGAAGTTAGTAACGGACGCGGTGGACGAGCTCTACCCCAGACTTCGTGTCGGCAAGGGCGTGTACGAGCGAACGATCGCCTTACGCGAGGCGCGGATGATTGGCCCCGTTCACGCGCTGGGACCGCGTCCACTCGAGAGGAACGAGTTCG
This sequence comes from Acidimicrobiales bacterium, assembly GCA_035937905.1. Lineage (GTDB taxonomy): Bacteria > Actinomycetota > Acidimicrobiia > Acidimicrobiales > RAAP-2 > RAAP-2. The sequence goes on from DASZHK010000068.1 coordinate 9,393, forward strand.
ATGCTTGGCGTCAGCGCTCTCTTGAGATGGTTCGTTCCCGCGAGGGACGTTCGAGGTGAGGGGCGAAGCGGGCGTCGCGATAGGCGGGCGTCAGTTCGATCCACTTGAGACGGTTCCGCGCGTCGAGGCCGAGCGCGTGACCCTCTCGACCTTGGGCCAGTTCGCTCATCGTGACGCGATCGCGTTCGACCCAGCTCATCGAGTGGCCTAGCGCCTTACCTCGACGGTCGCGCTGCACGCTCGGTGACGACGTCAGCTCGCGCCCGGCCAAGCGTTGTAAGAGTTCGAGCGTGGGACGATCGGCGATTCCGGGCAGGACCAGGGTCGTTGGAAAGAGGGAAAGGAAACCCTCCGCCGAGGCTCCCCAACGACTCCGCGCTTGGCTCAGGTCTTGCAGGCACGCGAGCGTGAGGACGCCCTGGCCCCCGCCTTCGGACACGATGCTCGCGAGACGCGGGATCGGGGCCACGTTCGCGAGTTCGTCGAGGGCGAGCAACAGCCGAGCGCCATCCAGGTGTCGATCGTAGGTGGCGTGCACGAGTTCCTCCACGAGTCCAACGACCAGTGGGATCGAGACGGCTTGGTGTCGACTCGGGGCTACGACGTGGAGTTGGTGCGGGCCACGCAGAAACTCGTCCACGTCGAGAGGCGCCTCTCGAGCCGAGGCGCGGGCCGCTTCGGTGCGCACGCCCGCGAAGAGTCCCGCGGTGGTCGACCAAATACTCGATCGTTCACGATCCTCGGTCGCGAGGACGCCACGAAGGAGTGACACGGAGGGATGATGCTCACCGTGTCGCTCGTTCAGTTCGTGCAAGAGATCGTCGCACCGACGTTCGTCGACGCGCGCCGCGAGTTGACCGAGCGATTCACTGCGAAGAGCGCTCGCGTGCATCAGTGGCGCTACTAACGCACTCGCTCGTTCACTCCAGTGGTCGTCACCGCGATCACCTCGGCCGCGTCGCGCGACGTCCAATAAGCTCCGCGAAGCCAAAACAGCGCCATCCCAAGTTAAAGATTGTCTTAAAGGTGAATAACCAATTCGATGCACACCCGCGGGTGTTTCGACAGTTCCCGACGGATCGAAGAGAAGTGTTGCACCATCGCGACGCGTGTGTGCCATGAGTGCAACGACGTCGCTCTTCGTTGACGTGACGACGCACGCATCGGATGTCATCAGGAGATTTGGAACAATGATTGATGATGTCTTTCCACTTCGTGTTGGACCCAACACGAGTGTTGAACGTTCGCGTCCACTCATCGCGTCACCGTTCGCACCACGTCCTAAGTACACGCCGTCATCAGATAGCACGTCACACCATCGGTCGAAATAAATCTCGAAATACTTGACATTGGTGTGAATAACAACTGAACTTGTAGTTGTCCTTCTGCGGAGGAGGTACACGTTGTCCACTTCGTTGCTTGCAACGTTTGGAAGAACGCTTCTTCGCGTAGGGCCGTGCACTGCGATCAGTCGCCGCACAGCCGTGAGGTTGGGTGGTCCATGGCCGAGTTCATGAGATATCAATGCGGTACCTGAAGTGAGTACACCTACACGGTGCCTCGAGGTCCCAAATTGAATCAACGTTGAGTCCCAAGGAGGGAATGTGGCACCAGCCGCGAAGAAGAAGGCTGTAGCCAAAAAGGCTCCAGCAAAGAAGCGTCCTGCAGCGAAGAAGGCCGCGAAGAAGCGTCCCGCTGCGAAGAAGGCCGCTGCCAAGAAGGTCGCGAAGAAGCGTCCTGCTGCGAAGAAGGCCGCAAAGAAGCGTCCTGCTGCGAAGAAGGCTGCAAAGAAGCGTCCTGCAGCGAAGAAGGCTGCGAAGAAGCGTGCTCCAGCCAAGAAGGCTGCGAAGAAGCGTGCTCCAGCCAAGAAGGCTGCCGCAAAGAAGTAGTCGATTCTCTCAGGAGAATCTGTTCTCGAGGGGGCCGCAGGGCCCCCTCGAGTGCCGTCTAGGCGTCGTGCAGATCACCCGGTTCGTCAACGTCGAAGCGCCACGGGCTCGTGGTGACCACCCGGAAGGGGACGTTGAGTCGTTGTGCTTCGTCGACGTGAAGCCGGAGCGAGTCCGTTCCGTACGCGAAGTGAAAGTCGAGTCCGGTAGGGATCACCATCACGTTGGTTCCCACGCCGAGGTGATCCGCGAAGAACGTGATGCCGGGCTCTAACTCAAACGTGCCGAGACCTTCGGGGAATCGCAGGTCGCCGTGCACGATGATGAGTTGATCGAATCGATCGACGAGTCCGTCGTAAGCACCCTGCACGGCGTCATTGAGAGTGGACGCGCTCGACGACCACACCTCGGCGTCGAGTGACAACGCGAAGTTGGTGACGTCAGCGTCCTCACTCACCACGACGACCGTTCGTGGTCGTGAACTCGCGATGACGCCGCGAGCAAGAGTTTCGGCGATCACGGCGACGTCGAGCGTGTCGTCGCGACGAAGTCGTTCCTTCGCTCGATCGAAGCGTTTGAGAGGGACGACGATGGCCTCGGTCATAGATGAATGCTACGTTGCTCTCACTTCGTTACCCTTAGGTGTATGAAGGTTGCTCAGCACGATCTCCTCGAATTCGAGCGTGCGTTACTCTCGCGCGGCGAGATCGTGGTCGGCATCGACGAGGTCGGTCGCGGCGCGCTCGCTGGTCCGATGACGGTGGGCGCGGTCGTCACGTGCGTGGACGTCGCACCACCCGAAGGACTCAATGACTCGAAGCTCTTGACGCCCGCGCAACGTTCGTCTCTCGTCGAACCTCTCTCGCGATGGGCGTCGGCGTGGTCGCTCGGCTCGGTGACGTCTCGAGAGATCGACGAGTGGGGACTGCGTCTCGCCTTGGCGGTGGCCGCGACACGCGCGCTCAACGGCCTCTCGTTGTCGCCGACTCACGCGTTGATCGACGGATCCATCAATCTCTTGCGGAGCCCTCTCGACGTACGACTAGGGGCCAGCGCGCCGCCACCCCTGCTCTACGACGCGCTGCCCGTGACGACCATCGTTAAAGGCGACCAACGGTGCGCCACGATCGCCGCGGCGGCGGTACTCGCGAAGGTGCATCGAGACGCGTTGATGGTCGCACTCCACGAACAGTTCCACGAGTACGAGTGGGCCCGGAACAAGGGTTACGGGGCCCCTGAGCACCTGGCGGCGCTACGGCTGAGAGGAGCGAGCGAACACCATCGAACGTCGTGGAACCTACCCCAGAAAACTCCGGCCGCGGCGCTCGGGGACGACGGACGAGCCGAGCCTGGTGAGTCGGCGAATTCCGGCTAAAAGACTAGGATTATGCAGTTATGTCGTCACTGCTCTCAGTCAATAATCTGAAGGTCCAGTTCGCCACAAAAAACTCTTTCGCTACCGCGGTCGATGACTTTTCCTTGACAATAAATCCTGGCGAGAGTGTGGGTCTCGTCGGTGAGTCGGGTTGCGGCAAGACCACGACCGGCCTCGCCATCATGCGACTCCTTCCCGGTAACGGAAAGATCGCTGGGGGGAACGTCGTCTTAGATGGTGTCGACCTCGCGACGTTGCCCGAAGAGGAGATGCGTCACTACCGCGGTCAGGCCGTCGCGCTCATTCCCCAAGACCCGATGAGTTCGTTGAACCCGACGACGAAAATCGGCCGACAGATCGGCGAGGGGCTTCGCATCCATTCGGGAGCGAGCGAAGCGACTGCGCGAAAGCGCGCTCTCGAAGTCCTCGAGATGGTGGAGATGCCACGTCCGGCCGAGCGCCTGGACCAGTATCCCTTCGAACTCTCGGGTGGACTTCGCCAGCGCGTCATCATCGCCATGGGCCTCGTCTGTCAGCCCAAGTTGTTGATCGCCGACGAGCCGACGACGGCGCTCGACGTGACGATCCAGGCCCAGATCCTCGACATCATCGACAAGCTCCGGTCAGAGCTGAACATGGGTCTCTTGCTCATCACGCACGACATGGGCGTTATCGCGGGTCGTACGGACCGCGTTGTCGTGATGTACGGCGGTAAGAAGGCGGAAGAGGCACCGACGCTTGAACTGTTCAGCAAGATGCATCACCCGTACACCCAGGCGTTGTTGGCGTCGATGCCGAACCTCGAGAACACGACGAAGCACGAACTCGCCTCCATCGCGGGACTGCCACCGGATCTGACCCAGGTCATCGTGGGCTGTCGCTTCGCGCCGCGTTGCGCCTACGCCACCCAAGAGTGTCGTGACGTCGATCCGCCTCTTACGGGCGACGGTGACCACGTCTACGCGTGCTTCCATCCCACCGACGGACCGCTACCGGTCGTCATTCGATCGGCGACCATCGACGCCGTGAGCGCCACCGCCGGCAACGCGGACCTCGTCACCGTGAAGAATCTCGTCAAAGAGTTCCCTATCAAAGCCGGCCTCATCCGCCACACCGTTGGGGCGATCCACGCCGTGTCGAACGTCAGCTTCACCATCAAAGAAGGCGAGACCTTCGGACTCGTGGGCGAGTCGGGATGCGGCAAGACCACGATCGGACGGATGGTCGTGGGACTCGAACACCCCACCGACGGCGAGATCATGTTCGACGGCGATCTCGTGTCGGCGCGCAAGTACAAGCCCAAGCGAGCCGAACTTCGCCAGCGCCAGATGATGTTCCAGGACCCGTACTCGTCGCTCGACCCTCGAATGAAGGTCCGCGAGATCTTGGCGGAGCCCCTCGTCGTCCAGGGCGAAGGCAGTAAGGCCGACCAGGAAGCTCGCGTGAACGAGCTGCTTTTGCAGGTGGGACTCGAGCCGCGAGCCGCTGAACGCTTTCCGCACGAGTTCTCCGGCGGCCAGCGCCAACGCATCGGCTTCGCCCGCGCGCTCGCTCTGCACCCGCGCCTCATCGTGGCCGACGAGCCTGTTTCGGCCCTCGACGTCTCGATCCAAGCGCAGATTCTCAACTTGATGAAGGCGCTGCAGAAGCAGCACAATCTCACCTACGTCTTCGTCAGTCACGACCTCGCCGTCGTGTACTACATGGCCGACACCATCGGTGTCATGTACCTCGGCAAGATCGTCGAGATTGGCGACGCGGAGTCCGTCTTTCGCCAACCGGCCCACCCCTACACCCAAGGTCTCTTGGACGCGGTGCCGGTGCCCAATCCAGTCGAGGCGCGTGCACGTCGCGGTCGCCAAGTGACGGGGGAGCTACCGTCCGCGGTGAACCCACCCTCGGGGTGTCGTTTTCGTACTCGCTGTCCCCGCGCGCAAGAAGTGTGCGCCGAAGTTGAGCCGCCGTTCCAGGACTTCGCAGCGAATCACAAAGCCGCGTGTCACTTCCCGCTGCAGACGGCCGTGACGGTCGGATCACAGACCTTCTCAGGTACGTGAGTACGAGCGCGTCGCAGGCCGAAAAGGCTCGCGACGTTAGCGCTCGAGGAGTCGGACTTCGAAGGCGTCGCGCATCGCGTCGCCGATGTAGTTGATCGACACGATGACGAGGATGAAGATCGTCCCGAGGGGGTAGACCTCCCACCAGTAGCCGTTCTGCAACTGGTTGGCGCCGTACTGCAGCATGGTGCCCCAGTCCGTCTGCGGGGCGCGTATACCGAGACCCAAGAAGCCCAACGCCGACAAGGCAAGGATGGCGTCCGCCACCGAGAAGGTGGCCACCGTGACGATGTTGCTGATGGAGTTGGGAAAGACGTGGCGACGGATGATGTGC
>DASZHK010000069.1:0-17451 GCA_035937905.1 Acidimicrobiales bacterium
TCGTGAATCCGGACGCGAAGGTCATCGACGTTGGCAAGGAACCCGGCGATTCGTCGAGCCAAGAGGCGATCAACGCGCTCCTCGTGGACCTCGCCCATCGCTACGAAACGGTGGTACGGCTGAAGGGTGGAGATCCCTTCGTCTTCGGTCGTGGCGGCGAAGAACTGCTCGCGCTGCACGAAGCGGGCGTGGCCTGTGACGTCGTGCCCGGACTCAGCTCCGCGCTCGCGGGTCCCTTGGCGGCGGGTATTCCAGTGACCCATCGCGGCGTGAGTCGAGGCGTGACCATCGTGAGTGCGCGTGGCGCGCACGGCGACGTGACCGACTTTCGCTCGCTCGCCAACCCCGAGTTGTCGCTGGTGATCTTGATGGGCGTAGAGAATCGGCGGGTCATCGCAGAGCAGCTCATCGAAGGTGGCCTCAGTGCGCGAACACCGGTAGCGGTCGTCGAGCAGGCGTGGACCGGTCAACAGCGCACGACGCGCGGCGCACTGGAAGAACTCGCGAACTTCGACGTACGCCCTCCCGCCATCATCGTGGTCGGGGGAGTGGCTTCGTTCGATTTGCGCTCGCTGCACCTCTTTGACGTCGCTCTCCTCTGAGATGCTGCCGCTCGCGTTTAAGTTCGACGGGGTGCCCGTCCTCGTGGTCGGCGCGGGACGAGTCGGAGTGCGAAAAGCCGAGCAACTGATCGACGCGGGCGCGTCGGTCTCGATGATCGCCGAAACGTTCATTGAACCTGCTCCCCACGGCGTCGCGCACGTCGAAGAGCGTCGCTATCAACGCGGTGACCTTCGCGGTTACCACTTGGTCGTGTCCGCGACGGGCGACGCCACGGTCAATGACGAGATCGTTGAAGAGGCTCGCAGCGAACGAATCTGGCTCAACGTCGTCGACGATCCCGAGCGTTGCAGTTTCTACTTCATGGCTCTTCATCGTCAAGGTGAAGTGACCATCGCCGTCACGACGGAAGGTGCCGCGCCGGCGCTCGCCCAGGAGATCCGCACCCTCGCGGCGCAACGTCTTCCCGACAACCTGGGTGACGTCGCCGCCACGTTGCGCGAGGAGCGTCGAGCCGTGCACGAGCAGGGCGCGAGCACCGAAGACGTTGATTGGCGAGCGCGCATTCGAGAGCTGCTCGGCGTCGACGCTCCACGTGACGACGAAGCGACAAATCGTCTAGACGCGTAGACACTTCGTCACGAATCTCAACGTCGCAACGTGCGACGTCGGCAGATTCATGATGAAGAGTTGTTATGCCGTTGCGGAAAATGATCGTCGTTGCAATAAATGACGAAGCGCGCGTGAATAGTGCAGTGCACACTGTGACGTTCGCAGTCATGTTCTATATTTTGACGATTATTATTGCGTAATGGCCAAGCAGAGTCGATCAGCACCCGTGATGCAGGCCGTCCTCGAGGCAGTCGCGGAACGCCTGATGGCGGGCGATGAGATGCTCATTCGTATACCCGAAATATGTGAGGCCACGGGCGTCAACTACGGCTCGGTGTATCACCACTTCGGATCGCGCGAGGGTGTCATTGACGCGGCCTACGACATGCTCTTCACTCAACTCGTTGACGAAGATCTGCGCATGTTTCAACAAGTCAACGAGTCGGTGCAGTCGCTCGATGAGTACATCTCGGTGATGCAGCCCATCGTCGCCACGTTGTCGTCGGGACCTGAGCGAAGGAAACGTCGAGCACTGCGCATGAGGATCGTGGCGGCGGCGTCAACGCGTCCCGAACTCAACCGACTCATTGGCGCGTCACAAGCACGCCTCACCAATGACCTGGCGGGATTGACGGAGTTCGCGCAACAACGTCAGTGGTTGCGCGACGACGTGCCCGCGCGATTCTTTTCCATCTTGTTCCAGATCCTGATCTTTGGCCGCTCCCTGGACGACGTTTCGACCGATCCGATCGACGAAACGGTCTGGGGATCGTCGCTCAGCGTCCTCTTCATGGAACTGCTAGCGCGTTAGCAACTTCACCTCGCGCGGTGTGCTGAACTGCGAGTATGAAATGGTCTCGTTCGGTGGCGGTCGTCCTGCTCCTCGTCGCGCTCGGTGTCGCCGTCGACAAATCGTCGTCATCCTCCGCTGCGTTTCCGCTCTCGGCTCCTTGTAACGCGTCGTCCATGGCGGCGCCCTTCAGTGGTCCACTCAAAGTCGAGAGTGTGGACAGCTTCGGTTGCGTCGGTGCCTGGGGCTATCTCTGGGCGACCGCCGGCACGGGCGTCCACGCGATCGGTGTCACTGAAGTTGTGCATTACGACACCGCGAAGGGCGCGTGGCGAAGTGCGTCGCGTCTTAAGTACTGCTTTCATCACCTCCTACCAACGTACGTCGAGTTCTGGGGCTGCAACTCGAACTAGGTGCGTCGTCGTCGTAAGGGCTCTTGACGCACACACGAAGAGATCGATCGAGATGACGCGAGTGCGTCGCGTAGTCGTTCGAGCAGAGTCCACGAGTGAGCATGGTCGTCGTGTTCTGGCGACATCAACAAAAGTGTGACGATTCTCTAGCGCGTTGTCGCGTTTCGTACTCGAGTCGTCGTCGCATCACCTACGCTCATCACGTGCGAGCTCGAGGTTTTGTCTCTTTGGCGCGGGCCTCCGCGCAGGATCTTTTCGACCAGCGGACGGCCTTTGGTCGCCTCGCGCTCGTGCACGTCATCATGATGGCGGGCGACACGATGGTCACCGTCTCGCTCGCAGGGTCGCTCTTCTTCTCGGTGTCACCGACAGAAGCGAAGGGCAAGGTCCTTTTGTACTTGCTCTTGACCATCGCACCGTTCGCCGTTGTGTCACCGGTGCTTGGACCCTTGATCGACCGCTCGGCCAACGGACGTCGAATACTCGTTGCCCTCTCAGCCGGCGTTCGAGCGGTGTTGTGTTGGCTGATGGCGGAGCACCTCAACTCGCTCTGGCTCTTCCCTTTGGCCTTTCTCCTCCTTGTCTCGTCGAAGCTCTACGTCGTCACGCGTGGCGCGTTAGTTCCCGAGATGGCCCGCACCGACCAGTTCCGAGAACACGCCGATCGAGTCGGCGACGCTGGTTGGCCGAACGAGAAGGTGGGAGAGGAGAAGGGGTTCGCCGGTTTCAACGCGCAACTCACGTTGCTTGGCACGTTGGTGGGACTCGTCGCCGGGTCCGTGGGCGCCGGGATCTTGAAGGGACTCGGCGCCACGAGCGTTCTCGTCGTGGCGTCGTTCGTCTACGTCGGCGCGACGGTGGCGAGTGCGCGACTCCAGCGTCCCTCGCAGATCGTGCGTGATCAGGTCGCCGGACTCACTCAGACCGAACGTGACCTCAACGCACTCAACCCCCTCGGCGACGTCGAGGTGGCGTGGGGACTCGGCGCGGCCGCCCTCATGCGCTTCAGCGCGGGCTTCGCGACGTTCCTGTTGGCGTTCGGGCTGCGTCGTGAGTCGGCGGGTCTTGGCTGGTACGCGTTCGCGCTCGTGATCAGCGGCGTGGGCGCGCTCGGCGGGTTGGCGTTCGTTACCCGCGTACGCAACGTGCTCACCGAGGCGACGCTGCTAACTATCGCACTCTTCGCTTCGGGCGTGGGCGCCGCGATCGCGTCGTCACATCCCGTCTTGTGGGTCCAGGTGCTTCTCGCCGGCTGGCTCGGACTCACGGGCGCCGTCGCGCAACCGAGTTTCGACGCGATCACCCAGAGGAACGTCGCCCCGGGCGCGCAGGGTCGCACGTTCGCCCGCTTCGCCGTTCGTCAACAACTCCTCTGGGTGCTCGGCGCGTTGATACCCGTAGCGATCGTGATGAGCTTCTCCGCGGGCGATCGACTCCTCGCGGTGCTGATGATCGTCGCGAGTGTCGTCTACCCGATCGGACGACGCGCCGCGAGAGCGTGAGTTGACCCCTACCGCGTCGCTTGTGCTGTAATTAGATATGGCGACGTCACCTCGAAGAGAGTTATCCCCTGAAGAGTTGGCTTCCTTGCCCCACGTGGTGGTCGTGGGCGGCGGCTTCGCGGGACTGGCAATCGTGCGAAAGCTCATGAACCGGCCGGTTCGCGTGACCATCATCAACAAGCACAACTTCCACACCTTCTTGCCTTTGCTCTATCAAGTGGCGACGGCTGGGCTCGAGCCCGCGGACGTGGCATACCCGATCCGCACCGTCTTCGGTCACGCGAAGAACATCAACGTCCGTCACGCCAGCGTGAAGGACATCGACCAAGCGAGGAACGTCGTCATCCTCTCCACCGGTGCCGAGATCTCGTACGACCACCTGGTGGTGGCGACGGGAGCGACGGCGTCGTACTTCAGCATCCCCGGTGCGGCGCGCTACGCGATGCCGCTCTACACGTTGTCGAACGCGCGACGTCTACGAAATCGTCTCCTGCGGGCGCTCGAAGAAGCCGAGGTGGCGTCCGAAACTGCCGAAGTGTCGCTCAACTTCGTGGTCGTCGGCGGCGGACCGACGGGCGTCGAGACGGCCGGCGCCCTTTCAGAACTGATCGACATCGCGATCAAGCGCGACGGACTTCGCCTCGATCCCGCGAAAGTGCGCATCGAACTGGTCGACGTGGCGCCGAGGCTCTTGACCGCGTTCCCGGAGTCAGCGAGCCAGTACGCGAAAAAGGTGCTGGAGAAGATGGACGTGGACGTCGAGCTCGGTCGCTCCGTCGTCGAAGTCGGCGCTCGCTCCATCGTCTTTTCCGACGGCGAACGCTTCGAGACGGCGGCAGTGATCTGGGCGGCGGGCGTGACCGCGATCGGAACCCTGGCTGACGCCCTCGACGGACCAAAGGGCCCTAGTGGCCGCGTGCTCGTCGACAAAGACCTTCGTCTCGTTGAGAGCACGAACGTCTGGTGCGTCGGTGACGCCGCCGCGATCCCCGGGGTGGAAAGCGGTTTCTATCCTCAACTTGCGCCGGTTGCCATCCAGTCCGGTCGCCACTGCGCGGCGCAGATACTGCGCGTCATCGCCGGTGAACCCCTCGTGCCCTTTCACTACCACGACAAGGGCATCATGGCCACCATTGGTCGTCGCGCCGCGGTCGCGAAGTTGCCCCACGGCGCGGTCGTTCGCGGCACCGTGGGCTGGTTCGCGTGGCTCGGCCTGCACCTCTGGTACCTCGTCGGTTTCCGCAATCGTCTGCGCGTGATCATCAACTGGACGTGGCGCTACTTCGACTGGCCCTCGGGACCTCGATTGATCGTGGCGGACGCCGAGACGGCCGAGTAACTAGGCCAGTCGAGCTTCGAGGTCGTCGACGAACGCCGCCAACTTCGTGGGCAGGTGGTCATTGAACTGGGCGTAGTGATCGCGAATATGAGGCACTTCACGGCGCCACTCGTCCTCGTGCACCGTCAGGAGTTCCTTCATGTCGGCGGGCGTCACGTTGAGACCTTCGACGTTGATGGCGTGCGGGGTCGGCACGTAGCCAATGACGGTCTCTTCAGCTTCGCCACGACCGGCGGTGCGTTCAAAGATCCACTCGAGGACGCGCGAGTTCTCGCCAAATCCCGGCCAGAGCCAACGTCCATCCTCGCTCTTACGGAACCAGTTCACGTAGAAGATCTTGGGCAACTTCGACTCGTCGAACCGCTCGGAGAACGTGAGCCAGTGGGCCCAGTAGTCGGCCATGTTGTAGCCGCAGAAGGGCAACATCGCGAACGGGTCACGGCGAAGATTCCCGACAGCACCGGTCGCGGCCGCGGTCGTCTCCGACGCCATGATGGATCCCAAGAAGACGCCGTGGTCCCAGCCACGTGACTGAAAGACGAGGGGGATGACACTGGCGCGACGTCCACCGAAGAGGATGGCGTCGATGGGTACGCCGGCAGGGTCTTGCCACTCGGGCGCGATCGCCGGGTCTTGATCCGCGGGCGCGGTGAAGCGGGAGTTCGGGTGCGCGGCGGGGGTGCCGAGCTCCTTCGACCACTTCTGGCCCTTCCAGTCGATGAGACCTTCGGGCGGTTCGCCCATGCCCTCCCACCACACGTCACCGTCAGCCGTGAGGGCGGTGTTCGTGAAGATGGTGTTCGCCTCGACGGAGTACATGGCGTTGGGGTTCGTGTCCATGTTGGTGCCCGGGGCCACGCCGAAGAAGCCCGCTTCGGGATTGATGGCGTAGAGTCGACCGTCGGGTCCGGGCTTCATCCAGCAGATGTCGTCGCCCACGGTCTCGACCTTCCAACCGGGAAGTGTTGGCACGAGCATCGCCAGGTTCGTCTTGCCACACGCGCTCGGAAAAGCGCCCGTGACGTAGCGTGACTCGCCCTGGGGACTCGTCAATTTCAAGATCAACATATGCTCCGCGAGCCAGCCGTCGTCGCGCGCGAGCACCGACGCGATGCGCAGCGCGAAGCACTTCTTTCCGAGCAACGCGTTGCCGCCGTAGCCCGAACCGAACGAGATGATCTCGCGGGTCTCGGGGAACTGGACGATGTACTTGTTCTCGGCGTCGCAGGGCCAAGGAACGTCCGCCACACCTTCGGCGAGGGGCATGCCCACCGAATGCAGACAGGGCACGAACTCGCCGGTCTCACCGAGTACCTCGAGGGCGCCCGCACCCATGCGCGTCATGATGCGCATGGAGACGGCCACGTAGGGCGAGTCGGTGATCTCAACACCGATGTGCGAGATCTTTGAGCCAAGCGGCCCCATGGAGAAGGGCACGACGTACATCGTGCGGCCCTTCATCGAACTCTTGAAGAGCGTGTTGAGCGTCGCGCGCATCTCACTGGGCTCGCGCCAGTTGTTCGTGGGACCCGCGTCGATCTCGTGGGTGGAGCAGATGAACGTGCGGTCTTCGACGCGCGCTACGTCACCGGGGTCAGACGCCGCGTAGTAACTGTTCGGACGCTTGGCGTCGGAGAGCTTGGTGAAGGTGCCGTTGTCCACGAGCAGCTGACAGAGTTCGTCGTACTCTTCGGCTGATCCGTCGCACCAGTGGATACGATCGGGAGTAGTGAGCTGCGCCACTTCCTCGACCCATTCGATCAACTTCTTATTCGTGGTTGGGTACGTCACGACTGCTTCCTCTTTTGCGATCCTCACGCCGCCTCGTTACGACGCGATACAAATCCCCCCGTCATGACCGCACCGACCGACCCAACCAAAGAACGGAGCCCGCACGAAGATGACGTATTGGAGCGTATAGCGAAAATCGTCACGCTGGACAACATCCCAGTGGGCGAACGGCACGTGGGCGATGACGCGGCCGTACTTTTGCCCTTTGTGGGCGAGGCGATCGTGAGTACGGACGTCGCCGTTCTGGGCGTCCACCTAGACGCGTCGCTCTTTCCGCTCGTCGACCTCGGCTACAAAGCCGTGGCCGCCGCGCTGTCGGACCTGGCCGCGATGGGCGCGCGTCCTCGCGGACTGGTGGTCGCGGTCACGGCACCGCCTGGGACGGACCTCGAGTCGTTACACCTTGGCATCGCCGAAGCGGCGGCGTTAACCAACACGCCAATCGTTGGCGGCGACCTCTCGCGCGCAAACGACGTCGCCGTCACGGTGACCGTCTTTGGCGAGTGTCCCGGTCGCGGGGCGGTCCTACGCAGTGGGGCACGTGAGGGTGACGAACTGCTCGTCACCGGTCCGCTCGGACGGGCAGCCGCCGGTCTTCGGCGTCGACGCGACGGCGCGCCACTCAGTGACGAACTCGTCGAGGCGCACCGACGTCCGTGGCCCCGACTCAACGAGGGGATGGCGGCGCGCGGGGCGCACGTGCACGCGATGATGGACCTGAGCGACGGTATTGGCCTGGACCTGCATCGCCTTGCCGACGCGTCGAACGTGGGCTTCGAACTTCGAGCGATTCCCGTAGCGTCGGGCGCCACCGAAGAGGAGGCGACGAGTGGAGGAGAGGACTACGAGTTACTGATCGCGACGAACGATCCCGGTCGTCTTCGCATGATGTTCGTCGACCGTGGCCTTCGAGCACCACTCAGCGTGGGCGTCGTCGTGGCCGATCCGACGGTGCGCACGTTGAACGGCGCGGCGTTCCTCCGACGGGGATTCGAGCACGAACTTTAAGAGTTCAGCGCCGGAAACGAGAGCGCGAAGCTAGGCCTTGATGTTCGAGCGCGAGGGCTTGGTAATCTTGCCCGAGCGCAAACATCCGGTGCAGACGTTCACGCGCTTGGGCGTGCCGCCGACGAGCGCGCGGACGCGCTGGATGTTCGGATTCCAACGTCGCTTGGTGCGACGGTGCGAGTGCGAGACGTTCATACCGAACGACGGCTTCTTACCGCAGATTTCGCAGACTGACGCCATGATGAACATTCTCCTTAGGTCCGCTCGCCGGTCGGCGGGGACTGGTTAAACCGAAGGTCCATTGTAGCATCGCTAACGATGACCAGTCCCTCGACGCTGTCGGCTCGTGACCTGCGTAGGGCAATTACCACCTACGGCGAGCTCTTGCGCTCCCATCGAGAGTTCATCAATCGCTTGAACGTGTATCCCGTGCCCGACGGGGACACGGGGACCAATATGGCGCTCACGATCGAGTCGGTGTCGGGTGACCTTGCGGTCCTAGCCGACGACGCACCCCTCGGCGAGGTCGCCAAAGCCATCGCTCACGGCTCGCTGATGGGCGCGCGGGGCAACTCCGGCGTCATCTTGTCCCAACTCCTGCGGGGACTGGTGGCCGACTTTCCCGCCGAGGGTGACGTGTTGGCAACTGAGCTGGCGGCCGCGCTGGTTCACGCCGACGTCTTGGCCCGTCAGGCCGTGGTGCGCCCGGTCGAAGGAACGATGCTTTCGGTGGCGCGAGCCGGCGCTGAGGGCGCCAGCGCTCACGCCGACTCGCTCTCCTCGCTCGTTCGTGGCGCGCGCGACGCGGCGACCGAGGCCCTTGCGAAGACGCCCGAGCAGTTGGCCGTACTCAAACAGGCCGGCGTCGTCGACTCCGGGGGCGCCGGGCTGGTGCTCTTTTTCGACGCGTTGTGCTTCGTGGTGACGGGCGACGAGCTTCCCGTGGCCCCCGACGTGAGCACCATGGTGGTGCGCGTGCACGAACAGGTCCGAGATGACGCCGCGCTCGCGGCACTGCGCTACGAGGTCATGTACCTGCTCGACGCCGACGACACGAAGATGCACGCCTTTCGAACGGTGTGGTCGGGCCTCGGTGACTCCATCGTCATCGTGGGAGGCGACGGGCTCTACAACTGCCACATCCACACCGACGACGTCGGCGCCGCCATCGAAGCGTCCCTCGACGCGGGACGACCGCGCGACATACGCGTCACCGATCTCGCCGATCAGGTGATCGAGGAACGCTGGGTCCGCGAGGCGTCCGGAGCGTCACGAGAGAACGAGCGCGAGCCTGCGCCGACGACCGCGGTCGTGGCGGTCGTGGTGGGTGAAGGGATCGGTCGGATCTTTCATTCGCTCGGGGCGCGCCAACTGGTCCTCGGTGGACAGTCCATGAATCCCTCGACGGCCGACCTCGTCGACGCCGTTCACGCGACGGGTTCGTCGCAGGTCGTCGTACTTCCGAACAACAAGAACATCCAACCTGTCGCCGAACAGGTCGCGGCACTCGTCGACGAGCGCGTGAGCGTCGTGCCGACGAGATCGATCGTTGAAGGTTTCGCGGCGTTGCTCGCGTACGACCCCGACGCGTCGGTGGAGCAGAACGCCGCGGCGATGAAGGCCTCGGCGTGCAGCGTGGTGGCGGGCGAAGTGACCCAGGCGGTGCGCGACGCGACGACCGACGCCGGAGCCGTGCACGAGGGGGACTGGATCGGCCTCGGTGCCAACGGTGTCCTCTCGGTCGCCGACTCGATCGCGGGCGCGAGCAATCAACTCCTCGCGTTACTCGTGCGGCCCGAGCACGAGCTCCTCACCATCATCGAAGGTGACGGATCATCGCCGGCGAACACGCGCCGCGTGACCGAGTTCCTCGCTGAGGAGTATCCCCAGATCAGTGTCGAGGTGCACCACGGCGGTCAACCCCTCTACCCCTACTACTTCGGCCTCGAGTGAGTGACGCGCCGGCGCGGCGACTTCGCCAGTTGGGCGACGTGTCGGTCAGCCAGTTGCGCAATATCGGCGAGAAGCGCACCGCGGCCCTGGCCTCACTCGGGATCGACAACGTCTTCGACCTGTTGACGGTCTATCCCCGTCGGTACGTGGACCGCACGAAACGTGTCGACCTCTCTGACCTCAACGTGGGCGACGAGGCCGCGGTGTACGGAGAAGTCGAGAAGACGAACAGCCGACGCACGAGACAGGGCAAGGTCATGGTGGAGGTGACCGTGAGTGCTGACGGTGACTCCCTGAAGGTTGTCTTCTTCAACCAAGCGTGGCGCGAACGTCAACTTACCCCGGGCGTCCAAGCCCTCTTCTTCGCCAAGGTGACCGAGTACCGGGGGCAACGCCAGATGACCAACCCCGTGGTCGACGTCGTCGTGGGTGCCTCGGGAGAAGAGCGTGACCCTTCGAAGGTGGGGCGCGTCGTGGCGATCTATCCCGCGTCGGGAAAGGCCGGTCTCACCAGTTGGGAGATGGGTGGCTTCATCGAGGAGTCCCTGCGGCGCGCGGGCCGCTTTTACGACCCGATCACGGACAGCGAACGCGACGCGTTGGAACTTGTCGATCGCACCCAGGCCTACTGGGGCATCCATCTCCCCGAGGAAGTGGCCGACAAGGACCCCGCTCGCCGCCGTCTCGCCTTCGACGAGTTCTTGCGACTACAGCTACTCCTCGCGCTTCGACGCCAGCGCGTCGAAGCGTCGTCGGCAGGTATCCGCCACCACTTCGACGTGGCCGACCTCGACGTCGGCGTGGGCGAGATGATCGCGCCCACCTCGTCGCTGGTCCGGCGTTTCATCGCGGGACATCGCTACACCTTGACGGGCGCACAGCGCCGCGTGCTCGAAGAGATCGCGAGCGACATGTCGTCGTCGCTGCCCATGCACCGACTACTCCAGGGTGACGTCGGCTCGGGCAAGACCACGGTGGCCCTCGCGGCGATGCTCGCCTCACTCGACGGTGGGCGTCAGAGTGTCCTCATGGCGCCCACGGAGGTCCTCGCGGAGCAGCACGTCGCGTCACTACGACGGGACCTCGAAGGACTGAGCGTCGTCGACGCGTCCGTACTGGGGGCCGAGCGTCCTTTGTCGGTGCAGCTCCTGACGGGACGCGTTCGAGCGAAGGAGCGCCAGTTCGTGCTCGACGGGTTGTTGAACGGATCCGTCGACGTCGTCGTCGGCACGCACGCGCTGTTGAGCGAGGACGTTCGTTTTCGTTCCCTCGGCCTGATCGTGATCGACGAACAGCATCGATTCGGCGTCGAGCAGCGAGCCGCGTTACGCGACCAGGGACGAGTGCGTTCCGAGGAAGGCGCCGACCCCGACGTCCTCGTGATGACGGCCACGCCTATCCCGAGAACGGCGGCCATGGTCCTCTTTGGCGACCTCGACTTCTCGGTGCTCGACGAGCTACCCCTAGGTCGCCTGCCGATCGAGACGGCGTGGGCGAAGGACGACGATGAGGTCGACGCGTGTTGGCAGCGCGTTCGCACCGAGGTGGCGGCTGGTCGCCGGGCGTACGTGATCTGTCCGCTCGTTGAGGGCTCGGAGAAGATCGAAGCGACGAGCGCCGTAGAAGAGCGCACACGACTCGCGCTCAACGAACTGCGGGGCCTCGCGGTGGGACTGCTGCACGGACAGATGAAGAGTTCGGAGAAAGAAGAGGTCATGCGCCAGTTCCGCACGGGCGAGCTCGACGTGTTGGTGGCGACGGTCGTGATCGAAGTGGGCGTCGACGTGCCCGAAGCGAGCGTCATCGTCATCGAGGACGCCTGGCGATTCGGTCTCGCGCAGTTGCACCAACTGCGCGGTCGCGTGGGTCGCTCGGACCAACAGAGTTACTGCTTCGTGTTGGGCACGCCGCCCACGCCCGAGGGCGAGGAGCGCCTCAACGCCCTCGTCGGCTCGAACGACGGTTTCGAACTCGCCGAGATCGACCTCGCCATGCGCGGTGAAGGTACGTTGCTCGGTTCGCGCCAGCAGGGCCGCAGTGACCTGAAACTCGCCCGATTGAAGGAGGACGAGGACTTGCTCATCAGCGCGCAACGACTGGCCGCCTCGATCGTCGAGCGCCACGACGACGCGCTCGTCGAGATGATGGACGAGCTGCGACTCTTCGTCGACGACGAGGAAGCCACCTACCTCTTTAAGTCCTGACCTACCCTGGAAGGGTGCGAGTAATTGGTGGTGTGGCCCGCGGGCGTCGGCTCAAGGCGAAACTGCCGCCCTCGGTTCGTCCGACGACCGACTACGCCCGTGAGGCGATCTTTTCCATGTTGGAGAGTCGCGGGGGACTGGGCGATCTCGTGGTCGCCGATCTCTACTGCGGCTCGGGCGCCATGGGTATCGAGGCGCTGTCGCGTGGCGCGTCGAAGGTGTACTTCGTCGACACCGATCCCGCCTGTCTCGCGGCCGCGAAGACCAACTTCGAGCCCCTCCAACTGAGCGGCGAAGCCGTCTTCGTGCGCGCCAATCTGCCCGTGTGGAGCCCGCCGCACGACCTAGACCTCCTCCTCGCCGATCCGCCGTACGGGCCACTGGACCTCGCCAGCGTGCTCCACGGCGTCGTCGCGGGGCGCGTGATCATCGAAAACGACCGCCACATGGACGCGCCTGAGGGATGGAACGTAACCAAAACGAAGCGGTACGGCACTACGCTCGTAACGATGTTAGAACCCACTAAAGGGGACGGCGAGTGACGGTTGGTCTCATCCCGGGCTCCTTCGACCCCTTCCATAACGGACACCTCGAGATCGTCGAGCGCGCCGCGCAGATCTTCGACGAGATCGTGGTCGCGGCGATCCGTAATCCCCAGAAGTCCGAAGCGCTCTTCGACCTCGAGGAGCGCCGTGACATGATCGCGGAGTCCCTCGTGCACCTCGACAACGTGCGTATCGTCTCGATCTCGACGTTGCTCGTGAACGTGGCGCGCGACGTGAACGCGACGGCCATCGTGAAGGGTCTTCGCGCCGTGTCGGACTTCGAAAGTGAGCTGCAGATGGCCCAGATGAACCGCTCCCTGTCGGGCGTGGAGACCTTGTTCTTGCCCTCGAGTTCGCACCACTCCTTCATTGCGTCGAAGTTGATTCGAGAGGTCGCGCGCTACGGCGGTGACGTCGGGTCGTTCGTCCCGGCGTCGGTCGCGAAACGTCTTGCCGCCAAGTTCCCCGGAGGTGCGAAGTGACCTCGTTCGACGGCTACGACGGCGACGAATTCGAGGAGGGTGCCGCTCGTCACGTACGTCGCGACATCGAAGCCGACCTGCGCGATTTGTTGGACCTGGTCGCGGGGGCGAAGCAGATGCCCCTGTCGAACTCGGCGCTGGTCTCGCGCGACGAGGTGATGGGTCTGTTGGAACAGGCGCTGCACAGTCTGCCCGACGAGATCCGTGAAGCGCGCTGGGCCCTGAGGGACCGAGAAGAGTTGATGGCGGCCGAGGTGCAAAAGGCCCAGCAGTTGATGGACCAAGTGCGCGCCGAAGCGTCACGCATGGTCGACAAGACCGAGATCGTGCGCCAGTCGCGCCTCAAGTCCGAACAGATCATCGCCGACGCCCACGCCCAGGCCCGCCAGATGATCAATCAGTCCGAGGACTTCATCGACGGCAAGCTCGGCGGCTTCGAGATCGTCCTCGAACGCCTGTTGAAGACCGCTCGCTCGGGTCGAGAGCGATTGAGCGCGCAGGGTCTGCCGACGTCGATGATCAACGACGAGCAACAGAGCGACGACTTCCTCTCACCGGCGCCTCCGCCCGCGCCGACACCACTGCGCGAGTACGTCGATCCCCACGAGCCCGAGGGTTCCTTCTTCGATCAGGACTCTTACTAACGACCGTGTCCTCGCCGTATCTTGTCCCGGTCGCGCGCATCTTGCGCCAGGTTCCGTCCTCGTTCGAGGTCGACTTCGAGGCGCCCTTTGACGAAGCGCACGAGTTCGCCGCGCGAGGACCCGCCGAGACTGACGTCTTTCCCGAGGCGGTCGTGCACGTGAAGGTTCGTCTCGAGAGCTTCAGCGGGGGACTTCGCGCGAGAGGGCACGTGGAGGCGCCCTGGCACGGGGTCTGTCGACGGTGTTCGGCGCCCGTCCTCGGCTACTCGAACGTGGCGGTGAACGAGCGCTTCGTCGACGAACGAGGTCCCGGCGACGAGGAGACCTACCTCGTCACCCACAGCTTCGTGGACTTGGCGCCCCTCGCGCACGACGCGATTCTCCTGGATCTGCCCTTGGCGCCGCTCTGTCGAAGTGACTGCCAAGGACTCTGTCCCTTCTGTGGGATCGACCGCAACGAGGCGACGTGTGACTGCCAGGCGCCCTTCGATCCACGTTGGGCTACACTGGACGGACTCCAATTTGCGGACCCCGAGTCCGAGGGATCCAACGAATCGTGACGGGTTTGCCCGTTTCAGGTGAAAGAGAAGATCGATGGCAGTTCCAAAGCGCAAGACCAGCAAAGCCAAGACCCGCAGCCGTCGCGCGGCCAACTGGACCCTGGAGCGACCCGCTCGCAGCGTCTGCCCCCAGTGCGCGACCTCGAAGCTGCCCCACGTGGTGTGCCCGAACTGCGGTTGGTACAAAAACCGCGTCGCGGTAGAGGTCAACTGAGTTGACCCTGCCCATCGCCTTGGACGCGATGGGTGGTGACTTCGCTCCCGGAGAGATCATCGCGGGCGCTCGTCGCGCCGTCGATGAATTGGGACTGAACGTCATCCTCGTCGGCGTCCCCGAACTGCTCGGTGACCCACTCGGTCTCGACGTCGTGGCCTGTAGCGAAGTGATCGCCATGGACGACGACCCGGGCGCCAGCGTTCGAAGGAAGAAAGACTCCTCGCTCGTACGCGCGGCCGAACTCGTCCGTGACGGTCGCGCCAGCGCCATGGTCTCCGCCGGCAACACTGGCGCCACGATGGCCTCGGCGCTGTTGCGCATGGGACGACTGCCCGGCGTCATCCGTCCCTGTATCGCCACCCCCATCCCGCGTCCCTCGGCGACGCCCATGGTGTTGGTCGACGCGGGCGCGAACGCCGAGTGCAAACCCGAGATGCTCGTCCAGTTCGCCCAGATGGCTTCGACGTACGTGCGAGCGCACTACGGCGTCGACGCCCCGAAAGTGGGACTCTTGTCCATTGGTGAAGAGCCCTCCAAGGGCACCCCGCTGGTGAAAGAGACCTACCAACTCCTCGAAGCGATGCCGTCACTCAACTTCGTAGGCAACGTCGAAGGTCGTGACCTCGTGCCGGCACCCGTCGACGTCATCGTGACCGACGGTTTCACGGGCAACGTCGCCCTGAAGACCCTGGAGGGTGCCCTCAAGTTCGTGTTCGCGACCGTCCTCGGGGCGATTGCCACCGACGACGCCTCGCGGGCGGCGGGCGACGTGCTGCTGCCGTATTTGTTACCGGTCGCGTCGTCGCTGTCGGCGGAGAACCAGGGCGGCGCGCTGTTGCTCGGCGTCGACGGGATCTGCGTGATCAGTCACGGTTCGTCGAACGCCACGGCCATCATGAACGCGCTTCGCGTCGCCGACGAGATCGACCGCGGCGGAATCGTCGATAAATTGAGGTCCACCATTCGTCCTGATGAGGCTGCGTAACCGGGACTTCGTTCCTCGCTGCTCGGTAGTGTTGGTCAGCACGTCATAGGAGGGGTCATGAGCGCTGACACTGTCGCACCGCTGAATCGAGAGGCCATCTTGGTACTCGTTCGCGATCAACTCGCTGAAATTCTGGAGAAGACGCCCGGCGACATCGCCGAGGACGTTCCCTTCGTGGACCTCGGCGCCGATTCACTCGCGCTGATCGAACTGGTCGAGGCCCTCGAGGAGTCGCTCTCGACGTACGCGGCCGGCTTTCACATCGACGACGAAGACCTCGAGGGACTCACCTCGGTGCGCGACGCCGTTGACTACGTCGCGGTCAAGCTCCAGGTTGCCTAACGAGGCACGTGCGCCTCATGGTCTCGTCTCTCGACAGTGTCGCTGAGCGTGTGGGTCTCGCCGCGTCGAGCCCCCTGTTGTTGACGGCCCTCACGCACTCGAGCTACGCCGCCGAACACGACCTCGAGTCCAACGAGCGTCTCGAATTCCTCGGCGACGCCGTCGTCGATCTCGCGATCGCCGACCTCATCGTGACGCGCTATCCCGACCTCAACGAGGGGACCGGTTCACTGGTGAGAAGTCGCGTCGTCAACGAAGGCGCACTCGCCGCCGCGGCGAAGGATCTCGATCTCGGCGACGTCATGCGCGTGGGACGAGGCGTGAGAAAAGAGAACGGGACGGAACGTCCGTCGCTGCTCGCGGACGCCTTCGAAGCGGTGGTCGCGGCGTTGTACCTCGAACGCGGCTACGACGTCGCGAAGACGTTCGTCCACGATGCGCTGGACGACGAAGTGCTCGCCGCGTCGAAAGACCCGGGCGACGTCGATCCGAAGACCCAACTGCGCCAATGGGCCGAGGCGACGGGTCGCGGCACGCCGGTCTACGACGTGTCGTCGAGTGGTCCGCCGCACGACGTGACCTTCAGCGCGACCGTGCGACTGGGTGACGCCGTCGTGGCGTCGGGCGAGGGACGGTCCAAGAAGAGCGCCGAGGCGAACGCCGCGCTCGTGGCGTGGCGAGGACACTTCGATGCCTGAGCTCGCCGAAGTCGAGACCGTACGGGCGTCGTTGGCGCGTGACCTCATCGGAAAGAAGATCAAGAGCGCGTCGGTCACGAACGGCCGCGCCGTTCGTCGCCATAAGACGGCGAAGGACTTTCGCGCCCTCGTCGAAGGTCACTCCATCAAGACCGTCCAGCGACTGGGCAAGAACCTCGTACTCGGTCTCGACAACTCGACGCACCTCGTGATCCACCTCGGCATGAGTGGCCAACTCCTGCGCGCCAAGGGTCCAAAGGACCCCAAGCCCAAACACACCCACGTCGTGTTCACCTTCGTCCAAGGCGGGGAACTTCGCTACGTCGATCCCCGCACCTTCGGCGAGATCTACGTCTCGAAAGTGCCCAACGAGAGCGATCCCCCCGTCGAGATCTCAAAGTTCGCCCGGCTCTCGATCGGTGGTGAAGGACTGGCCCTTCGAAAGGCCGTTCCTGAACTGGCCCACCTGGGACTCGATCCCTTCGAGGACCAGATCGGCTGGGACCGGTTCGCGGCGATCCTTCGCAGTCGCTCGACGCCACTGAAGGCCGTCCTCACCGATCAGGACATCCTCGCGGGCATCGGCAACATCTACGCCGACGAGATCCTCTTCTCGTCGGGGTTGCGCTTCGACCGTCCGGCCGAGTCGCTCTCCACCATCGAGATTCGCCGCCTGCACCGCGCGATCACCGAAGTCCTCACCGAGGCGATCAAACACGGCGGCTCCACCCTCGACGACGAGCAGTTCGTCGACCCCGACGCCAAGCCCGGCAACTTCCAACAGTTCCATCAGGTCTACAACCGT
>DASZHK010000070.1:0-10236 GCA_035937905.1 Acidimicrobiales bacterium
GGGGCGGCGGTCGGTCACTACACGAAACGTGGCATCGTCTACTCGGCGCTACGCGCACTCATCATCATGGGACTCGCCTCGGTCGTGACCTTCGGCGTCGGTTACCTCGTGGGCGTCGGTTAGGCGCGAAGGAATCGCACGAGGCGGTCTTCTCGTTCGAGACGAAAGCCGAGCGAGTGGTACAGCTTCTTCGCGGAGTCGTTCGACTCGTCAACGAAGAGCACGGCGTCGGTGACGCCCTTGCGAAACAAGACGTTCAGACCCTGGGTCACCATGACCCGACCGAGGTGGTGGCGCTGGAAGTCGGGGTGCACCGAAATGACGTAGATCTCTCCGAAGCGGTCGGGGTGTAGTTCGTGCACTTTCGTCCAACACGACGCCGCGATACGCCCGTCGATCTCCAGGAGCAGGAATCCCGAGGGATCGAACCAGGGCTCGTGCGTTCGTTCGTCGAGGTCGGTGAGGTGCCACGCGCCTTGCTCGGGGTGGTGCGCGAAGGCGGCGTTGTTTTGCTCGAGCCAGGCGTCTTCGTCGTGGTGGGGTTCGAAGTTACGAAGGATCGCGCCCTCGGGGACTCCTTCGACCGGCACGGGGAGTTTCACGCGCAAGAGCTGCAACATACGGATGACGGTGCCCTTGACGTACTCGCACGACTGGGGACCGCGGGTCCACCAGTCGACGACTTCGTGCGCGGCCAGGAGGTGGGCGAGGAGTTCTGCGTCATAGTCGCCACCACACATCTCGACCATGGCGTGCTCGTCACCCGAGGACATTGCGTACTTGGTCAGTACGCCTTCGACGTAGTAGAGCCAGTGTTGCGCACGCCAACCGTGCACCACGGAGCGTCGGCGACCTTCGTCAATCGCCTCACGTCCGAGAAGGGCTTCGGTTCGGTCGAGCAAACTGAGCACGTCGAGACGCTGCTGGGGTGACAATGAACCAACGCACCACCACGGAGAAGCCATAGTGAAACACTATCGGCGAAGGTTAGAGAGCCCGTCCCGCGACGCGGACTAGTCGGCGCAGTAGCGCCCCGACCGTGCGTTCAGCCGCGACGAGTTCGGCGTAGACGTCGGGGGCCATGGCGTCGCCTTCAGCCTCGACGAGGGTGGTGATGCGCGTCGAGAGCTCGGTCATCGTGGAGGTGATGGTGTTCAGTTCGGTCTGCATACTCATTGACGGCCACCTCGATCGCGGCGGGTTTCACCACGTTGGCGCCTAGCGTAATAGTTCATGAGTACTAAGGGAAACGACACCACGACGCACGCACTGGCGTGGTCGGCGCTGAAGGCGCGCGGACCCGAGACGGAGACCTTCCTCCAGGGTCAACTCAGCCAGGACCTCGCCGCCGTCGATGAGAGTGGTGCGTGGGCGCTCATTCTCGAGCCCGACAGCGTCGTCATGACGAGTTGCTTCGTGCAACGCCGCGAGGACGGCTTCGACGTGATCGTGCCGAGAGAACTCGCCGAGACCGCCGCCAAGCGACTGAAACGGTTCCTGCTTCGCACCAAATGCACTATCGACGTCGAAGAGGTCGATGAAGGACCATTCACCACGTTGGACGAACAGATCCGCGCCAACTGGCCGGGCGTGCGCGAGTTCGCGTTGAACCTTACGCCGCACAGTTTCGGTCGAGCGTTCGTCGCGGCGACCATCTCGTTTCAAAAGGGATGCTTCACCGGTCAGGAGTTGGTGGGACGACTCGACGCACGCGGATCGAGCGTGCCGTGGCGATTCGTGCACGTGCGTGGTGCCGACTCCGCGAGCGTCGACGCGTACTTGAAGTCGAAAGGACCCGCGGGGCCCCAAGGCGTCACGAGTGCCTGGATGACTGACGGCCGACTCGACGGACTGGGCGTGGCGCATCGCACGTTGCTCGCGGTGGACGGCCACGAACCGGGCGACGTGATCGTTGAAGAGGTTGCCTAGGGCGCGACGACGCGCGTGAGTAACGTACCAACCATGGAGATGGTACGTGCGACTGACGGCTGAGGGCCTCTACATCAAGATCTCGGGCATCACCTCCGAGGAGGACGCACTCTTTTCCATTGGTCTTGGCGCGAGCGCCGTGGGTTTCGACTTCGCTTTGACGCCGCGCCAGATCTCCGTGACTTCGGCGCACGATATTGTCCGGCGCCTCCCTCACGGAGCGGGATCGGTCGGCGTGTTTCGAAACGAACTACCCCAGCGGATCGTCGAGATCGCCAACACCATCGGACTGAGCGCCGTGCAGATCGATGGTCCCATCACGTCGGACGAACTCAGTTACGTCTGCGAGCGGGTGAACACGGTGTTGCGCATGGTGCCCGACGGCACCGAACGGCTCGGACTGCCGAGAGGCGTGGCCTGTCTCGTGCTGCCCGAGAGTGACGAACCCGAGGCCCTGGTGGATTCGCTCGAACTCTTCATGGAGTCAGGTCCACGGGTCCCGCTCATCGCGTCCGGAGGGCTGAACTCCTCGAACGTCGTCGACGTGGTGCAGAACTTCCCCGTCTTTGGCGTCGACGTGCGCGCGGGCGTCGAGAGCGCGCCGGGCGTGAAGGATCCGGTGATGCTGGGTGAGTTCATCGCCAACGCGCGCTGGGCTTACGACAACACCTACGTGGAACGCCACTACGACGAGTGGACGGTGTAGTTAGGCGTGAAAGCGTCGAAAGATGACGCTGCCGTTGTGACCGCCGAACCCGAATGAGTTCGACAAGATGATCTCTACCTCGGCGGGACGCGGCGCTTCGAGCACGACGTCGAGATCGATCGCGGGATCGATCTCGGTCGTACCGGCAGTAGGCGGGATGAGTTGATTCTGGAGCGTCAGCACCGAGGCAACGCCCTCGAGCGCACCGGCGGCGGCCAGTGAGTGCCCGAGGTGACCCTTGATCGAGGTGGTGACCGGCGGCGAGGCGCCAAAGACGCGGTGCACCGCGATCGCTTCTGCCAAGTCGTTGAGCGGCGTCGACGTGCCGTGCGCGTTGATGTGCGAGACGTCAGCAGCCGAGATGTCGGCGTCGGCGAGCGCAAGCTCCATGCAGCGAATCGCGCCCGCGCCCGTCGGGTCCGGTGCGGTGATGTGGTGGGCGTCCGCGGTCGAGGCGGCCCCAATGACTTCGGCGTAGATAGTCGCGCCTCGCTCGAGTGCGTGGTCCCACTCTTCGAGGATCAAAACGCCCGCGCCTTCACCGAGGACGAAACCGTCGCGGTTGACGTCGAACGGTCGAGAGAGATTCTGATTGGAGAGCGCGGTCATGTTGCGAAAACCCGCTTCGGCGATTTCCGTGATGACGGCCTCCGCACCACCCGCGACGACCACCTCACAGCGGCCCGACGACACGAGGCGCGCGGCGTTTCCAATGGCGTGTGTTCCGGCGGCGCAGGCCGTCGTCACGGTTTCACAGGGACCACCTAAGCCAAAACGCATGGAGACGGCCGCGGTGGCGGCGTTGGGCATCATCATGGGCACGAGGAACGGCGAGACGCGCTCGGGACCTTTTTGCAAGAGCACGACGCCTTGGTTGAGGGTCGATTGGAGGCCACCGATGCCGGTCGTCACGATGCTGCCCGCGTTGGTCAGCGGCCCGACGAGCCCACTGTGGTTCCACGCCTCATCGGCCGCGACCAGGGCGTAAAGAGCGAAGGGGTCGAGGCGGCGAAGTTCCTTGGGGCCACCAACGTGGGCCGACTCAAAATCGCCGATGCGCTTGGACGTCGGCCCGGTGGGCTTCATCAGAAGTTCCCACAGGGCGTCCACTCCTTCGCCGGCGCACGAGAGCGCGCCGAGACCCGTGACGGCTACTCGGCGGCCCTGTATTGGTCCCGAGGGAGTGACGGCAACGCGCACTACAGCTTGGCGTAGATCAGCTCGAAGGCCTCGCCGACGGTTTTGATCTCTTTGAGTTCGTCTTCGGCAACTTCGATGTCGAAGGTCTCTTCGAGCGCCATGACGAGTTCGACGAGGTCGAGACTGTCCGCGCCCAAGTCGTCGCCGAAGGAAGCTTCGAGTGTGACCTGCGCCGGGTCGACGGCCAAGACCTCGACCGTGTCGTCAGTGAACTTCGCTAAAGCTTCGTTGCGATCCATGGTGGAACCCCTTTTTTCTTTCGCTCCATCGTACTCAATCGACCTGTCGCTAGAGACCACTAGAGGCCGAGCGCGAGGCCTCCGTCGACGGCGATCACGGCACCGGTGATGTAGCGCGCGAGGTTACTGGCAAGGAACCCGACAACGCCTGCGATATCGGAGGGCTGGCCGACGTGACCAAGGGGGATCATCGCGACCATCGTGTCCTTCGCGGCGCCCAGATCCGTCGTCATGTCGGTGTCGATCAAGCCCGGCGCGACCACGTTCACGGTCACCGATCGCGTCGCGACTTCCTTTGCGAGTGAGCGGGCGAGGCCGACGAGGCCGGCTTTCGCGGCTGCGTAGTTGGCCTGACCCGGCACGCCAATGAAGGGGGAAACCGAGCCAATGAAGATGATCGAACCCGTGCGGGCGCGCACCATTGACGCCATGGTGGCGCGCGCGGTGTAGAACGCTCCGTCGAGATTCGTGCTCAGGACGTCGCGCCACTGTTCGTCGGACATCCGCATGGCGAGGCCGTCACGCGTCACGCCCGCGTTGACGACCGCGACCTCGACGGGACCGAACTCCTCGATCGCTGCCTTCACGGCGTCGTTGATCGCCTGCGAATCGGCGACGTCAACGGCGAGTGACTTGGCGCAACCCTCGGGCGCCTGACCCGAGCGCGACAACGCTACGACGTGGTCACCTTGGTCGATGAAGAGTTGAGCGATCGCGGCACCGATGCCGCGGCTCGCTCCGGTGACGATGACGTGACGGCTCATAGGACGATCTCCTGAATCTCATGTGGTGACGACGGCGCGATCTGTTGGTCGAAGTCGCGTATGCGCTTGGTGAGACCCGTGAGCACGCCACCCGGGGGCATCTCGATGGTCACGCGCACGCTGTCGGGCAGCGCCAGCGTCGCGTCCAGGAACTGGACGGGCGACGTGAGCTGACGACGCAGAAGTTCTCGCCACTCGCTGGCCGACGTGTGCGTCGTGGCGTCGACGTTGGAGATCAAGATCGACTCGGTCGTTGCCCAGACCGTCGTCGCGAGTGCTTCGTCGAACTCCTCTTGGGCTGGTGACATCAACGGCGAGTGAAAGGCGCCGCCCACCGAGAGCGGCGTCGCTCGCCGCCATCCGAGTTCTTTGTGGCGCGAGAGGAGATCGTCCAGACCTTCGCGGGTCCCACTCACGACGATCTGGCCCGTGCCGTTGATGTTGGCGACCCAGACGTTCGCCACGGCGTCGAGCGCCGCGCGTGCGCCCTCGTCGCCACCCATGACGGCGACCATCGAGCCCTCGCGAATGGTCGCCGCTCGAGCCATGGCGCTTCCGCGAACGCCGATGAGGCGCGCGCCTTCGTCGAGCGAGAGGAGCCCCGACGCCACCAGCGCGGAGAACTCACCGAGACTGTGTCCTACGAGGAAGCGCGGACGAACTCCGAGGTCGAGCAGCTCGTGGAAACCAACGAGTGAGAGCGCGAAGGTGGCGAGTTGTGCCCGATCGGTCCGCACGACTTCCTCGTCACTGGCCGTGAGCAACAGTGCCGACACGTCGACGCCGCTGACCTCACTGACTCGCTCGACGAGTGCCCAGTGCTTCGACGAGCGCCACGGCTCTCCAGCACCACCGCTGATCGAGCCTTGACCGGGAAACAGTGCGACGACGTCGTCGCGAAACGCAAGGTTCGAGGGTTCCATCATGTTGTAAAGGTAACAGTGCCCGGAGTGGGACTTGAACCCACACACCCTCTCGAGTAAAGGCTTTTGAGGCCTCCGCGTCTGCCGATTCCGCCATCCGGGCTGCGGCGACCACGGTAGCAGCCCTCGTAGGGTGACGGTGATGAACGTGACCCTGTACCGACAAGACGTCGTCCTCGAGCGACCGGTGCGAGCGAGTGCGCAGGAGCATCACCGTCGTTCTCGGCTCTTTCTTCGACTCGATCACGAAGGCGTCGTCGGGTACGGCGAAGTGGCGCCACAGCCCGAAGCGCTGCACGGTGATCCGGGGTTCGACGACGTACTCAACGCGTCGCGCGTCGCGCTCGCGCGCCTCGAGGGCGTCGTCGCTCGTGAACGAACACTGCCGTCGTGGAGTCGTGTGGCGCGAATGGGGTCATCGACCCCCGCGAGCAACGCAGCGTCCGCCCTCGTCGAGATGGCGGTGCTGGACCATGAACTTCGCGAGACGTCGCGTCGCGTCGACGAGATCTGGCCTTCACGGTTCGAAACGCCACGACAGGCGACGTTCTCGCTGCTGGACGACGACACGGAGTGGCTGGTCGACGACGACGTCGCGCGGGTGCGCGTGAAGATCGCGCCCGGTCCGTTGCGCGAGCGTGCGATGGACCGACTGGCGCTCCTCCTCGTCCCCGTGGTGCTCGACTACAACTGTTCGGCCACCGACGACGACGACGTGCTTCGCCACGTCGCGCTGATCCGTGACGTCGCCACCATCAGCGCCGTGGAACAGCCCTACGCCGTGGGTAACCTCGCGGACCACGCGCGCTTGGCCCAAAAGTTGGACCTCGCTCTCAGTCTCGACGAAGGCGTACGCTCCTTGCGCGATCTGAAGCAGATCGCCGCCTACGGCGCCGCCACGATGATCTGCGTGAAGCCAGCGCGCGTCGGCGGACTCGCCAACGCGAGAGCGATCTTCGCTCGTGCCGACGAACTCGGTCTCAGCGCGTACCTCGGAGGGTTCTTCGAGTCACCGTTCGCTCGCAGTATTCACCGTGCGCTCGCGAGCAGTTGCGTTCGAGAGTCGAGCGATCTCGGTGACGTGACACTCGCCGAGAGCACGATCGCTGAGGTCGAGAAGGTCGCGACGAGTTTTGGCGTCGTACCGTCGAGCGCGATGCTGGAACGAGCTCGACGGCTAGCGGTGGAGCCAGAAAACGAGTCGTAGACTGAAAAACATGGGATCTCGTCTCGTGAAACGCCGTCTGGTGGACGTGCAACGCCAGTTGGCGCAGGCCCGCGAAAGCCTTGCGGTACTGGAAGAACAGGTCGAAGTGTGGAACGACGCCCTGGACGACGCGAGGATTCGAGCACTGGTATCCGAGACGCCCCTGCAGTCGAAGGAATACGATGAACTCTCCCGTCACGTCATGGTGGCTAACGCCGAGATGGTGCGTCGATCGGGTGAAGTGCGAGAGCTCCTCGCGGCACGTGATGAGCTCCTGCGTGAATGGACACCGAAGGATGACAATGGATAAGCGCGTGGTGATTGCCGACGATGAGTCGATCATTCGATTGGATCTCAAGGAGATCTTGGAGGGCGACGGCTACCTGGTGGTCGGCGAAGCCGCACGCGGCGACGACGCGCTGGCGATGATCAAGGAGCACCAACCGGACCTCGCACTCTTGGATATCAAAATGCCCGGTATGGACGGCGTCGAAGTCGCACGCTCCTTGAAGGGCTCCTCGACGGTCGTCGTCTTGTTGACGGCCTTCAGCCAGCGCACGCTCATCGAGAGCGCGCGTGACGCGGGCGTCGCCGCGTACTTGGTCAAGCCCTTTCGAAGTAGTGAGATCCTGCCAAAATTGGCCGCGATCCTCAATCCCACGGCGAGTGAGCCGCTCGTCGCGCACGAATCACCGGGTGCGGACGACAAGATCGAAACTCGCGAGATAGTTCAAAAGGCCAAGGAGATGCTCATGGCCGATCGGGGACTCGATGAACCGGCGGCCTTCGAGGTCATCCAGCAGTCCGCGATGCGTGCGCGAACGAGGATGCGCGACGTCGCCCAACAGATTCTGAAGGGTGAGTTCGTTGGCTGAGGTCGCCGACCAGCGGCCCCTGGTACTTCTGGACGGCATGTCCCTCGCCTTTCGGGCGTTCTTCGCGCTGCCCACCGACATCCAAACCTCGACCGGCGTCGTTACGAACGCCCTGCACGGTTTCGCGTCGATGCTCGTCTCGCTGGTGGGCTCGCAGAATCCCCGCGCGCTGGCGGTGGCGTTCGACCTTCCGGGCGGCACCTTTCGCGACGCCCTCACCGAGGACTACAAGGGAGGACGCGCCGAGACGCCTCCCGAGATCGAGCACCAGTTCGATCTCATTCGAACCATGTGCGAGACCCTGCACATTCCCGTGCTCGGCGTTCACCACTTCGAGGCGGACGACGTGCTGGCGACACTTGCGACGTGGGGCCGCGAAGCGAAGATCCCGGTCGTCGTCGTCTCGGGCGACCGTGACACGTTCCAGTTGGTCGAAGACCCGTTCATCAAGGTGCTCTACAACCGTCGCGGGGTGTCGGACTACTCGCTCTACGACGAGGCGGGCATCTTCGAGCGCTGCGGTATCGAACCGGCGCGCTACCCCCTGCTCGCGGCGTTGCGCGGGGACACCTCTGACAACCTGCCCGGCGTACCCGGCGTAGGGGAGAAGACGGCAGCGAAACTCTTCGCGCAGTACCGCGACTTCGACGAGCTCTACGCCAACCTCGCGAGCCTGACCCCCAAACTCCGTGAGAACCTCGCGACGTACGAAGCGCGTGCACGCAACAACGAGATGGTGATGCGACTCGTGCGCGACGTACCGCTCGACTTCACGTTGACCGACTTGACGCTCGGCGGATGGAATCGTCAAGAGGTGGAGACATTTTTCGAGCGTTTCGAGATGAACTCGATGAGCGTACGCATGAACAAGCTGATGAAGGCGGGCCTGCTGGGCGAACCCGCGAGTCAGGGCGAGGTCGCGACGTTGACCACGCCCACGCCAGAAGCGGCCGTGCTCAAACACGAGAAGTCGGTCGCGGTCGTCTTGAAGGGAACGTCGGATCCCGTCGTTGCCTACAGTGACGAGCGCGTCGTCGTCTTCAACGCGGCGTCGGGATCGATCGCCGTCGCTGACCTCGAGGAGTTCTTTGGCGCCGTCGGTGACGTGGCCGTCGCGGGACACGACATCAAGCGCCTCTTGCGAATCGGCCACGAGCGCGGCGTGACGATGCACGAACCGGCCGACGACACGGCGATCATGGCCTTTCTCGTCGACGCCATCAGTGGTCACTACGACCTCGCCGACGTGGCGAATCGTTTCCTCGGTGAGCCGATCGCCGACCAGCGACCGTCGCTCTTCAGCGCGACGAGTGACGAGACCTTGATCAGTGACGTGCAACTCGTCGCGCGCCTTCGTGAAGTGTTGCGCGTCGAGATCGATCGCTGGGAACTCCATCACATCTACGAAGAAGTCGAGCTGCCACTCGTGGCGGTGCTCGCGCGCATGGAGGCGCGAGGTATTCGCGTGGACGCGCCGCTCTTAAAGACCATCGCGGACGAGTTCGCCACCGAGGCCAAGGAGCTCGACCTCGAGATCCAAAAGGTCGCGGGCCACGACTTCAAGGTGAACTCGCCCCAACAACTCCAGACGGTGCTCTTCACGGAGCTCGGACTCACCGCCGTTAAGAAGATCAAGTCCGGCTTCTCGACCGACGCGACGAGTCTCGAAGCGATCCAGGACGAACACCGCATCGTGCCGCTGATCCTTCGCTACCGCGAAGTGGAAAAGCTGCGCAGCACGTACGGCGCGCCGCTCATCGACGCGATCGGACCTGACGAGAGGATCCACGCGACCTTCAGCCAAGTCGTCGCGCGCACGGGTCGTCTCTCGTCCGAGAACCCGAACCTGCACAACATTCCCGTTCGTTCCAAAGAAGGACGACGACTGCGCTACGCCTTCATCCCGACGCAGGGTTGGTTGCTCGCCGTGTCGGACTACAACCAAATCGAACTGCGCATCTTGGCGCACCTCTCCCAGGACAACGGACTGCTCGCGGCCTTCGCTTCCCACGAAGACGTCCACCGCACGATCGCCGCGTCGGTCTTTGGTGTTCCCTCCCTCGAGGTGACCAACGAGCAACGCGAACGGGCGAAGGCCGTCTCCTACGGTCTCGCGTACGGCATGGAGGCCTTTGGCCTCAGTCAACGTCTCGGCGTACCGGTCAGCGCGGCCAAAGAGATCATGAACAAGTACTTCGAGGGTTTCCCGAGCCTGCGCAACTACCTGGACAACATCGTCAAAGAGATCCGCAATCAGGGGTACTCGCGCACCGAGTTCGGGCGGATCCGCCCGTTCCCCGACCTCGCCACGGCCGTCGGTCCCCAGCGCCAGGCGGCCGAACGACAGGCCATGAACGCGGGCATCCAGGGATTGGCGGCCGACGTCTTTAAGT
>DASZHK010000071.1:0-20759 GCA_035937905.1 Acidimicrobiales bacterium
AGACGCGGACGTGGCGAGGGTTGGGTCCGCCCCTAGCGCTACTATGACCACCGAGAGGGAGACAATGGCTACGGTCGAAGCGCGCCACCACGAAACAGTTGTCATCTTGAGTAGCCGTCGCCTGTACTTGACCATTATTCCTATTACCGAGTGATGAGAGTTAACGCGTAGCAATTCACGCATGCAGTCTTAGCTCGTGGCCAATCTCCAATAGCAACACGGC
The DNA here is from genome assembly GCA_035937905.1 of Acidimicrobiales bacterium. Taxonomy (GTDB): domain Bacteria; phylum Actinomycetota; class Acidimicrobiia; order Acidimicrobiales; family RAAP-2; genus RAAP-2. The sequence goes on from DASZHK010000071.1 coordinate 224, forward strand.
ACCAACAGTTTACATACAAACGCTATGGGACTCTGGGGCGGCCCAGAAAGCCAAAGATGGCCTGCTCAACGACGTTCTCGGACCGAGGAAAGTCGTTGGATTTACCAAAGTCCGCTCAATCGAAAGCAATTCGATTGAGCGGCTACGCAACGAGCAAGGGCAACGGGTCGCTCCGCGAGTTAGAACGTCACACCAATCACCGGGGGTGGGTAGCCGGTTCTCCGGCAAGTTCCCACTGTGAGTGTCGAACCTGCTTTGCCTGATCTGTCCAACTTCGACACCTTGCTCCGTTCAGAACTCTCCGATCATTTCGGTTATACCCACCGTCGCGCACTGAGCGGGAGTGTCAGAGTCAAAGCGTCAAGCTGGCTGCAACGCAAGCCTCATGACGGAGACGGAACTGAAATCGGAGGGAGCGTTAGGCGCGGAATGGCAATGGATATTTTGTCGCCTTTTCTCCCTAGGTTCGCGCATCGGTCGCACGGCGTCAGCGGAGAATTCAAAAATCGTTCACTAATGAACGATTGTGTTAATTACTTGTGAATTCAAAGTTGATGAAGGCATTCTTGATCACTTTTGGTGGATGATGTTCGCGTACATCCGGATTCTCGGAGTCGCTTCTCGGCGAACAGCTGAGGTGGTTCACCCAACAAGCCCTCGCGGGTCGGGCCACGCCTGCTTGCTCCCGTGGCGTCATCAGAATGATTGAGTTCGACTCATCGTGCAACGCGGTGACACTCATCTCGCGTCAGACGTTCATCGCGACCAACGCGACAGAAGTCGATCCGTGCAACAACTAGGGAATGTAACCTCATCGTTTTCGAGCAGAAGTGAGTGAGGTCGCCGCTCAGTCTGGGAGTGTCAGATGTTGCGCTACGGGAGCGTTAGAACGATGTTCTGGTGCATTGTTCCCGCTGAAGTGGAGAGTGTCATCTCACATGAGAAGTGGTGGCCAACGGTCGAATGAATGAGCTTGACGCCGTTCGCGTTCAATTGAATCGAGAATCGCTTCTGGGTTCCCGCTCCTAAGACGTAGCTACTCGTACCGAGGACTTCAATTGTCGTGTGGACTTTGTACTTCTTCGTATTTCCAATTTCAACTTTTGTCGTGACCGTCTTCGTAAGTTCGATTGGTCCGGCACACTTTGCGTTGGAGCAATGCAACGTGGCGAACACTTTGTTGCCGGACGTAATCGTGGTGGAAGAAATGGTCACGTCCGGCTTCTTGACGAGTGTCGTCGTTGTTGGCGGAGCCCTTGTCGTGGTCGTCGTTGTTGGAGGAGCCGCGGTAGTCGTCGTGGTTGGTGGCGGGGGTGAGCCCGCAGTCGTGGTCGTCGTTGGTGGAATCGTGGTCGTGGTGGTCGTCGTCGTTGGTGGAATCGTGGTCGTGGTGGTCGTCGTTGTCGTCGTTGTCGTCGTGGTTGTCGTTGATGTCGTAGTAGTAGTTGAGGTCGACGTCGTGGTCGTCGTGGACACTTCATTGATGCTCGGGGGGTAGGAGAATCCGTCCCCACTGTTGTTTGTCCACGTGTTACCCGTCGTGTTGCCAGAGGCGTCATAGAAGTCGTAGTCGCCGGCGACGTAACTGTCGGTAGCGTATCCCAGGGCGTCGGTATTCGAAGCGACGTTGCCGCTTATCGTGCCACCCGTCGCGTCAGCTGAGATATAGATTCCATAAATTCGAGCGTTTGAGACCGTGTTGTTCGACACGGTGAAGTGGGACGGGCCAACACCACAAGGAGCCTGGGCTCCTGCGTCGTAGTTGTTCGAGATCATGCTGATGTCGTAGACGAAGCCGGAGATGGTGTTGCCCGTCACGATTTGGTTGCTGCAACCATCGCCGTAGTATCCGTTGAGGTCTTGGTCGATGATCTTGATGCCCGACTTAGGGTCGGGAGTGTTCGGCATGGCGCCGGCATCTTGGTCTATTCCACCGCCATTCAGCGTGTTGTTCGAGATCGTTATCCCCTGATCAAATCCAGGGAACCAGAGAGCGCTCAATCCGAAATCGTCGGCGCCGCTCGAGTTGTTGGTGGGATAGTTCACGGTGTTGCCTGTAACGAGGGCACCCGTGGTGTCGGACATCTGCAGAGCGTTGTTCTCGAATCCTGGGTCGTACGCAAAGACGTTGGCCCGGACCACGTCATTGCTGTCGAGCGCAGTGACGTAGGTCGCCTGTCCATCTTGGCCGAGGCCGAAGTGGATATCGGCGTTTTGGAATCCACCACCGGTGTTGAGGAAGAGATTGTTACTGATCGTGACATTGGACTCGCCCTGGTCACCAGGCCCCGTCACCAAAGATTGAACGTCAATTGAGCTCGCGCAAGCAGCTGAACTGCAGTTCGTGTTGCCTGGAACGACCGCGTTGTTCTCGTAGAAAGTGATGCCGCTGATGGTCACTCCGGTGGTCTGCACGAGAAAGCCTGCCCCGTTTTCGAAGACTGTTTGCGTCGCAGTGTTCAGTGAGGCCGTTGTGTCGGACGGCGAAGGTGGAACGTTCCAGTTATAGCCGTCGATGGTGAGGCTCTTCGTTATCTGGGCCTGATGGCTCGGATTGTAGGATGCCGAATTCATGTCATAGGCACCCGCGCACACGTAGATCGTTTGCCCGTTCGTCGTCGTCGACGCGGCAATCGCGCTCTCGAGGTCTGCGTACACCGTTGGTGCGGGCGTTACCGATAGAAGACTGGTAGGACAACCGCTGGCGGTGATTAAGCCATTAGGAGCGACTACCTCGTTAACGGTCGGCGGCAACGTCGCCGTGGCGCCCGCGATGACCGCGTCAAACGTAAGCCCGAGCGCGAGCAGTGAGAAGATGCTCAGTCCGACTTTTACCGCTCGAGGTACTCGGCGCATAGTTTCTACCTTTGACCAAATTCTTGTTTGGTTGAATTGACATGTCATCTACCGCGAAAAACGTTGGCACATCTCGCATGGCACGAACTAACTCGTTCGTCTGCATCCCGCTGGATTGATAGAGACAAGGCCCATTCAATCATGTACCTTCGCGGATCGCGTAGCGGGAGCCTATCAACTGACAGCGGTTTAGCCATGAACTTTCTGGTTCTGTAACGTGATTACGATAAGAAATGACTGATATTCCAAGGGAACTCTTACTGGTCAGCGTCAAGGCGCCTGCGCGAGTCCGCGCATCCCTTGCTGCGACACGTCGCAGCAAGGGATGCGCGGACTCGATCGCCCTATTGCCACTGGTCAAGCTGATGTGTGCCCCGCTGAGGGTTCCGGTGCGCCATGAAATGGAGGTTTGTGACGCCCGCTCTCCTAACGCAACAGTTCTTCAGTCGACCTTCGAGGGCAGATGAAAATTCGGCTGACGACGGATCTTTTCAGTGCGATCGTGTTCACTTGTCATGGCACTGACCAAGAGAAATGTCAACGGCGGTGAGACTCCAAGTGGGGAAACGCCGCTAGTTCTTCTTGTGCTTCTTCTTTTTCTTCTTTTTATGACCGGAACTCTTACCACTGCTCTCGGGCTTTGGTGCTTCCTCTAGCAAATGAGACAGCTCAATGTTGGGTGCACCGACTTCGTCCCCGTCGTCGACGCGGGTCTCTTGATCCGGCGGCGCCTGTTGTTTCTCTGGAACATCCTCGTGCGCTAAAGGCTCTTCAATCTCCGGGACTTCCAACGTTTCGGGCGTCACGGCTGTCACCACGATCGGTTCGGTCTGCTCGGGGGATACGGCAACACTTTCGACCTCCTCGACCTCCTCGAACTCTTCGACGTCATCAACGTCATCGACGGACTGAGGTTGATCAGGTACTTCGGTTTTCAGTGGGGTCCCATCGGGACTCTCCGTGTCGGGAATCTCACTTTGGAGATTTGACATGACGCTCTCCAATGAGGTTCGCAAAGCGGCCACGCACGTCGCACCGTACAGCGTCAGGAGTTCCTCGATTGAAATCTCCAAGAAACTGGCGAGGGCGGGGAAGACGTCCGCCGAGGGGCGTTGGGTGTCCTGTTCGTAGGAGCTATACGTCGTTCGGCTCATTCCAATCTTGGCGGCAGCTCGTCCCTTCTCGAGTCCGAGTTCGCGCCGCTTCTCCGCCAGTGCGCTTCCAATTGTTGCCGCGCCCATGCGTTGGCCTCCCTCCGCACGCTGACCACTGAATCCGCGATGCGTCTTATCTCAATGGCGATACTACGTCCGTAAGCCCTAGAGCATCGTAATAGAAGCCGGCGCGTGGACCATCGGTCGTCAGGACACCTCTACCTTGTGGGCGTCCCAAGCGTCGCTCACAATGACGTCAAGGTTGGATCGCGCGAGCTGCCACCCGAGCAACTCTCGTGCTCGCGCGTTACTCGCCACCGCGGCCGCTGGATCACCAGGGCGACGATCCGTGTAACGAACATCGAAGTCGACGCCGGTTACGCGCTTGACCGTCTCCACGACCTCCCTATTGGAGTAGCCCACGCCCGACCCGAGATTGAGGGTCAACTCTTTGTGAACGTCGAGGGCCGTGATCGCCAGCACGTGCGCCTCCGCAAGATCGCTCACGTGGACGTAGTCGCGGACGCAGGTTCCGTCAGGCGTTGGGTAGTCGCTCCCGTAGATTTCGAGCCATTCGCGCTGATCAGCGGCCACATCAAGTGCGATGGGAATCAGGTGAATCTCGGGCCGATGACGCTCAGGGTGAGACAATGTGGCGCCCGCCGCGTTGAAGTAACGCAGTGACGCGGCGCGAATTCGCCCGCACGCAACGAGCCAGTTCAGTCCTTCCTCCACCATCCGCTTGGATAGCCCGTAAGGGCTGTGGGGTTGTATTGAACTACTTTCGTTGATTGGCATCTGCGTTTGATTGCCGTACACGGCGCACGATGATGAGAAGACGAACTTCTCGGTACCTGAGTCCACCAGCGCGTTGAGAAGGCGGAAAGTCGACGCGACGTTGTTAGCGAAGAACACTTCGGGGTACTTCATTGACTCACCAGGTTCGATTCGTCCAGCGAAGTGAAGACAAGCGTCGAACGAACCTAGTGATTTTACAAGTCCTTCGTCCCCGCAATCGCCTTGCACGAGTGTGGCCTTTTTGGGGACGTTCTCCGCTCGACCCGAGATGAGATTGTCGAGCACCACGACGTCGTTCCCCTTGGCCAACAAGAGTTCCGCGGTCGTCGATCCGATGAACCCTGCGCCTCCAGTGACGAGAACCCTCACGCCAACGACCTTGACCGCACGTGACCTCCCCAGCGCTTCGTGACTCTCATGTCAACCACGATACGCACCCTGTCGAGGTCATCATGGAGTGCCGACAACTGTTAGTCAGCGCGTCGAGGTCGATGGTGGACGGGTATTAGCGATGACCTCGGCGCGTGTGACGGATGGGCGACGGGTCTAGGGAGGCGGCACTCGTCATTCAAGAATTGTGATTGAACTGATAGCGTCATCAACGAGGAGTTTTAGGTGGCGCATCTTCTCGTCGGGGCTTCAAGACTACGGAGCGACATGGACCAAGAGTCGTCGAATTCGAACGCGAAACGAGAGCTTCACTACCGCGGACCAGCTCTCGATGAAGCAATTCGAGAGGGCCAGTTCTTCTTGGTCTATCAACCGACAATTGACCTTCAAACCAACGCATTCGCGGGCGTCGAGGCACTCTTACGCTGGCGGCACCCTGAGCTTGGAGTACTGAGTCCGGACACCTTTATCGACGAACTCGAGTCAAGCGGTCAGATAGTTCCAGTAGGACGATGGACGCTGCAGACTGCGTGCGCCCAGGGAGCCGCGTGGCACGATCGCGGTTACCGGTTCAGTGTCTCGGTGAACGTCTCCCAGCAACAGTTCGAGTCGTCGACCTTTTTCGACGACGTCGCTGACGCTCTCTTTTCAAGCCGGTTTGATCCCTCACTCTTGGTCCTGGAGTTCGCTCAGGCGACGCTGATGGTCGATCGAGGCGCGTCGGGTTCGCGTCTCACGAAACTGCGAACCCTTGGCGTCCGTTTCGCCGTTGACGACTTTGAACCCGGCGATTCCGCGCTTGACGAACTCGAGGAGTTCCCAATCGACATCGTGAAACTCGACCGAGAATTCATCGCAGGACTGGCGAGTTCGTCCGACGCTTCGACTCTCGTTCACCGCCTCGTCGAGAGCAGCGAGACTCGTCACTTGCAAGTGATCGCCGCGGGAGTTGAAGATTCCGAACAGCGAGCGCAACTGCAAAACGAAAAGGTCCATGTTGGTCAGGGGTATCTCTTCTCCAGGCCCCACGAGGCCGAAGAGATTGACCGTTTTCTGGAAGACTTCGCGATCTTTTCGGGGAAGCCTCTCTAAGCCCGCGTGAAGCGAAACTTAGGAGAGTGACGAATCATGGCCCGGGGTCGAGGGAAGCTCAAACTTCAAGACGACAAGAAAACACTCTCCGATGACTCGAGAAATGACGCCCAGGACGTCCACGACGCGGTACGAAGCTCACAACGTATCGCCAGTCAACTCCACCAGCTCATCGCTGCGTCGATCACCGTGGCGGGCATGCGAAACGAACGCGACATACTGAAGAGCTTGGCGAGTAGTACTCGACGAGTCTTCGACGCCGACCTCGCGGTCCTCACCCTCGAGACTGGCCCCGAGGCACCGCTTCGCGGGGTGGCTCGGCGCGGCTGGCCCGTGGCGTGCTTGGGTCCTGACGACTTCGGGACCATGGACGACGTCCCTGCTTCACGAAGTACTTTCGCGCCGTGGAACGACGGGGACTGGCTCGTCGCGCCGGTGCTCGAGCGACGTGATCAAGCAAGGGGCGTCCTGGCCGTTCGAAAGTCCGAGGGTCAGTTCCTCACGGAGGACAGGGAGGTCCTCACCCTGATGGCCCAAATGGCCGCGACGGCGCTCGGCGCGACTGAACTAAGTCGAGAGATCGAAGCCAGTGAAACGCGTCTTCGAATACTCGTGGACACGGCGCCCGCGGGCATCGTGGAGGTCGATCTCAAGGGACGTGTGCGATGGTGGAATCGTGCCGCGAGCAAGATCCTCGCGTGGCCCGCGTACGACGAGGCCACGCCGACCGAACCCCACTTTCCGGAAGGATCGAGTGACAAGCTCGCGGCCCTGTGGTCAGAAGTCCTCGACGGCGAGGTGGCGAGTGGCAGGGATCTTGTCGACGTCGACATCATGGGGCGACGTCGGGACCTCACGACCTCCGCGGCCCTGTTGCCTTCGCCAGAAGGTCAAGCGACCAGCATCTTGATGCTGGTCGATGACGTCACCGACCATCGTGAACTCAAGGCCGAGGTTCATCACGCGCAACAGATGGAGATTCGTGGTCGCGTCGCGAGCAGCGTGGCGCACGACTTCAACAATCTCCTGACGTTGATTTCGGGTTACGCGGAGATCCTCTCAAAGGATCTGAGTGGCGACGAGCGGTCACTCGAGATGGTCAAAGACATTCAGTCGACCTCGTCGCGGGCGTCAATGCTCACCGCCCAGTTGCAGAGCATTGGTCGAACACAGTCGCTCGAACCCGTGGTGCTCGACCCCGTCGCCGCGTTGCAGTCGAACGCCGAGGTCTTTGATCGCATCGTTGGGGCGGACATCGAGTCACGTTGGTCACTGAACGCGAACGCCGGTGCCATCCGCGTCGACGCCGGTCAGTTTGAACAGATGATGCTGAACCTCGCGATCAACGCTCGTGACGCCATGCCGTCGGGAGGCGAACTTCGTGTCAGTGTCGAGCCCGTCACCGTCGACGTTGAGGCCTCGGACGAACTGCACGTCGCGCCCGGCGACTACGTCGCCATCGTCGTCGCCGATTCGGGGGTGGGCATGGACGAGGAGACACGACAACACTGCTTCGACACGTTCTTCACGACGAAGGGACCGTTCAAGGGAACCGGTCTCGGTCTCGCGGCCGCGCGTCGCCTGGTCGAAGGGAGTGGCGGCGCCATCACGTGCGAAAGCGCTCAGGGCGTCGGGACAACCTTCAAGATTTTCTTCCCGGTAAGTCACGAATCGATCATCGAGGAACCCGTCGTGGCTTCACACGAACGACCAAGAGGATCGGCGACCGTTTTGGTCGCGGACGACGACGACGACCTTCGTCGACTCATGGTCCAAGTACTCAGTCGAAACGGCTACGAGGTTCTCGTCGCCGAGTCGGGCGAAGAGGCGCTCGACGTCGTGCGTGACTTTGACGGCGCCATTGATCTCCTCGTGAGTGACGTGGAGATGTCCGAACTCACGGGTCCTGAGCTCGCCGCTGCACTGCAGCGCGCCAATCCCTCACTGAGGGTCCTGCTGACGTCGGGCACCGCCGAAGCGACGGTGATTCGCGACTTACTTCCGGGCAGCAGTGCGTTTCTCCCGAAGCCCTTTCGCCCGAGCGCGCTTATCAATCAGGTACACGACCTTCTCTCTCGTCGCTAAGACATAGCGCGTGCAACGAGAGACGAGAAATGTGGAGGTAACGAAGCCCGCGATCCGTGCGGACGTCAGGCCTGTACTTCGCTGCCGGTCTGAGGTTCGAAGCGGTAGCCAACCCCACGGACGGTCTTGATCCACATCGGGTGGTCGGGGTCGAGTTCAATCTTGGAGCGAAGTCGCCGGATGTGTTCGGTCACGGTCGCCTCGTTCTGCCACTCGCTCGATGACGACCAAACGTGCTCGAGGAGTTGCGCGCGCGAGTACACCTGGCGCGGGGAAGCGGCGATGAAATTGAGAAGAGAGAACTCCTTCGACGTGAGATCGAGCAAGTTACCCGCGAGCCGCACCTCGTGGGTGTTCTCGTTGATCTGGAGGTCGCCGAAACTGATGTTGGGCGCGTCAATGTTGTGTTGTTGCGTGTTGGCGCCCGAGCGTCGCAGGACGGACTCGATTCGCGCGGAGACTTCGCCGAGCGAGAAGGGTTTCACGATGTAGTCGTCGGCGCCCAACTTCAGCCCGGCGATCCGCTCCGTCTCGAGACCGCGACCGGTCAAGAAGATGGTGGGCACGTCGCTGATCAGGCGCAGTTCGCGTAACACCTCGCGCCCGTCCTCACTGCCGAGCACGATGTCCAAGATGACGAGGTCGGGTTCAAGCGACGAGGCGGCGCTGAGCGCGTTGGCTCCGTTCGACGAGACGGCCACTTCATAGCCCTCACCAGTGAGAAAGGTGTCGAGAAGCTTCGTGATCTCGGTGTCGTCATCTACGACCAGGATTTTTGTCATTGTTGGCCTCCGCGTGGGAGAAGGTCCTCGTGCGCCGCGCGCGCGTACCTGCACGGTTGGGTGTCGGGAACTGGACGGTTTAACGCTTCTCGACGGGCGAGGGTCTGCATAACGTCCATACTACGAAGTTCACTCGAGTAATTGGTAGTAACTAGGTCAAGAATTGAGAATCTCCAGCGCTGGTCTTGCTGGCGGGGTGTCGTTGCGTTGTGTCTTAAATCCGCCACCGAGGGCGTCGTCGCGCGTCCCTGGAAGTGGCGCGGCGCCGATCGGCCGCTTCGAGCCGGTGCCGCCACAACGTAGGGAACTACTGGTAGCTCGGGGCCTTGGTCAGGAATCGGTTCAACGCGTCGAGCGTCGCCATAGCTGCCGCGGCGACGTCGTCGTCGGACTGGGCGATGCCGAACATGTCCGCGCCCTCGGAGAACGGGCGAAGGGTGACGATGACCGGCCAGCCTCGCACGGTGGCGACGCTCATCACCGTCAAGAGGTAGAAGGGGATGTTGTACCCGAGCTCGCGCAGCGCGGCGAGGGTGGCCTCGGCCCCGCCGAAGAGTTGGCCACTGCCGGCCCGACCGACGCCCATGCGCCCGGAGTAGGAGAGCTCGACCTCACAGTTGCCGTTCTCGGGGTTGAAGTCGGTGCGAATGAGCGCCACGCGCACGGCCTGGATCTCGCGGGGCGAGATGGCCTTGCTGGCGTCCTCGACGATGACGCTCGCCTCGGTGTAGTAGAGATTCACGATCTGCGTCGCCATCACGCGGATGGCGCTCGGGTCCTGGCCGGTCACGATCAAGGTCACCGCGTCCACGTCACCGTTGTCGCGGTGACGGATTTCGACGTTCAAGACGCCAGAGAGGGATCGAAGCTCGAGTTCGAAATCTTCTTCAGTTGGAGACATCATCGGCGATTCAATCCCTTCTTCTCGTAGAGGCGGGCGTCGGCAATACGGAACAGTTCGGCAGGGTCCGTTGAGTCGCGAGGCGATGACGCGGTACCGATGGTGAATCCTACATGGTCGCGCGCGGAGCCCAAATGGCTGCGCAGGCGGTCGGTGAAGCCAGACGAGTCGTGGCCGTCGGCGTTGGAGAGGATGACCGCGAACTCGTCGCCGCCGATGCGAGCGGCGAGGTCGCCACTTCGCACGGAACGTCGCATCGCGAGGCCGAACTGACGCAGGAGATCGTCGCCGAAGGCGTGGCCGAGTGTGTCGTTGACGATCTTGAAGCCGTCGAGGTCCGCGAGCACCAGCGTGAAGGCCCAGCCGTAGCGGGCGCTGCGCACGGTCGCCGCTTGCAGTGCGCTGTCGAAGGTCCGGCGATTGGCGATGTTGGTAAGCGGGTCGTGGGCGGCGCTGAAGCGCGCGAGATGCATGGAAAGGGCGAGCTGGCACGCGGTGCGCATGGCGTCTCGCTCGACGAGGGGCACAATGTCGGGTTCGCAGTACACGCCGGGAATCGTGCCGAGGCGCGCGGCCGTGTCGATGCTGATGGCGCCGCCACCGGCACGAAAGAGTTGCGCTCCGAAAGACTCGTGCGCGAGGACGACAACGGCGTCTCTGAGCGCGTAGCGCTCGACGAGGAGGTCGAGCACCGAGTAGATGAAGCCGATACCCAGTTCGCTGACGGACAGTTCGTCGAGCATCGTTTGAAAGAGCCAGGGCTCGTAGGGTTGACTCACCCTTTCAGCGTCGTCGGACGCTCCCTCAATGAAGGGAGTCACGACTTCGCGCTCGTCAGACCGAGTGATGGTTCCTCCGATGGGTGTAGAAGTGAGAGAGGCACGCGTCCCGCGCTGAGAAGCGCTTTGAGATCGGCCGGGTCGACGGGGCGAGAGATGAGGTAGCCCTGGCCGCGATGACAGCCGAGCACGAGGAGCTCGTCGATGATGGCGCTGTGCTCGATGCCTTCAGCGGTGACGCCGAGGTCGAGCGCGTGGCCGAGGCGAATGATGGACTCCACGATGGCGCGGTCGTACGCGTCCGTCGTGATGCCTTCGACGAAGCTCATGTCCAACTTCAAGAGGTCGACCGGCAAGTGCTTCAGTTCGGTCATGGAAGCGAAGCCCGTGCCAAAGTCGTCGATGGCGATCTCGACGCCCATCTTGCGGAATCCACGCAGGATGTTGGCGGTCTTTTCGGGCTCTTCGACGACGGCGTACTCGGTGATCTCGATGCAGAGTCGTTCGCCAGGAATCTCGTTCGACGTCAAGCAGTTCTCGACGAACTCCACGAGGTCTGTCGCGGCGAACTCCGCGGGCGACATGTTCACGCGCACGATGAGCGCGAGGTCGGGGTACGCCTTACGCCACTCGGCCAGTTGACGACAGGCTTCAGCAAAGACCCAACGACCAATCGTGAGGACGAGTCCGGTCTCTTCGGCGACGGTGATGAACTCGGCGGCGTTCAAGAGACCGCGCGTCGGGTGCTGCCAGCGCACGAGCGCCTCAACTGAGAGCAGCTCGCCGGTGCGGATGTCGACCTCAGGCTGGTAGTGCAGGCGGAGTTGGCCCTGCTCGAGGGCGTCACGCAGCATGATCTCCATGCGCGAGCGCTCGTCAAGGATGGCGCGCATCTCCTCGTCGTGCAGGACGGCCTTGTTGCGGCCACGCGCTTTCGCCACGTACATGGCGCCGTCCGCGCAGGCGAGGATGTCCGAGTCGGTCTGGTCGGAACCGGCGACGGCGATGGCGATCCCGATACTGGCGGTGTGACTGAACTGTTGGCCGCCGAGGTCGACGGGCGCGGCGACGAGCTCGAGGAGTCGGTAGGCGCTGGCGAGTACTTCCATGGCGCTGTGCGCCTCGTCGAGCAGGACGACGAACTCGTCCCCGCCGAGTCGGGCGCAGTAGTCGTTCACGCGGATGCTCGTGCGAATGCGGTCGGCGATCGTGATGAGCAGGCGGTCGCCGTTCGCGTGGCCGAGGAAGTCGTTCAAAACCTTGAACCGGTCGAGGTCAATGATCATGACGGCGGTGTCACGATTGGCCTCACGGCGAAACTTCAGCTCGCGAAGAAGTGCGCGTCGATTCGGTAGGTCCGTCAGGTCGTCGTGATGCGCGATGTGCGCGGTACGTTCTTCCGCGTCGATGCGGCCCTGCAGTTGCACCAACATCGACGCCACCGCTTGCAGGGCGTTAATTTCTGCCGGCACCCAGGCGCGAAGGCCGAAGTGGATGAAGCCGAGGATGCCCCACGTGGAGTCACCGAGGAGCAGCGGCACCGCCGCGCCGGCGAGGAGCGTTTCACCCGATCCCTTTTCGACGCGTTCCATGAACTCGTCGGTGGCGTCTTCAACGCCCGGGAGGTACGGCTCCTTCAAGTCCTTCGTCGCCATGAAGATCGGGTCGGCGTCGAAGCGCACTTCACCGAGGGGATCAGGTCCAGTGAAGTCGTCGCGGATCGGCCACTCCGCTTCCAGGATCGAGAGGCCTCGTACGTGATCGTGACGGCGGAGGAACGCAACGTCGGATTCGAGGAACTCCGCGAGCACGCGTGTCGTCCAGCCGAGGACCTCTTTGCGGTTGTCGAGCGTCGCGGACATGAGCCGCTCGGCCACTTGACTGACGAGTTCGTCCAGACGGCGCTGGTGCAGGAGGGTACCCTCACGGGTCGTCTGCGAGGCCACCTTGCCGAACAGTCCGCCGAACGCGCGGGCGATGGAGACCTCTCGTTGCGACCACACGCGGCCGTGTCGAGCGACGATGAGGGCGCCGACGATGTCGCCGTTCAGCAACTCGATGGCGTCAACGAGTACACCCCATTCAGTGTCCAAAATCGTCCACGAGAACGATCCGAGAGGCTCCTTACCCATGAGTTGGCCCTGAACCCGTTCGCGGATCAGGTCAAAGGCGTCCTTTGCCTTGGGAGCGACGAGAGGTTCGATGTCGAAACCGGGAATAGGCCGGTCCGAGTTCGTGATAACCGCCACAATTTCAGCCCTAGGCGTGACGTGACGGAGAGTCTCAACGACGAGTCGAGCCTCGTCGCCTACCTTCCACGCGTCTGAGTGCGTGAGATCTCCCACGGGCGAACCGCCTTAACCGTTAAATGGCCTGAAATACGAGGATAGCAGTACCCCCTTGTCATTCAAAGAAGAAAAAGGCAAGAAAACACTATGTTTTGCGAGCATCCATCACGTCAAATGCTGGGAAAACTCACAAATTGTAGGTATTTAGCGGGCCGTTCAGCGCGATGGGTTCCATGTCACGGATGAGGACGTGGCTGAGTGGGCGACGGACGCTGCGCACCGAAGGTGGTGCGGCGTGAATAACCCGCATAACCATCGCGATCGTCTCGCCGTCGTCGAGGTCCCACACCTTGTTGAAGCGCTGAGAGAGTTGGTAGAGCTCGTCGAGGTGGCGCTCACCGCCGAGGCTCAAGAGGTCCTTCTCGTCGGTGGCGTAGAGGAAGAGTGGCGAGACGGGCTGGATGGCGAGTCCCCGTAGTTCCGCGCTCAACCAGAAACGCTCGACGGCCGCGCCGGCGCGCACGTACCACGTCGGGTCGGCGCGTGGGACCGTGATGACGGCGATCCCGGAACTCGAACTCACCATGGCCCTCGTTCGAAGACCCAGTGCCGCGCCACCACGCCAGTCGACGAGGTGTTCCATCACGTCGGAACGACCGACGAGCTGCAGTGCGCCGAGACTGGCGGGATCCATCTCGAGCGTGCGAACGTCCATTCCCTCTTCGAGGGTGTCGCGTCCGGGCCAGCGCAGTTCGTCGAGCATGTCCTTGTGGACCGTCGGGATGAGGAAACGAAGGCGGTCGGACTCGGCGAGGAGAGCGGCGCACTCCTCGATCTGATCGCGTCCCGTCACGAAACGAAGTCGCGCGCCTTCGCGCTCCACACCTCGACTCAGCATCGACACGGTGGCGTCGTCGATGGGCGTGGGGCTGCCCATGCGGCGATTCACCGTACGCGCGTTCACGAACGGTTGTAAGCGTGCCATCCCGGCGTCGATCTGGGTGCCGAGGGTCATCGTCGCCACGTGGTGCGAGTTCGTCCCTTCGGGAAAGAGCTTCACGAGTCCAAGGCGCTTCAGCGACGCCGCCGTGACGAGCGCGTTGAAGAGCGAGGCGCCCAGCGCTACGTAACTTCCGCGAAGTCGTACGTCCATGGCGTTCGCGCTGCGTTCGGGTACGACGTAGAAGCGAACCTCGTCGTCGTTCGCCTCGAAGCGCCACGGCTGCACGTTGCCACCGGAGGGCGCGCGTCGAGCCGCGTCGACGATGAGTTCGATCGGGTCCGTGCTCTCGAGGGCCGGGTCCTCCGGCGGTGGCGTGCGAAGCGCGGCCTCACCGGCGGTGGACACTTCAATGGGCGACAGTCCGGAGAGGATCTCCTCGACGTCGAAGCGAATGCGACCCGAGGGCAGTTCGCCCTCGAGACCGAAGCGACGCACCGCGGCGGCGGTGGTGACGGCGCCGAGCGTGACTTCGCTCGCGAGCTGCGGCCACCCCGTGACCGTCTGGCCGAGTTCGAAGACCGTCGCGGCGCCTCGTGACGAGATCTCGTTGGCGCCGAGGAGACGCAACACGAACGGACCTTTCTCGGCGGTCGACAGACCGGCCAACGTGGACGAATCCATGTCGCCGAGGAGTCCGTGGAAGATCGGTCGCTGCGGCTCGAGGTCGTAGCGTTCGACGTCGAGAACCCCTCGGTCACTGGTCTCCATGATGACGGGGATGCCTCTGGCGCGCGCGGCTTCGCGAACGAGGAACTTCACGTCGAGCGAGTCACACTCTTCGATGACGAGGTCGAGTCCGTCGAGGAACGTGTCGAGGTTGTCGGCGTGGATGCCCTCGGGCATGACGACGACGCGTAGGTACGGATCGATCTCGGCGATGCGCCGCGCCGCCACGATGGCCTTGTTGACGCCGAGGTCGAGCACGCTCGCCGGGATGCGGTTCAGATTCGAGAGTTCGATGGTGTCGAAGTCGGCCAAGCGAATCTCACCGGCCAGGCCCTCCATCGCGAGGATGTGGGCAATGGAGTGACCGGCGCTCACGCCGACGACGCCCACGGACAACGTTCGCAGTCGCGCTTGTTCTTCGCGCGTCACCTTGTTGTGATTGCGGTCGAGCCGCACGGCGGAGAAGGCTCGCGGTCCGAGCAGTCGAACGACCGCTCGACGCCACGGGTAGTAGACCCAGCGTTGTCCCTCGTCGAAGAGCTTTCGTGACGGCGTGGGTTTTACTTGCGTGAGCTGATCGCGTTGTTCTTCGAAGCGATCGATGATCTGCAAAGAGGGATCGGCACGGAGGACTCGTAAGACTTCACGCTGGGCCCGCTCGGTGACGTCCAGTACCAAAGGGCGACGAGACTGCGTGCTCGTCGACTCAGCTTCGAGTACACCAACGCCAACCGAAAGTGGACCACGCGAGAGTTGCTCACCCTCGAGGCGAAGCGCCTGTTGATTGGCGGCGGAACTGAGTTCGTAACTCAACGTCCGTCGAAAGCAGACCGCGATCGTGCGGTAGCGATCGTCGGGGAACGGCACCGAGTGCGAACCCACTTGCTTCGCGCCGATGAATTCCGCCAAGGGCAGCAATCGGTCGGACACGGCGGCGATCGCGAATTCGGCGCTCAGCCAGTTCATCGCGTGGATGAAGCACCTCGACATGGTCATCGCGAGGTGAACGCCGGTGACGGCCTCGCCCTTCGACCACGCGCCCTTACTTTCTATTGCACCGAGGCGCACTTCCTTGTCAATCACGGCAGCGATGTCGTCAATATCGGGGGAGTCCGACATCTCATCGATGAGGAAGGCCTGGTGACTGCCTTCGAGAGGTCCGTGGAAGCGGACGCCGGCGACGGCCTCACCGCTCGGCGAAAAACCAAGGAAGAAAAGCGGAACGCCGTTTCCATCTTCGAAGTCGCGTCGACGAAGCGTCTCTTCGAAGCCTCGGCTCCGGTAGATACCCTCAGCGCCGTTTAAGTAGACCTGCCAGAGGTCCGGTCGTTCCATGGGGTGATGGCCCTCGAAACGGACCCCCGACTCTTGATCGATAAAACTCGCGCCGTATCTGTACCGGTGACCTACGACGTTTCCCACTGAAGGTCCTCTCGACTCTACGAACTTGAACTGTAACCAATTCGGAGCTACACCGATGTTGCCAAAACTATAATTGGATACGGTGCATAATTAAGGGAGTATCCCGTCCGGATCTGCCGACAGGGATGGTGAGCGGGCGCTTCGTGGCGACACATTCGAGAAACGACGTGCTCATGGCGACGACGTTCGCTCGAGGGACGTTAGTCGAGGACCGCGCGAGAAGCACTGAATGTTAGGTGCACTTATTGGGGTGTGCGCGCTCTTTGGTCTCGCCGTCGGTTCGTTCCTCAACGTCGTCATCTACCGCGTCCCACGCAACGAATCGATCGTGTCGCCACGCTCCAAATGCCCGTCGTGCGGCGCAGCAATCAAGGATCGCGACAACATTCCCGTCATCTCATGGCTGCTCCTCAAAGGGCGCTGTCGACACTGTGGCGAACCCATATCGCCCCGGTATCTCTACGTGGAAGTGGCCGGCGGGGCGCTCTTCGCGGGGGCCGCGGCGCGCCTCGGGTTTCGCTGGGACCTCCCGGCAATGCTCATTTTGCTCGCGGGACTACTCGCTCTAGCCTGCATCGACCTTGAGCATTTGCTCCTGCCGAAGAAGGTTGTCTACCCGACGTTGGTCCTCGTCGGTGGCTTGCTGACTCTGGCCGCAGCCGAGACCCATCAATGGCACAGCCTCCTCGTAGCTGCTATTTCAGCGGTGGCGTGGTTCGTCGTCTTCTATATCTTGAACTTCGCGAGTCCGCGACTCTTGGGTTTTGGTGACGTACGGCTCGCGCTCGTTCTCGGGCTCGGACTCGGCTGGTTCGGATGGCGCTACGTCGTTTTAGGCTTCTTCGCCGCCAATTTGATTGGCGCCATCCTCGGCCTGACGCTCATCGCAATGAAGAAGATGACCCGTGAACAGCCAATTCCCTACGGCGTCTTCCTCGCCCTCGGGACGGCTCTAGCGATTTTCGCGGGGCCTGAGATCGTGCCGTTGTTCTCGAACGTCCATTGAACAGAGTTGCTGGACGAGTGCTGCCGACGTGCTCCGTGAACTCCCGGAGGTCGTCGGGCCTTCCACTTCTAGCCAATTCGGTTAGCTAGTAGACGATCTCCATTCGAATTCCCTCACTGTCCCATTCAGGCTCGGAAGGAATACGTCGTGCTGCGTGGCCGTGGACGCGTCGAGCGGTCCAGAGCAGCGAGAGTGCGTCGAACCGGTGCTTCATAGACGCGCCTTCGAGTTCGAAGTCCATTATCTCTTCGATGCCTGGCACGTGCGATTCGAGAACCTCAAGTCGTTCGTCGCGTCCCGCCTCGATCTTCTTCGAGCGTTTCATGGACTCGTCTTGGTTCAACTGGAAGAAACTCAGTTCGGGATTACCTTCGTACACCGTGCGTTGACGAAAGGGTGACATCTCTCGAGCGACTTCTCGGTAGTGCGGAAGCATCGTCGCGGTGACGGCGTCGAGTCCACCTTCGTTCCAGTCCAGTTGCCCACTCAAAACCGCTCGCGACGGCGCGTTGTGGATCGCCGCACCACGTCGGCCGACCATGGCTCGGACTTCCCTGTCGCACGTCCTTGGGCCCATCTCGGGCGTGTCGAGGTAGCCAATGGGTGCGTTGATGACGAGGGTCGCGTAGGCAGGGTGTTCACTCAGTATTTCGAGGAAGGTCTCGTAGATACGAGGTAGTTCCGGTGCAAACGTCGAACCGTGCATTTTTGCGGACTGCAGTAGCCAACCGGACGAACAGGGTGTTACGCCGGCGACGACGGTGTACGGAAGCGTCGGGCCACGATGAAGACTCACCCGTCAGTTATACCGTAACCAACTCTGAATTACACCTTAACGAAGCTCTTATCAATCGCTTCTAAGGTACGCACGAGTTCCTTCGGGTGCGCGGTGTTGGCCATCGCGTCTTCGTAGGTGATGACGCCGTCCACGATCAGTTTGGCGAGACTATTCTCCAGCGTCTGCATCCCCTCACCAGCGTTGGTGAACATGATGTTCTGGAGTTGATTGGTGCGCCCCTCTCGAATGAGATTTCGCACGGGGTTCGTTGCGATGAGGACTTCAAACGCAGCAACCATGCCTCCGCTAATTTTCGGAATGAGCCGCTGCGCGATAACGGCGGTGAGCGATGATGCCAACTGCACCCTCGTCTGCTCTTGACGCCAAGCGGGGAAGACGTCAATGATGCGGTCGATTGCCTGAGGCGCGTCGTTCGTGTGCAGGGTGGCGAAAACGAGGTGGCCCGTCTCGGCCATCGTCAGGGCGATCTGAATGGAGTCGATGTCACGCATCTCGCCGATGAGGAGGACGTCGGGGTCTTCGCGCAGTGCCGAGCGGAGCGCTCGATCGAAGGACGGGCTGTCGAATCCAACTTCACGTTGAGAGACGGCCGACATCTTGTGGAAGTGGACGTACTCGACGGGGTCTTCAATTGTCAATATGTGCGCGGCGCGCGTTTCGTTGATCTGATTGATGATGGCGGCCAATGAAGTGGATTTTCCGGAACCAGTAGGACCGGTGACGAGGACGAAGCCGCGAGGTTGTTCGGCGACCCACTTAGCGGCCCAAGGTAGACCGAGTTCGTCGATGGTAGGAATCTTGGTGGGAATGATTCGGAGTGCGAGTGCGGTCTGACCGCGCTGGGTGAAGATGCTCCCTCGGATGCGGGCCCGGTCCAGCCACGAAAAGGCGAAGTCGACGTCGAGTTGCTCCCTGAAGGTTTCGAGTTGGCCCGGAGTGAGCAGCGGCAACGCCATTTCGTCAATCTGCTCTCCGGTGAGAATTGGAGCACCTTCGAGTGGGCGTAATTTTCCATCGACTCGAACTCGCGGCGCTGAGTCACTCGAGAGGAGCAGGTCAGAGCCGCCGAGATCCCAGAGCTTTTCGATCCAAGGTGATATTCCCGAAGTCTGGCTTTCAGTCATTTAGTCACGTCCTATCAAGTCGCAATAAACATCAAAGCGCCCGGCACTATGGCCGGGCGCTTTGACATATCTTTACAGTGACTGGACTACTGGACCGCTGCGCAAGACGTAGGTCCGGTGTATGCGCCTCCGGTCGTACCGATAAGCACGGCCCCGACGGGGGACGTCGCCACGTCGAGTTGGCCGGCAGTGGTCGCGTCCATGTAGAAGCGATAGTGCGGCAAGTTTGAAGGCCAAGACTGGATGTACGGTCCGCCGAGCGTGTTCCCAGTTAACAGCGCCTGTTGTGCGGCAGAGGTTCCCACAAGGAGACCCGGGTTCTGCGCGTTGAAGGCCGCTATCGCGGTTGAGACAGTCGCCCCATCAGCCTGGCACGCTGCCACGGCGCTCTTTCCCGTAATTCCACCGAGAGCGAAGATCACCACCGCTGCGAGGATGCCGAGCACGACAATAACGATGAGGAGCTCTATCAACGTGAAACCGTCGATCTCTCCAGCGTCCTTGCGTTGCTTCAGCCTTCTGTAGGTACCAATCATGAATGACTCCCTTTCGCACACGGAGTGCCGACACTCGGAACTGCCCTGTTCTGGTAATTGCACAAATTATACGAGACATACTTGCACTGATTGACTATTGTCGCACGACAATTTCGCTATTTCTCCACAAGTCTTGAGACTCGAATCGATGCCGAGATTCAACCTTGGACCAGGAGTAACCGTTTCAAAAATGACCGGCAAACACCCCACCGCCCGGAACACGTCTGGGAATTATTCGGATTTTCCTGTTCCGGTGAGAGAAAGAGCGTCGACCCGGCACTTATCGCATTACGACAGTGGCAACTTCGAAGTCACTCCCTTGGCATCCGCCAGCCACGCTTCAGGGCATGAAATTCATTGCGGATTCAGTGTCCGAGTACGAAATGGTGGACGAAAGATTTTCTAGAGGTGATGCTCTCGGACCCGGGACGGAAAAGCGAAACACCGATTCGACGACTCGGGCAGCGTGTCACCGGTGACGTGAAAAGTGGCAGTGGACCGTCGCTTCAAGATTGGCCCTTAAAGCACCTTTGGACTGCGAATTTGACCGCGAAGCGTGCAAGAAGCGGCGACCTATTTCCAAATCCACGAGGTTAACGTTTGGGTATAGCCACACTGGCCTGACCCAACATTGCACTGCTGGTTGAGTTGAGCGCCGCCGCGCCCCGGGTAATCGTCAAAGACAACCACTGCGATGAGCCGAGGAGTGCTTTGGCATTGCGCCGACGAAAAAGAACTTAGGCACGCGTAGAAGGTCACTTGTCGTGTTGCAGCAATGGTGTTGTCTTCGACGGTGCTGCACCACACCGTCACTGAGTAGGTGTTGATCGTCAGTGTCGAATTTGGAGTTCCACT